>JBBRPN010000009.1:0-58192 GCA_038227925.1 Caulobacterales bacterium | reverse complement strand
CTCGCCACCCGCTCACCGGGCGTCGATTTTGAGGGCAAAGGTTTTGGTCTCATCTTCGTTCCTACGTCACTGCGATGAGACCAAAACCCTCCGCTAGCTGAAACCCTAAATCTGTCCCATCGGTGCTGACGCCGGACACTCTTTCAGTCAGCCTCTGGAATTTTCACGCCAACGATCCGCCGCCTAGGTGAGTATGTTAACCGCGCGAGCCGCTACGAGGCCAACAGTCAGCAGAGACACGCTCGCCTCTACGGTCATTAGGAGCTTGCTTCCCGGGCTGAGCGGCATCGTGTCGGTTGGGGAAAAGGCGGTGGCGTTCGTGAACGAGACATAGAAATAGTCGATGAAGCCGGGCGTCCAACTTGGATCCTTGTCGCCGCCTCCTAACATTTGCGGAAAGAGAAAGTCAGGAGTGTCCGTTGAGGTTAGCCCTCGATTGACGGGTCCCCCGCGGTCGGTGTTCCAAAACCAAAGTGCAAAGACAACGACGTTTGTGAACCAAATGTTTAGTGCATCCAACAAGAGCGATTGGCCGGCCTTGGAGCCATGAGTAAGAGCACGCACAACCGAAAAGAGCGCGCCAAAGTTGATCACCATAACCGTGACCGTCAGCAGGAGCGCCATGCCCCGAATTACTTTGCGATAACGAAAGACTTCCTGCCAATGATGGTCGGCCGTTGCGCGGCGGAACCGGTCCTGCGTCCAAGTCGTCGCGACCGAAAGGGGCAAGAGCATGGCAATCTCCAAGGCGGGAGCCAGCCACTTGGGTCCAAATGGAAGATTGTTGTTGATGAAGAGAAGCTGCAGCCCGGCGATCAGGGCGATCGCGCCACGAGCAAGCCAAAAGTCAAGTGCATGAGTTTCGAGCGTGATGTGAGCCGCGCGCATAGACGGCTCTTGTTGTCGGTTGAGCGGCGTTTGCCAAGAGGTTTCATGTAGCAGCGGCCGGAATTTACGCGGCTCGCCACTTGGCTCTTCCTGCTTGGCGCCACACCCATGAGTTCCGTCAGATTCCGATTGACCGGCGCCGCCGAACGACAGCGGACATGCGCCCGCCCGACTTCAGGGCCCTACACGGGCCATTCTAAGGTGATTGGCTCGGCCGTCGAGCTCGTGGGTAATCACATACGCTGGGCACGAACGTCCGAGGCCGCCACTGCCGTCGAGAAACGACTTCGCGGAACTTAAGGCGCGGGTGGGGTGTTTGGGCTTCATACTCTGGAGTCCCCCGTGGAGACCCTCGCAATCGCTGTTCTCGCGGCAGGCCCTCTCGCCGCGTGCTCAAAACCAATCGACGCTCGAACGGCGCAATCGACGCCGACCAAAACCGCCCCGCGGCCGCTCGGGGGGCGGCGAATAGTCCCTTCGCCGAAGCGCAAGGCAACGTTCACTTCGCCAACGCCGGTTACACCAACATCACGGTTATGGCTCAGCACACCGAAGGCGTCTGGCACGGCAACGCCATGCGGGATGGAAAGGCGACGCCTGCTTCCGTTAACTACCAGGGTTCGGTGACCGGTCGATAAAGGCGCCTAGCCCAAAACTACATACCAGGAGACACCATGCTGAAGCGCACTATTACGAGATTGTTCGACACCCAAAGCCAAGCGGAGAGCGCCATACGTGAGCTGGAAGCGCTTGGTATACCTGTGCACAACCTCAGCATCGTAGCGGGTCGAAGCAGTGCCGAACGCACCCGCGCGTTCGCCCGGGAACACGAAAACGACGATGACACAGCCGAAGGCGCCGGCAAGGGCGCTGCGACGGGTGGGATCATTGGGGGCGGTGCTGGTCTGCTTGCCGGCCTAGGTCTTCTTGTGATTCCAGGCATTGGCCCGGTCGTCGCGGCGGGTTGGCTCGCCTCCATGGCCGTTGGAGCGGTTGCGGGCGCGGTTGCCGGCGGCGCGACGGGGGGACTGCTCGGTGCACTAAACGATGCTGGCGTCAGCGAAGGGGACGCTCACGTTTACGCCGAGGGAGTGCGCCGTGGTGGAACACTCGTTAGCGCCCGGGTTGAAGAAGCCGACGTTGGCAGTGTCGAAGCCGCCCTCAGTCGCCAAAGCGGCAACGACGCCGTTGCCCGTGGGGCCGTCTATCGCGAGGAGGGCTGGACCTCCTCTGACGAGAAAACGGCACCGCAGGTCGACCAGGCCGCGCCGCGCGTTTAGTCCGCTGCGGGGGGCGACGCGCTGCTTTAAGGGGGCGCGGGCCGATTGCTTCGGACGCCCCAGGGCTCGTGATATAACAGGGGCCAAGCCTTTGGTCGCGGTGCTCCCAGCCGTCGCCTCTGCTCAGAACCAATGTATGCCGAGCAATCCGGCCATGCTGGCCGCGGGGATGACCTGTTACAACAACGCGCCGCCCCCCGTGGCGAGAGCCCCGCTTGAGTCGCAAGTGGTCGATCCCTGCTCGGTGGCAAAGCGATGTACCGCGCCTGTGATCGATCTGTTCGGCTAGCGCCGTCGCTGAGCGAGAACAAGCCGACCTCAGGCAAGTTCTTTTTCACCTAGACCGCCAATATCTCCAAGGCGTTGAGTTTCGGAGGTTACTAGGCTCCGAGCAATCAGAAGGGCTCTCGCCTGCATTGTGGCAAGGCTTGAGTTCGGCTGATGATGGACCGTCGCGCGCAAGCGCAACATCGTCGCGGCGACCTCCGCCTGGACATTGTCGGAGAACACCATTTCAACGCTCGAGTGCGTATCTGAGATCGTTTGGATCGTCGTGGATTGGAGCTTCATTTTCGCTGTCCCTTTGTCGCGCCTGAATCCGCCTCGCCTTCTGCTTAAGCGTGCCGGCCATCACAGCCCGCCGATGGGCCAGGTGCTTGCCCATGACGCCTTCCGCCCCCCAGCATCGCACGCATCATGGGGCTTTTTCGTGGGTGTTGTATCGGAAATCGAACTCGGAAAAAGAGCGGCGGAGTCGGACTTCGGAGTTGTGGTGCCAGACGCCTCGCTAGCACGCCCCGTTTCACGAATTCTTTGCCGACCAACATTGCCAGAAGCGACCGCGGACGCGCCGCGCCGAGCGAGCAGGCTCTGACTCTTCGGAGGAGCATTGTCAGCCCAAAGGCGGACGGCTTCATATTTTCGCCTCGGCGCCCCGATTCCAGGGCAGCCGGTAGGGTCTGCAGAGACAACATAACCCACAAGGACCACCGGCGACATCGTCAATCTGATGCCGAAACCCTAACGAACCGCTTTGCTTTGATAGTGCCCCACCGAGAGCCACTCGTTGAGACCGGCAACGACAGCTGGCGCTTCAAGCACAGAGCTTGAGCGGCCCAGCCTCCGGTGCGCCCGCCTCAGACAAGTTGCCCTGAGCCCGACAGCACCGACTTGCTCACTCCCTCGCCGTCACCCCTCGGCCGGCGGCCTCGCTCATCAGCGCCGCGCAATCGGCGTTCTTGGCGAGACCTGGATTGACGAATGGCAATATGATTGCGAGCGGCGCGATCACCGCGCCCAAGACGCCGGCGACAACGAGTTGGCCCGCTGCCTTGCCTATCGACACACCGAACTTAGGCCCAATCAATGGCCCCTTGACGGTGATGGGCGCGCCTATGCGCACCAGGCGGAACTTCTTGGGTTTGCCGGCGATCTGAAGATTCACCGTCTCGTTGCGTAGATCGATCTCGCCCTTGCCCTGAGCCAGAACGACGCCGGTGTCGAAGACGATGTGCTGGGCGGTGAGGATACCGTTGGTGGCGCGGAAATCCGCTACCGCGCAGCGGATGGGCGTCTGAGTCTGGTTCTTGGCCAACAACAGGAAAAGGCCCTTGGTGGCGTCTATCCCCAAAAGCTCGGCGAAAGCTTGGCGGATCTCGCCGCCCGGAATGACCATCGTCAACGCCCCGTTGGCGTTGGCCGCCGCCGCCCGCACCGAATCCCCCGTGCCAGCGAGCTGGACGCGGCCGTAGACAGTGCCCGTAAGCGGCGGTTTGGCACCGTCGCCGCCCATCAGGTTTTCGAGTCGCGCGTTGGTCAGCTTCATGTCCATCGATTCGGCCGGCGTCGCGCCGCGGGCGTCGAGGCGGATCAGCCCCGCCAAATTGCCCTGGGGAAGAGTCATGGCGAGCGGGTCGATGGTCAGGAGGCCATGGTCCAGGCTCACCTTCAGGGAGAGGGCCCGGATCGGCAGCCCTGGGGCGTCCACGCTCGCCGCTTGATAGGTGAGGCGGGCGTCGGTGGTCCTGATGCGGCTCACGTCGAGGTGGGCATCGGGCAGGAACCGGCGCTCCGCCTTGAGCTTGGCCGCCATGGCTTTCTGGGCCGGCGAAAGGGTGTGGCCGGCGGTGTTCTTGGGAACACCACCGATCACCGCCGCCAGGTCCGCCAGCTTCAGGCGCCGCGAAGCGAAATCGGCGGTGACGAATGGCCGACCGCTCGTATCGTTGACCCCTAGGCTTCCGGCGAGGTCGGAATCACCCATCCGCCCAGCAATGTTGCGGAAGGCATAGGTCTTGCCCGCCACTGCGAAGCCAGCGGCAAGCTGATAGGGCGGTGTGTTAGGCAGGGCGATCCCGGTCAGGTGATAGAGGTCGGAGATATCCGGCCCGCTCACCCGCGCCCGCCCAGAGACGTTCCCGAAGTCGAACGGATGGGCGATGATTCCGTTTACAGCCAGCTTGGTCGCCCCCGCCACGATCTGGGCGTCGAACGGATAGGGCCGAGATGCGTCCACATTCACCAGCGCGCCGCCAGTGATCCGGGCGAGGAAGGGCGCGGCGTTCAGCTTACCCTTACCCTGAAGTTGGAACGTTCCCTGGCCGTTTTTATTGAGCGTTTCGCTGCTCGAAACCGTCCCGGCGAATTTCGTCTTGCTCTTGGCGTCATCGTAGGTGAGTGCTCCATCCTTGATGATCAGGCGGTCGATCGGCGGGACCTTGAAGGGCTTGGGCTTCTGGTTTGGGTTGGTCTGCCAGTTGGCCCGCCCGGACGCGTCGCGAACCAAGCGCACCGCTGGACCGTCGGCCTCGACCAGTGGCAGTTTCAGCTTGCCTCCGATCGCCGGCAGGAGCTTCAGTTGGACCAACACGCGCGGCGCCCGGACGACCGGTTGTGGACCCGCCCACGCCGCGCCACCGACTTCCAGGGCGCCGCGGATGGTGGAGAGGCCGGCCGGCGCCGCCGCGCCCTCGCTGGTCGAGATCGTGCCGACGAACTTCACTCGGCTCTTGGCGTCGGCGTAGGTGATAGCCCCGTTTGTGATGATCAGATGATCGATCGGCGGCAGCTTCACCGGCTTGGGCTTCTGGTGTGGGTCGCTCTGCCAGTTGGCCCGTCCCGCAGCGTCGCTGATCAAGCGTACGCTGGGCCCGTCGGCCTCCACCAGAGGCAATTCGAGCTTGCCGGCCATCAGGGGCAGGAGCCTTGTCCGCACCAGCACCCGGGGCGCGCGCGCCAGCGGCTGGCGCCCCGCCCACGGCGCGCCTTCGACCATTAGGGCGCCGGAAACCGTCGCCAACCCCGTTCCGTTCGGCTGGGTCTCGTCGGTGGAGATCGTGCCGGCGAAATTCAACCGCTGCTTGAGGTCCACGAAGCTGATCGTCCCGCCAGTGATCACCAGATGCTCGATCGGCGAGGGCTGCGGGCGCGGCGGGGTCTTGCTGTTGCTAAAATTCCAGTTCTGTCGCCCCGAAGCGTCACTGACCAGCCGCACGATCGGTCGCTGGGCCCACACCAAGGGAAGGACGACCTTGCCCTTCAGCAGCGGCGCCCACTTCCATCGCACCGTTAGCCGGGAAACGCGCGCCATCGACCCGCCGCCGGTCCAGGACGGGTTGCCGATCGTTAGCCCGTCGATGCTGGCCCACGGCGAGCCCGACCAGGGGTGCATTCGGAGGTCGCCGGTGATCGCCACGGGCCGTTGCAGCCGCCCCGAGATCTCTGAGGCCAGGGGTGCGCGCAGCCAGTTCCACTGAAAGAACACCACGAGAAGGATGAGGGCCAGTATGAAGGCGGCGACGATGGCCGCGGGAAGCGGAATTTTGCGCTGGGCGGGTGGATTTTGGATTTGTTGCAATCGATCTGCTTTCGCCGCGCCCTACCCTTAAACGCGCTCGCTCCCGGTATGGGTTCCATCCGTCAGCTCAGACCGGGGCTTGCGATCGCTTTTCGTCGTGGAGGAATGAATGGCTCGTCGGCAGGTGCGTCGAGTATTTCTTTCGCTGAAACGTGACGGGCGGGCTAAGCTTCTGAGCGGTTGTTCGTTCTTCAAAGCGGTCGTGGCGCGGATTCCTGGTGGGCACTTTCGAGTAGCGCTCCACCTGGACGCAGGCGGGCGCCAGCACCGTCACTCATGCGAATGCGACCGTCAGTTAGGTGAACAGAATAAGGCCATGAAACCAGGCAGAACCGGATCGGACCGTCATCTCAACTGGTTCGACCTGATGGTGGCGGCGGCGCTTGGAGCCATGATGCTTGGCGCCCTTACAACCGATGCCGCCCGGCCCCTCCGCACGTTGTCCGGCGCCGCAGAGAAGGACAGAGGGCGCTCGGCTGATAGTCCGGCCCAGATCCCGCTGCGAGGCTGGAAACAGGTTTTGGCGCGGACTTGGAACGAGTTCAATCAAGATAACATATCCATCATCGCCGGTGGCGTGAGCTTCAGCATTTTGCTGGCGATCTTCCCTGCCTTGGGAGCCTTCGTCGCTCTCTACGGCCTTATTGGCGACGTGAGCGATGTGCCACGCCAACTCCAGGTTCTGAGCGCCCTTCTCCCGCCGGACATATTGACGTTCGCCGGGCAGCAGATGGTGCGTCTGGCCAAAGCGCGAAGCGGCGGCCTTTCGCTCGCGCTCATCGGCGGACTGGTGATCTCATTCTGGAGCGCAAGCGGTGCGATGAAGGCGTTGATGGTCGGAATGAATGTCGCCTATGAGGAGCGCGAGAAGCGGGGATTTGTGCAGTTCACGCTGATTTCCCTGGCATTCACTCTGGGGCTGCTAATATTCGCGGGGATGGTCCTTGTCGCCCTGGGGGCCGGCTCGCTTGTCCGCGCTTTCCTTGGCGAAGATGTCGAGTTCCTCGTCAATGTGGCCCGCTGGCCCGTCCTGTTCCTGGCCTTCGCGGGCTGTCTGTCGGTGCTGTACCGTTTTGGACCGAGCCGCGAGATGGCGCGCTGGCGGTGGATCACCTGGGGAAGCGGTGGCGCGACCGTTATCTGGCTCGTCTGCTCCCTCGCCTTTTCCTTCTACGTGGGACGATTCGCGCACTACGACAGAACCTATGGTTCGCTTGGCGCCGTCATCGGCCTGATGGTGTGGATCTGGCTGTCGGTTGTCATTGTTCTCGCCGGCGCCGAAATGAATGCGGAACTCGAACATCAGACGGAGATCGACTCGACAACGGGAGGACCGCTGCCCTTGGGGTCGCGCGGAGCGACCATGGCCGACCATGTCGCGTAGTCGCCGAACCGGTTGAATTCATCTGAGGCGTTAGCTCTGCACTACTCCAACCACAGTTCGGCGATCGCGGCGAGTGACACCATGATCCAAGATGACGTTCACGGGCCGAGCGCACCAAACCGAAATCGGGCGCTCTGCTCCGGCGGCGCAGGCTAGGCGGTAGCTATCGCCTTTTCAATATCGTGCACGGTGTGGCCGGTGAGGTCCTTAGCGATCTCGCCGACAAGCTTGGCCGATAAAGTTTTGTGATAGTGCTTTCGCAACTCGCCAAGCGTGCGCGGCGCGGCAATGATGACAAGGCCTGTGATCTTCCCGTCCATCACCTCCCGATTGAGCAGCTCGGCGATACCTGCCGCGAAACCGTCCTCATTGACCTGATTGTGGTCGGGGTTGGCGGAGCTGCTCTCATGCCCCGCGCTCGATCCCTTGTTTGCGCTTCGGACGTCCGGCGGTGGCAGGGCTGTGAGCTTGGGATTGGTTTCATCGCCCGTGTTGCGAAACAGGTTTAATTTTTCACCGTCCGCGACCGCGACGGTCGCACCTTTGGAAAGACGCATGCAAATTCTCCTAACACCGGTAAGGGGACGGGCGGGGGCTGGCCCCCGGAAAAATCCCATTGGACCTGACTGTGCAAATCCGAGTGGCGAAGCGTTACCCGTGCTTGGCCGCAAGATTGACCGTCTGTTCGGCGAGCGCGGTCGCGAATTCGTCCGCCTGATAGATATCTCCGGTCATGGCCCTCAGCTTTGCTTCGTCGGCGGACCGCCCTAACGCCCGGGCGTAGGCCTCGGCCGTACCGAAGCCCGCCAAACCATAATGAGACATGCGCTGGTATTGGGCCACGATGATCACGTCCCGCGCGTCGTCATCTCTGATGTGGGCATCGATGGCATGCTTCTTAGCCTCCGCCACGAGACCCTCCATACCTTTGCAATGATCCTTGGAGTGTTTGCCGTCGGCCGTATCAATCAACATTTTCAGCGCTTCGGTGTGCTTGGCCACTCCCTTCGCTGAATTTTCGAGCATGGCCTTCAACCTCGGATTGCCGGCCTTGTGGGAAAGGTGTCTCAACGCCCCCTGCATCTGATCGTTCGCCGACCATAGGTCGCGAAGTTCGTCGATGTAGATTTCTTTAAGCGTTTCCGAACCGGACATGGGTTGTTCTCTCCTCGATGTGACAGGTGAACCCAGCGCGAGCCGCTTCGTTCCGGATCGATGCGGCGCCACTCTAGCGGGTGGAGAAAAAGCTCACCGGGTGAAGGGCGGCTAGCGGACTCGTCATGAAACGAAGGGTCGCGCGGGCGCCGCCAAGTGCTCACGCCCGACGGGGAGCCCCGACAATTATTCGCCAAGGTCGCGAAAAGACCGGTCCCTTGGCGTCGAGCTACCGGAGTTGTTCGAACTCGACGATGCCCTTGTCCCTGGCCGTCCCCGGCGCCGGGAGATCGCCGAACTGGTTCGCATGCTCTCGGTGCAGGACGACCAGACCTTCGCCTCCATCTAAGAACTGGTCGCGATAGCCATTGGCCTCGCGAGATCCAAGATCAGTCGATCCTGATCGTACCGCCCACCGCTAGTACTCCTCGGCAAGGATGACGGTCAGCACTCGCCGCGTCACATG
This sequence comes from Caulobacterales bacterium, assembly GCA_038227925.1. Lineage (GTDB taxonomy): Bacteria > Pseudomonadota > Alphaproteobacteria > Caulobacterales > Caulobacteraceae > Acaudatibacter. The sequence goes on along the minus strand of JBBRPN010000009.1, from coordinate 49,163 downwards.
CGGATCGTCAGGATCCTCCGAACCGCCTGACAGGGCCAAGTCATAGTAGTCAATCTTGAACAGGATGGTGCGGCCGGCCACGGTCAGGGTCGCGCAATCGTGCTCGCCCCAAGGATCATTGTCGGAGTTGAAGGCGCCGAAGCCGGCGACGGCTGACAGAACTTCCAGCACGCCGGCATCTCCGAGCCCGGTGATACCCGATGTGATGTGGATCGAACCACCGAGACCGCCGCACCGAAGCGCGTCATTCAACCGGCAAATACGGCAGGCGCGATCATCGTCCATGGGGCGCCTCGGTCTGGCCAGGGTCGAGGAACGCGTCGGGCGCGGCCTCGTCAGTGAGACACGCAATGATCCAGGCCGTGCCGCCTTCGTCGCTCTCGTCTGGCCCGGCCCCGAAGGCATAGACGCGAAACGCCTTGGGCGGCTCGCCATCCAGCACCGCCATAACCCGCCAGTGGGAAGGGTTTTCCTCCAAGAGGATCATCAGATCGTCGATGATCATCAGCCGGCCTCCGCAAGGCCGGGATCGGCGAAGCCGAATTCCAGCGCCATAGTCAGGCCATCGGCCGCGAAGGTCGGCGGCTCGTTTGCCCCGGACGCTTTCAAGGCATCCAGGATGCGTTGCCGAGGCTTGAGATCGACGGTGACGGCCACCTGATCGCCGGTGGTATGATCGATCCCGATCACGGTGACGGTGGGGCCATCTTCGACGACGTAGAGGATGTTCAAGGTTAGAGGCGTCATGGGGTGTCCTTTGGAAGGCACGCATGGTGAAGCTGCCGACCTCCTGGGAGAGGTCGGGGAAGAAGCTCGGGGCGCGCGCCGAAGCTCAGCGGTGAGGGCGTTTTCAGATCAGGGCGACGAGCTTGCGCTGGGCGTCGGTGTCGCCATCGATGTAGCGTTGGGTGGTCTCGATCGAGCGGTGGCCGGCGAGCATCTGAACATCGCGCAATGAGCCACCGGCCCGGTGCGCCAGACGTGCGGCGCGGGTGATGAAGGTTCGCCGGCCGCTGTGCGAAGAACACCCCTTGAGGTCCAGGGCCGCGCACATGGCGATGAACCAGTTGACAATGGAGTTGGGGACCATGGCCCCGCCCCTGGCGGAGCGCACCACCGGCCCCCGCGCCTCGCCAGCGCTCCACAAGGCCCTCAAGGCGGCTCGCAGGTCTGGGTGAAGGGGTATGCGCCGCCCCGAGCCCTTCTTGGCCGCACGGTCGGCGAGTTCGATGCGATCAGACACCCGCCCCCGCGCATCCAGGACCATCGGCCAGGTCAGCTTGGCGATCTCGGCGGCGCGCAGGCCCGCCTTCACCGACAAGAGGACGATGACGCGGTCGCGCTCTGGGCTGGAAGATCGGGCCGCGTAGGCGAGCATCCGCCGGATCGCATGAGGCGTGACGGTCTTGGCCTGGCGTCCAGCCATGGCGTCACTCTCCCCGGGTTTGGGCGAAGGGAACCACCGGCAGGTTGGCCGCCGCCACGGCCGCTTCCATCGCGTCCCACAAAGGCGACTGCCAACCACCCATCGTCCGCGCCCAATGGACAAGCGGGCCGGCGAAGCGGCGAAAGTCGATCTCGGCCACGTGGACCGTGGCGCGCTCCGGGTCGATGTCTTCGTCGTGATGTCCAGGCTCTCGATCGTTGTCCACGTGACATTGGTCCAGCGCCTGGGTCACCGCTTCATCGGCGTTGGAGGCCCAGCCTTCCCACCCGTAGCCGGTGTCGCGGGGATCGTCGTAGTAGTCGGGCGAGACCTTGACGAACCACGGTAGGCGGATCGCCGCTTCGCCGGGCACAGATGGTTCAATTGTTGTGATCGACATTACTTCCTCCTTCGAGACGCTGCGAATTGAATGAGCGGAGCGCGCGCACACGACGCTCCCAGGGCGCAGTCGGGATCTTCGCAGCCTTTGCGGTCGTCGATCCTGACCCCGTTGCACCGGCCCTGATGGTCGAGCGCACAGAACCGCCAGATCGCGTGCTGGACGAACCTGGGAAATTCGCGCGGGTAGTCTGGGTTGAACCGGCGAGCGTCGATCTGGCCGGATAGGCGCCGCAGCAGCTCCGCACAGCCTGCCGGCCCATAGCAGCCGTCCCCATAAGAGTGTGGGGCGCCGAGCGAGGCGAGCAGGCCCGTGCGGCAAAGCCAGTTGTGGACGAGGGTGTCGATGGCGATCATCCCGCCGCCGGCGGCGACCCACCGCTCCCGGCTGGCGTCCGCGCCGATCAGCAAGTCGGACAAAGCCATGCTGAGCACCTTGTCGGATACGCAGAAGACGCCCTTCAACGGGTCGACGACGGCGGCCCCGAGACGAAGAACCCGGTCTCTGGCGGGCGGCCGGTCGGCCTCCAGCAAACGCCGGTCGATCCAGCCAATCAGGTCGTCGCCGCAGAGGTCGCGCACGAACAGGCGCAAGCTGTAGGCCGTCTGGTTGAGGCGGCCGTTGCGCAGGTCGTGGCGCGGCAAAGGACAGCCGGCCCGGTGATCCAGCTCTCCACATGTCCGCGACCCCTTGCGGTAACCGCACCCCTTGAAATCCGAGAACGAAGCCAGCTTGGGGCACCGGGCGTCGGCGAGCTCTGCGGTGACTTGGCCGTGGGTCACCCCTCCGCCGCGCGCCCAATAGGCCTTGGCGACCTGATTGGAGATCCCTTGGTAGCTGAAGACCTCTATCAGCCAGTCGAACACCGGCCCGTCTTGGTGACGTTGGACGGCCTCGGCGACACCGTTTGCGACGAACCGCGCGCGGGCGTCATCGACGAACGACCTGTCGCCGGCAATCTCGCAGACCCGTTCGACGAGATTGCGGGCGCCGTCTGCCGTGAGCGCGGACCTAGTGGGAAATGGCGTAGGCGTGACGGTCTTGCCCTGGCGTCCTGCCATGGCGTTGGTCCTCCTTAAGTGAGAATGAAATCAGCCGCCGCGGTCTGGGTGGCCGTCGAACATGCGAACGACGGCGGCGAGGGCGGCCGAGCCGGGAACCTCGATGTAGCGGGCGAATATCGCCTGCGACTTGTGGGCAGTCCGGTGCAGACCCTGAAGAAGGTGGGCCGCTGGCACGTAGGAACTGGCCAGGGTGGAATGCATGGGGTCGCCCTCATCCGGCAACCAATCTCGGTAGTGGGCCGCGCCCACCGCCAGACCACCGCCAAGGCCCGCGCTTACGCTGGCGATCCCATGGCGTTGCCAACGTGTGTCTCGCCCCGGCCGCTCGAAGCCATGCACGGCGATCAGGGCGAACTTGGGCTCCTCACTAAGAACCAGGCCCGTGAACCTCTCGAGGAGACCGTCGCGTTCCTTGGCTGTGGTCAGACGGCCACCGCCACCTTCGGCCAAGTAGCGCATAGATGCGCGCCTCGACGTGGGTCCCCGCGCGATCTCGCTGAACACGAAGGCGTCGTAGCAAACCAGCAGCAAGGCCCGCCCGCCGTTGGGCAAGTCCACGATGCGGGCCGGGTCATCGGCGTCGGGGCGGAAAATCAGGTAGGGCCGCTTCTTCGTGAGCGCCGTGTCCCCTCCCGAAGGAAACACCTTCCTCGCCGAGCCCACGATGCGGTCGCCCTGCCAGGCGGCGACGAACTGATCGCCCGAGAACCCCCGCGCGACGCGTCGGGTGTCTATGCCGATGACCAGGAGAGCTCCCGACTTCAGCGCCAATTGCTCCGCGGCCTTGCGGCAATCAAAGGCGATCGAAGACCCTTCGATGGCCCGCGCCCGTCCGGCGCTGTCGAGCGGTCCAAGCGCCGCTTCGAGGCGAAAGAAGCCAGCGGGCAGCAGCAGGGCGTCAAACGGCCCCACGGGGTCCGCAAAACAGAGTTTCTCGACGATCCAGTTGAGCAGCCGCCCCCGGCCTTCGTTTTGATCGGGGCGCTTGGCGTGCGCGCCCAGAACATGCACGCTGGCAAGGCGCGGCAGCCTTGTGCGCGGTCGCGACATGGGCCAGCCTCAGGTTTTTGGGGTTATGGTTCACCATACCACGATGGTCGGCTATGTCAACTAAGACGCTGATTACAATGAATATTCCACGCTGTCATCTTCCGACCAGCGGACCGCTCACCGAGTTTTCTTAGGTACTTTCGGAAGGCGCCTTCATCAACGTGTCCGCAGCCCTTGTGAGCTCTCCCCCTCGGCCTTGGAATAGGATCAACACCACCACGGTTACGGAGCGGATCAGGCCCGGTGGCATTTTTGGCCCCACAGCGGACTTTGAGAAGGTCTCAGTTGGGTGCAGGCTGTGTAAAAACGCCGAAGTGCGAGCAAGCTGAGGCATGGGCGTGCAGCCAGGACGGCGCGGAGCATTTTTCGATGCGCCAAGGTGTTTGGCGGACGGCCCCCGCGACAAAATATTCTACAGGTTCTTTGAGGGACTGAGTTTTTCCACAACCTCGGTGGTGAGCGGACAGTTTGCCTTTGGCGCCTAAGGCAAGAAAATATCCGAGAGAGAGTAGAGATTGTTCCGTTCAAGCCAGACGCTGAACGAATGCGGTGAGTTGGTCGATCGTGGTTCCCCAGCCCTGTTGGAACCCCATCTCTTTATGCTTTTTGCTGTCGGCGACATTCTTGTGCAGGACGCGAGCTGAGTAGCGGGTGCCGCGTCCTTCCGCCTCAAAGCTTATGATGGCAGTCAATGCCATCCATGGTTCTGCTGGACGCCATTCTTCAGTCAGGACCGTCGTCCAGACAAGCCGGGCCTCGGGTACGATCTCCAGAAAGCAGCCCTCGACGTGCGGCTGAAATTCGCCGACGCCCTCACGCATCTGCGTCTCGAAACCGCCCCCGGGGCGGAGGTCCAGCTTGATCACTCTGCATTCGATCGGGGCGGGTATCCACCACTCTGCCAAATGCTCGGGGGTGCTCCACGCTTTCCAGACCATGGCTGGCGGAGCGTTGATGAAGCGCGTGATGGTAAGTTCGGGTTTTTCAATTGGCATCTTCAATCTTCCTGGACATTTGGGTTTCGACATAGTCGGCAAGCCGATCCGTTCTAGCCTGCCAAACTTCGCGTTGTTCGGAGAGCCAGGTCTCGGCGGCGGTCAGATGCGCGGTGTTCACCCGGCAGGTGCGGACGCGGCCGATCTTCTCGGAGCTGATCAGACCATCCTGCTCAAGAACCCGGAGGTGTTTCATGAAGGATGGCAGACCCATTGCGAACGGCGCCGCCAATTCCGTGACCGCCGCAGGACCCTTGGTAAGCCTGCCAACCACCGCCCGCCTGGTCGGATCGGCGAGGGCATGGAAGGCTGCGTCGAGGGACGATCTATTGTTTTCCATACGGAGAACTATATGCAAAAGTGTGCTGTTAGCAAACCGATAAAAACCGGGCGTTTCACGGCAGCTATCTGGCGAATCCAAAGGTGACAGTAACGTCTGCCTTGGGTGGAGAGCGGTCATTCCTAATCGATTTCGCGGCGGCTATGCGCAAGTCGCCATGGTATCGAAAGGCCGCAGGCAATTCGGTGGCTGCGAGAAAGATATGGAGCGCCGACTACGGAGGGGTAAACCAACCGCGAGGCACTGTTTGGGGTCGAAATCTGCGGAAACACTTTGGGCCGAATCGGGGGGCGGCCTGACAGTGGAGACCCGGCGTTGTCGCAAAATGGGGCCCGCAATAGAGTGTCGGGCGCGCGATCGAGCAGCAGCCAGGGATGGAGCGTGGCAGAGGCAAATGGACCGTCCTGACTTTCAGCCAGTCTTGACCAGCGAACGGGTCGAGATCCGGCCGATCCGCGCGGACGACTGGGACGGCATGTTCGCGGCGGCGGCGGATCCGCTGATCTGGGAACTCCACCCGGTCCGCGACCGGTACAAGGAGCCCCAATTTCGCGCATTCTTCGACGAGGCCCTCGCGTCCCGGATGGCGTTCACCATCCTCGACAGGCGCACGGGAAAGATCATTGGAACAAGCCGATATCACGATTATCGGCCCGATCTTGGCGAATTGGAGATCGGCTGGACCTTCCTGGCCAGATCTCATTGGGGCGGTCCGTACAACCGCGAGATCAAGCAGATGATGCTGGCCCATGCGTTTCAGTTCGTGGACACGGCCATCTTCATGGTCGGCAAAACCAATTGGCGTTCGCAGCGGGCGATGGAGAAGATCGGTGGGATCAGGCGACCGTATCTTCGCGACCGCGCCTATCACGGCGTCACGACGCCCCATGTCGTCTATGAGATCATAAACCCGCGATGATCTAGTTCGCCCCCATGACGGCGTCCCCAGACCCACTTAGCAGCCGCTCGGGGTCGATGTTTGCCATTTCGACCATGCCGGGAAGCGGGCGCTCGCAGAAACCGCCACCAAGCGGACGCTCCGATCGTCGCATAGGGGTGGGAAACGGACGCCGGCAAGCGTCGGCCGCCTGTCGTTTGACGACCGCCCCCGCCGGCGTGGTTCAGCCTCCCGCGAGCGCCACCATGGTCACGAACAGAGGGTAGGCGGCCAGCAACGCGACGCCTGAGCGGCGGCCGAGCGCGCCGCTACGCCAGCTTAGGATCAACACCAATCCTAGCGCCGCCAGCATAGCTATCCACGGCGCGTGCAAAACCGGCGCGTTCAGGATGGTCAGCGGCCGCGCGAGCGCCCCGGCGCCCAGTGTCATGGTCACGTTGTAAGCAAATGAGCCCACCACGCCGGCAATGGCCGCCTCCGTGACGCCCCGTCGTGCGGTTGACCACGCCAGCACGACGAGCTCAAATCCGGTGGCGAAGCCGACAACGGTCAGCCCAAGCTTCGTTTCCAGCGCCTCGCCGCCCGCGACGCGTTGGACCGCCTCAACCAGCAGCGTCGCCCCGACCATCATGGCGACCACGCCGGCGAGCACGAAGCCCAGGTCGCGCCCCACGCGCGGCGCCTTTTTGGATTGTCGCGCCTCCTCGACCTCACCGGCCTCTCCCAACGCTGGAACCCGCCGCTCCAGTCGCCAGATCACCGCGACGAAGGCGACATAGAGAAGAACCAGCAACCCGCCTTCGAGCCGGCTGACCTCGCCGTCCCATGCCACCCAGGCGGCGACGGCCCCGAGCGGCAGACCAGCGAGGGCGTAGCGGCGGACCGAACCTCTGAACGGCAGCGGCGCGACAAGCGCGCCTACGCCCAACGCCACCAGACAGATGGCGACGTTGGTTCCAATTACGTCGCCGATGGCGATCCCCGGCGCGCCTTTGACGGCGGCGGTGACGACGGTCGCCAGCTCCTCGGGCTCGGCCCCGGCAAGCAGGAGGGCGAGGGCAAAGGTGGAAACGCCCAATCCCACCGACGCCGCACTCAGATGCTCGGCGAACGCTTCCGCCCCCCAAACAATCAACGCGACGCCGAGGATGAAGGCGGTGACCCACAACACCATCATGACGGCACTCCCTTTGGCGACCCATCGGATGAAACAGTTGTTGCATTGTTTCGACTCGGCCGCTTATTGCAACATCCGCCTCATGACCGCATCAAACCGACAGGCGTGGGTGATCTTTCTGGCGCAGCTCCCGGCTGCGCCCTCCAGCGCGCGCGTGGCGCTCTGGCGTCGGCTGCGAGCTGCCGGTGCTGGGAGCCTGTTGAACGGGGCCTGGGTGTTGCCGGGGACGGATCAACACGTCGCCCTCTTCCGGCAACTTGCCGAGACGGTCAAAGCGCAAGGCGGGCACGCCGCCGCCTTCACGGCCCAGTCCATCGACGAGGAAGACTGTGCCGTGATCGAGCGGTTCCGGTCTGATCGCGCTCGGGAATATGGCGAGTTTGATCAGCGCTGCGCCGCGTTCTTGGCGGAGATCGAAAAGGAGGAGCAGCTGGACAAGTTCACCTTCGCCGAATTGGAAGAGATCGAGGACGATTCTCAGAAGCTCGCCGCTTGGCTGGCGAAAATCGAGGCGCGCGATTTCTTCCCAGGCGAGCGGTGTCAGGCGGCCCGCGAGACTCTGAGCCGTTGCGAGGCCGCGCGCGTCGCCTTTGCCGAAACCGTCTACGCCCGCGAGGGCCTCGGGGCGACCAAATGAGACAATTCCACAGGTGGGTAAGCGTCCTGGCGGCGGTGTTCCTGCTCGTCGTCTCCGCGACAGGAGTGATCCTTCAGGTCCAGAAATTGACCGGGAGAGACGCCGACGCCCCCCAACACGAAAACACGAACCGCGTGGAGGAAGGCCTAACCACGGCCATGCCCTCGCCGGTCTATGCCGCCCTGGTTGCGCGCATTCTCGATACGGCGCGCGCGCGAGCGCCCAATAGCCCCATTGCTTCGGTTTCCCTGAAGGGCGGGGCGGGTAACATCCGCGGCGAGGTGTTGCTCCCTGGCGATCCGCCGCGGCAACTCACCATCGACGCCCGTTCCGGCCGACTCCTTAGCGACGAGAGGTATGAGAAAGACTCGCTAATCCTACGCATCCACAGCGGCGCCATCCTGGGTGAGCCGGGTGTCGTGCTCGGCGTCCTGTGGGGGTCCGCACTGGTCCTCCTCTCGATCACCGGGGGCTGGGTCTACCTCGCCATGTATCGCCGGAGGCGCAAGGTGAGCGGGAAAGGCGGCCTGTTCTGGTAGCGGCGCGCCAGCCAACTCGCCATTCGACGCGGCAAAGGGCACTGTTCGGCGCGGTGATTGCGAGCGGTTGCTTGCTCTTGGCAGGGAGAGCGACGGCGCAAGCTTCCGTGGCGCAGCCCGCGCCCACATCATCGGCTGCGCAGATCGGGCAGCCTGGCGCCGCCACTCGGGCGGCCCGACAGGGCTGGTCCTTCAAGCCCGACGCGGGATTCGTCTATCAGTCCGGCGACTTCAGTCTGACGACATGGGCCTATGCGGAGCTTCCGATCAATCCAGATGGCCCAACTAGTTTTCGCCGCTTCCGACAGGGCGCGGAGTTCGACTTCCCGCGCCTGAACGCGGGGCTTCGTCCGGCCATCGTCTACGAAATCGACCTGACCGACACCAACTTCTTCGCCAATGGCGTCGGCGGGAGCAACGGTGTCGGCCGCCGCGACTTTGAGAACCTGTTTGTCGCGCTCCAGAACCCGGACGATCCGGGCAAGTTCAGGGTGCTCTTCGGCCAGAACACCCACATTTTGTCACGCGAAGACAATCTCGCCTCGGGCAATCTGCCGACCATCAACCGTTCGCTGATCCTCGAAGAGCACGGCTCGGTGAACAGCTTTGGCACCCAGTTCGGGGTCGAAGTCCAGAAGGCCGTCTCGGACAAGTTGACGGTGCAACTCGCCGCATCGGACAACCGTGGCTCGTTCAACGCGCCCGTTCCCCGTTACGATGTCGGCAACTCGCTCGCCGCCAAGGTGATCGTCACCCCGATCAGCGATGAAAAGAGCGGCCGCAGGCTCAGCGTCGGCCTAGCCATCGACAACACCGCAGACATCCGCGACCGGATCTTCACCTTGGCCACGGCGATTGGCCAGACGCCTCTCGGCGGGGTCGCCGCGACCGGAGACAAGCTGACGGGCGAGGGCGACGCAGCCTACACCTTCCCACTGTTCGCCCACCCCGTCACCGTCGAAGGCGAGGCGATCTATTCGCGCTTTTCGGCAAGCCGGAGCGACGTGGGCGGCGGCTACGGTATGATCCAAGGCTCGTTGTTCGACACCCGCCGAGCGGGCGATCTTGATCTGTTTCTGCGCTACGATGTGGTCAGCCTCGGCCAAGCCGGGACTAACGGGCGCGCCATTCAACAGGCGCTCAGGACGGGCTTCAACTACAACCTGCCTTACACCAATAAGCTGGCCGATCTACACCTCGAGTATGCGCACAACGCCCTCTCGGGACCAGCGGCAATCGTGACCGACGACCGGAGCCGCGAGGAGTTTCGAATCGAGTTTCGCATCAGCCTGCAACAATACATCCGGCACTGAGGCGGCAATGTCGGCTCGGGGTCGACTGTCGCCCTTAACGTGCCCCCCGTTAGCGGACAGTAGCCCCCTTGGAGGCGCTCCGAGGTTCAGAACCGGGACCTACTTAGCCACGACCGACCCGGCTGATCCTCAACCGAAACAAGCGATTGGACGTGCGCCGCCCAGTTCAAAAGAGCCTTGCGGCGCTCCGGGCGGTGCTCGTAGTGCTGATAGACCGCGACGAGCCCGCCCCTGCTTCCGCTGCTGTGGTTCAACACCGCCTCGATCACATGCGGTGGGTGACCGAGCCGAGCCATGCCCGTCGCCGCGGTTCTTCGCAGATCATGAACCCGCCACGGCGGAAGTTCATCGATCGGCGTCGCCAGACCTGCGGCGACCGCCTCGCCTTCCCTGATGTCCTCGATCGCATCGTCAAGCCGGGCCTTGCCTCGGGAATGGCCTGAGACGGGCGTGTCGCCCGTGGTGGTGAAAACCAACCCTTCTCGGTGCTTGAAGGAAGTGAGGATTTCAACCGCTTGTGGCGCCAGGTCCACCATGTGCGCCTTGCCATTCTTGGCGCGGGCGGCCGGGATGGTCCATTCGGCCTTCTCAAGGTCGATCTCCGACCACACCATCCCAGTCACTTCCTCTCGCCGCTGCGCCGTAAGGAGAAGGAGCCGAAACAGAGGCCCGAACGGCCATCCGAGTTTGTCGCTGGCCACCCAAACGCGCCGAACTTCTTCGTCCGAAAGCCAACGGTCTCGCGCGCGACTTCCGCTCGGTCCCTTCAGTCCCATGCAAGGAGAGATTTCGACATAGAGGCGCTCGACACACCAGTTGAACAGCTTGCGAAGGTGGGCGAACAAAAGCCGCGCGGCGGCCACCGACCGATCGGAGACCCTATCGATGAGTTGAATAACGTCCGCGCGTTTGATCGAGGTGATCGGCCGATCACGCCAACCATCCAGATCCTTAGATTTCAGGATGCGCTCGGCTTCGTCCCAGCGGCGATTGCGCGGCTTGGCGTACTTCTCGATGAATTCCTTGACGACCAGAGGGAAGGCTTCCGCTTTGGCCTTCGCTTTCGCGGCCTTGGCTGCCCGAACAGCGGCGTGCTCGGTCTCGCGGGTGTTGCGGTCGGTGAGGAACGGGTCCTCCCCCAATCGGACGCGGGCGAGCAGTTCGCCGGCTTTCTCCCTGGCCCTTTCAGTGGTCCAAGGATCGCCATGCCGGCCGATGGTGTAGCGTCGTGTGTTGCGGGACGCCTTGGCGCGGTACTGCACCAGATAGACCTTGCCACCTGCGGGCGTGAGCTTCACCCCAAACCCCGTCAGCGTCGCGTCCCAGACGACGCGCTCGTTGACGGCAGGCGCCTCGCCATCCACAAGAGTTTTCGTAAGCCGAACCGTCGGCATGGCTGTCCTTGAGCGACCCGATGATTTTTCGCAGATCACCATACGACCTCTTCTCCAGTAAGCCAATAGTAAGCCACTTCGGGGGTGTTAGCGGGATTATTCGGGCGCGCCAGTGATGGGTTTTACCACACTTTTACCATACTTATCAGTGACTTGTTAGGATGAGACACATCGCGGACGTTGTCGGTGGCCTAAGACTACGAATCTGGGGGTCGGGCGTTCGAATCGCTCCGAGCGCGCCACTTCGGTACAGAACTGGGCACGCCAAAACCCGCCGTTTTTGCGCTTGGAGCAGCGACGAAGGTACGCAGCAATTCGCTTTTAGACCCCATGATGCGAAGTTCTTTCGCGTCGATCTCGACACGTTGAGCGAGTGCGCGAAGGTAATCGCGACGATAGCCGCCGCCCTCGATCCGCATCCGCTTGCGGGCGGTGCGGGCCAACTTCTTGATTGATTGGGTGGTGATAGTTGGCCCCAGCCGTTACTTCTGGTCTACCCCCCAAAGGACATCGTCAGAACGACCCAGGAGGCCCGTTTCGTGCCCAGCAGCGGACAACGCGCAATCTTCACGGAACTACGCACGTCTCGTACGCGATTAATCCGTGTGAGACTTTAGAGCATCGTGCGCAGCCAAGAATGCCTGGCGGCCCGCGGGCGTGCCGCAGTAGACGGTAATCTGAACCAATGCCTCTTTGATTTCATCGACTGTTGCACCGCTGGCAAGCGCGGCCTTTGTGTAGATGCCAAGCTCTTGAAAGCGGCCGAGCCCCCCCAGAATTCCAAGCGTCAGAAGACTCCGGGTTTTCTGGTCAAGCCCGGGACGACTCCACGCATAACCCCAAGCCAATTCGGTAACGGCTCGTTGAAACGTCATCATGAAATCGTCAGAACCGGCGAGGTTCGCATCTACATACTTCTCGCCGAGCACCTGTCGCCGCTTCTTGAGACCCTTCTCAAACAAATCGCCATCCGCCATTGCCAATTCCTCCTCGCCAAAGACTTCTGATGTGGCGGCCCGAGCGTAGCGATTTTCGACGGATAAGACCAAGCGGTCTGAGTCCGGTTCGGGTCAATCGCGTCGGTTTGGCGTCCTGCTTTCGATTTCCGGTTCGCCCCCGGGAACGGACATGGCACCGGTACCCTGGATGGTTCGGTGCCCTGTCCATGGATGCACACCGAGACGGCCGCGACATCGGAAAGCGCCCCCTTTGAGCGCAGTACCAAATCGCAGCGGTCGCATATTCTCGGGTTACGGCATGTGATAGGTTACGATTTCATAGCGCCACAGCGAAACAATATTGCCCATCTTGGTCGGCCGTGGGGCGCCAATAGCTTGCGCCGCCGTTGAAGCCCCTGGGTCGATTCGGCGCTGGTCGGTGGCGTGCAACGTCAGGAGTGGAACATGAAGCGGATTTTGTCGTCGCTGGCGCTGGCTTTGGTCGCCCTGTTCCCCCTGGCGGCGTGGCCGGCAACCGAGCTTAGGCCGCCTGCCATTCCGGCGCACGGCGCCTATCTGGGAGCGTTGGTCAACCCGAAGGGCCTCTCCGGTCCGGCGGGGGACGAGAAGCCCATGAAGATCGTGGGCCAGCTCGCCGCCTTCAACGCCGCGGTCGGACGGCCGGTGGCCATCCTGCACGCCTTTTCCAGCTTCACCGACCCGCTGCCGGTCAAGACCCTGGCCGCCATCGAGCGGAACGGCTCGATCCCGCTTCTCGACTGGCATTGCGGCAACCTCGCCGACATCAACGCCGGCAAATACGACAATCTCATCCACGCCTACGCCAAGGGCATTCGGGCATTCGGCAAGCCCATGTTCCTGCGTTGGTACTGGGAGATGAACCTCGACAAGCACAAAGCCAAGTCGTGCGACGCCTTTGGCCACGGCCCGGCCTTCATCGCCGCGTGGCGGCGGATCCGGACCATCTTCAACGCCGAGGGCGCGACCAACGCCGCCTTCGTCTGGTGCCCCAGCGGCCATGGCGACGTCGCGCCCTACTATCCCGGCGACGCCTATGTGGACTGGGTGGCCGGCGACAAGTTCGACCGCCGGTCGCTGGGAGAATCCGCCTTCTCGATCATGTTCGGCGATTTCTTCGCCAGCCTTCCCAGCCACGACAAGCCGATAATGGTCGGCGCCACCGGAGCGCCGGCCGAGGACCAGGTGGCCTACATCCGAGGCATCGCCCGGGACGCACCCAAATTTCCCAAGATCAAGGCGATCATGTATTTCGACGCGCCCGGGAAACATGGCTTCCAGTTGCAGGGCGAGGGCCTAGCCGCCTTCAAAGCGTTGGTCGCGGATCCCTACTTCTCGTTTCGCGGGTGACGCGATTGGGTCCCTATGCTGGGTCACTCGGTCAAGCCGGCGGCGTGGGTGAGGGCCGAGTGAAGGCGGCGGGTGACCGGCCAAGACATCCCGAGCGCTATCGCGACAGGCCTTCCACGGCATAGACGCGGAAATTCGCGTATCGGTCCCCCACCTTTTTGGCGTTCTTGTAGGCCGAAGACCCGAACGCGGCTCGCGCCTTTCCCATGCTGTCGAAGATCATGATGGCGATGCGCGGTTTGGGCCGCTCGCCGTAAAAAGCCGCGGTCGCGCCTCCACGAACGAGGTATTTGCCGCCTCCAGCCGCGATGGCCTTTACCGCGCCGGGCACCTACTCCTTCTCGTAGGGCGCCGGGTTCTTAACATCGATCTCCGCGACGACGTATGCGGGTGGGCCGGCCTGGGCATGGAGCGCTTGAACGGCGGCGGCGCCGAACGCCACTCCCGCCAAGATCGACAATGCGACGGTGTGGCGCGCTTTCATCGTTTCCTCCGAGTGATATTTGAAGAGCGGCGGAAACGCTCAAGCCCCTACCGCCAGGGCCCTCGGCGCGGCGGCCTGTTCGACGAACAGGCTGGTGTAAGCCTCGATCATCTTGCCGATGTCGAAGTTGAGCGCCCGGGCGTTGCCGTTCGCCTTGAACCGCGCCGTCAGATCGGGCTGTTCCAGTAGCCGATCGATGGCCGAGCCGAAGGCGGCAGCGTCGTCGGGGGGGACCACCCAGCCGCTCACCCCATGCTCCACAACCTCGCGGGGGCCATAGTCGCAGGCGGTGACCAGGGCCGGCGCGCCGCAGGCCAGGGCTTCGGCCACCACGCTCGGAAATCCCTCCCAGCGCGAGGGCAGGACGAACAGGGCCGCCTTCGAGAGCCACGCCCACGGATTGACCGCGAAACCCGGGAAGATCACCCGCGCGCCCACTCCGAGCTGGGCGGCCTGGCGCTTGAGATCGGCCTCCAGGCTGCCGCGGCCGAGGATCACCAGATCGTAATCCTTGGCCGCCCTGCTGGCCGCGAAGGCCTCGAGGAGGACGTCGTGGCCCTTTTGGTATTCGAGCCGCCCGGCGGCGACGATGAAGGGCCGCGCCTGGGGCCTAGGCAGAGCCTCGCCCGCCAGGCGCTGGATCGCCGCCAAGTCGATGGGATTGTGGATCACCCGGATGCGGTCGCGGTCGAGATCGAGCGCCTCGCGCAGGCCGCGCGCCATCTCGTGCGAATTGGCCAGGAAACAGTCGGCGGCGCGGTAGCAGCGGCGGGTCAGTCCCTTGATCAGGGCCCGGCCGGTGGGATTGGTCAGTTCGTCGTCGATCACCGCGTCGGTGTTGTTGCCTTCGCGGGCGATCCAGCGGGGCCGCGCTTCGCCCAGGCCCTTCAGGACGAAGTAGGTGAGGACGCTCATGCCCTTCAAAAAGCTCATGACCACATGTGGGCGGTGGGCGCGGATCATGCCGGCGACATTGGCCGGTGCGAACACCGCTCCGGCGATCAGTTTGCGCGGCCGGTAGAAGCTGGAGTTGTGGCCCTCGAAGGCCAGCCAATCCTGGCCGATCGGCGAGACGTCGATGCGCGTTGCGTCGGCGTCGCCCAGGAATGACCCGGCCTTGCGCAGAAGCCCCATGCGCACGTCGATCAGATCGGGATCGCAGTGGTTGAGCAGGTGAACCGCCACCCGCTCGGCGCCGCCGCCATGCAGGGAAGACAGCAGCAGCATGACGCGCAGACGCTCGATCATGCTAAGTCCCCGCCGGCGAATCCGCCCCGCTGCCCGCTTCTAGCGGCGCCGGACGAGAAGAAGCAATGTTGTTGTGTCTCAGCCGACGCCTGAAGGGGGGGGCTTGATCGATCTCGAGCTCCTCGTCGGGGCGGGCGACTTCTGGGCGCGCGCGGCGCAAGATATCGCCCGCGCGCGGCGGCGCCTTTACGTTCAGGCGATGACCTTCGAGGGCGACGCGGCCGGCCGGCCGGTCGCCGCGGCAATCGCGGCGAGCCCCGCGGCGGACCGGCGGGTGCTGATCGACTGCTATTCGCTCCATGTGGTCAGCGACCGCTTTGTCCACGGCCCAGCCGCCCTTCTGAACCGCGCCCTCCGCGATGAGGTGCGCGCCACCCGCGCCATGTACGGCGAGATGGCGAAGGCCGGCGCGCGGGTGCGGCTGACCAATCCGGTCGGGCCGCTGTTCTGGCGCTACCCGGCCCGCAACCACAAGAAGCTGATCGTCGCCGATGACGTCGCCTATGTCGGCGGGATCAACTTCAGCGATCACAACTTCGCCTGGCCCGATTTCATGATCCGCCTGGAGGGCGCGGCGGCGGCGGACCTGCTGGCCCGGGACTTCGAGGCCACCTTCGCCGGCGCGCCGCGCCCCTGGCGGGCCGACTTGGGCGAGGTCCAGCTCATCTCCCTTGACGGGCGGAGCAACGCGCGGGGCTTCGCGCCCGTCATGGATCTCATCGAGTCGGCGCGGGTGGGGATCACCGTCATCAGCCCCTATCTGACCTTCCCCTTCACCGACGCCCTGGCGCGGGCGTCGGCGCGCGGAACGCCGGTCCGCCTGATCACCCCCTTTGCCAACAACAAGCCGATGGTGCGCGACGCCCTGCTGGCCGTCGCCGAGCGGGTCGGATTCGAGGTTCGGCTGCTGCCGGAAATGAGCCATCTCAAGGCCATGCTGATCGACGACGAGGCCCTGGTGGTCGGCTCGTCCAATTTCGACTTCGTGAGCTTGGCGGCGGAAGAGGAACTGATGGCGGTGATCGCCGCCCCGGCTCTGATCGAGGATTTCCGCCGCCGCATCCTCGATCCCGCCCTCGCCGCCGCCCTGCCGGCCGGCGCCTGGCGCCCATCACCCTTGGCCGCCCACGCCAGCGAACTCGTGTTGCGGCTCGCCGCCCGGCGGGTTCACGGCGCGCGCTTCGCCCCCCGCACCGCCGTCGATTGGGACGGTTAGGACCATGACCGAGACGCCTTGAACACTGGTCCTCTGACCGAAATCGGCCCGAAGCTGACCCTGCCAAGCCGCGGGTCTTGGGGCGGATCGGACATGGAAATGAAGCGTTGAGGTGACAGGAACGCTTGTCCCCAAGGTCCTCTCCCAAGGCCTCATCCTAGAGCCCGGTCCCGAAGGGACGCGCCCAACCGCTTCTTGGATCGGTGAACCGAGTTCGCGTGGATCTAATTTGGACCACAACGTGCTGTCCTCTTGCCATATGATATCTGGTAGTTATATGGACTTATGCCGCACCGGCATCGCCCCGCTAGAGGAAGACCGCCCATGTCGTCGATCGACCCCACCACCAGAAACGCCCTTCTGGTCACCGTTACAAACATCGAAAAGGAGCTTGAGCGTATCCGTCGGATTCTGAACGACGTCCCGACGACCGAAGAGAACTTCGATTTCGATGATCCCCGCAACAAACGCGGCGTCAACTTGACCGAGCGGGGGGCTGAAATCGTCTACCGCCTCTTCGACCAAGGAAAAACGCGCAACTACGTCAAGGACCGCATGAAGATCGCGTTCGGATCGGCTAACGAGCGTTATGCCAAATGGCTCGCGCTCGGCGGCCCAAACCGCGAAAAGCAGCCCCTGGCCTAGCTGGCGGGCGCATCCTCCACCTCCGCAGGTCCGACCGGTCCAAGAAATCCTTGAGTCGGTCGGTCACCTGATCGACCGTGTCGTGAATTGACGTCTATAAGCCGGAGGCCACCAACCAACGCTGGAGCCTGGACTTCGTCTCCGACCAGATGACCGACGGCCGGCGCTTTCGCATCCTGGCGGTGGTGGACGACTGCACCCGCGAATGCTTGGCGCTCGTGCCCGACACCTCGATCAGCGGCCGACGCGTGGCCCGCGAACTGGATGCCATCGTCGCCCGGCGCGGCAAGCCGACGACGATCGTCAGCGACAACGGCACGGAATTGACCTCCAACGCCATCCTCGCCTGGGCCGACGACACCGGCGTCGGGTGGCATTACATCGCCCCCGGCAAGCCCCAGCAGAACGGCTTCATCGAAGCTTCAACGGTCGCCTGCGAGACGAACTGCTGAATGAGACGCTGTTCCGATCCCTGCCGCATGCGCGCCAAGCCCTGGCCGCCTGGCGCCATGACTACAACCACGAAAGACCCCACTCGAAGCTCGGCTGGATGACGCCCTTAGAGTTCGCCAGCGCCCTTCGCGGCGAGATCGCCCGGCACGCTGCACGACGTGAGGGTTCCGCGCACCGGGCTCTTGCCACCCACGGACAACCAGGATCAGATCAACCCCGGACTCTCGTTATGGCTGGATGAGAAACGGGGGTCACGTCACCCGTTGGTTGCGCCACGATGAAAATATGCTAATTTTCGCTGTCGTTCCGGTGCCCCGTTTGCGGTCACCGTCACCGCGAGGGTGCCGATGGCGATCTCGGTCCAAGTCGGCGTGTCGGTAGCGATGGTCACACACCATGAGAGCCTCAACGCTTTGAGCCTCTCCGACAATGCCCCACCTGAAGCATTGCGTATTAACAAATTATAGGACCTGTGCCTAAAGCCCCAGCCAAGCAGAGAAGGATATCAATATGCCCAACTTCAACGATAACATCTCCGCGAGCGATGGCAACTTCACCTCGTTTACGGCCCGCAATCATATTACCGACGACATCATTGTTGAGATATTTTCAAGTAGCCAGACCGGCACGGTATTGGTCGCCCAGTCCATCGGCGCGGGGACAGGCGTGAAAGGAGTCAGCGCGGATGGCGTTGGTGTCGTAGGAGAATCCAACGCGGCCCACGGCTTCATCGCGGGGCAAGATCCGATCTTTCATGAGTTCGCCGGAGTCTATGGCGAAAGCGACAGCTCCGGCGTGTTCGGCAATAGCAATGCACAGAGCGGCACGGGCGTGCACGGCCGCGGCGGCGGCAGCGCCGGCTATGGCGTGAGAGGTGAAGTCGGAGACGGAAGCGGCGCCGCCATCCAGGGAACCAGTTTCGGGACTGCGCTTGCCGCCCGTTTCGTCGGGGGTGTCGAGGTCAACGGCGATCATTCGATTCACGGCAATTCGACGACGAATGGCAACCACACGGTCAACGGCAACATCAACATCGGCTCCGCCGGCGACCTTGTGTTCGCCGACTGTGCCGAGGAGTTCAATACTCACGCGGCCATCGCCGGAGTGGAGCCGGGGAGCGTGGTCATCATGGCCGAGGGCGGCACCATCCGGCCCTGCGACACGCCCTACGACACCCGGGTTGCCGGCGTGATTTCGGGGGCGGGACGTTTTCGTGCGGCCATCACGCTGGACAGGATGCCGGGGTCTCCCGGCAGGGCCGCCGTTGCGTTGATCGGGAAGGTCTACTGCAATGTAGATGCGTCGTTCTCGCCCATCCGCGTTGGTGACCTCCTAACGACATCTCCGACGCCAGGCCACGCTATGAAGGCGAGCGACCGGCTGGCGGCGTTCGGCGCGGTTCTCGGGAAGGCGCTCGAAGGACTGGATCACGGCCAGTCGCAAATTCCCATATTGGTCGGCCTGAATTGACGAATATTCGTAGTCGCGACGCGAGCTTTTGTCGAACGGTTCATTCGCGGTGAGGACGCTGACACCATGATTCCACAGCCGATTTACCGACGGAAGATTCCCTCGGCGCAAGATCCCACCATGTTTGGCGCCTCGAGCGTGGACATCTCGCGCGTGCATCTTCCCCCGTATCCGCAGCCTGACGCGTCTGGCGCGCTCGCGGACCTGCGCCAACAGGCTAACGCCCTTTTCGATGCGCGTGCCGCTGCCGCCGTCAAGGCCGATGCCGTCAACATACTGAGCGACCCAGGGTTGTTGCTCGAGACCAAGACCTACCGAGCGTTGCCTGGGCCGTTCCAGATTCTGACGCCGAGATGTCTGGGGGCCATGGCGTACCTCGACTATTTCCAGTCGGACAAGGACACGGGCAAAAAGCTTCGTGATCTCGTGTCGCAGGCGATCATGACGGCTTCTCCCGGGTGGTGCGGTACGTTCGGGCCGGGGGTGACCGGAGCCGTCTCGTTGTCCGACAACCCTCCGGAAGGCAACTACGACATCACCCAGATGAAGCTGCTGCCGCTGGCCTACTGTTTCTTCAACGATCTCAAGCAGCCGGCTGCGGAAAGGCTCGTCACGACGCTGCTGGCTCGAGGCAGCATTCAGCGGCCGGGCGACGATCTCACTTTCACGAGCGGGGTGGCGCCCAACGACTGGAGCCGAGCGGGCGTGGTCAGCCCCGCCGGTGTGCATGTTGACATTCCCGAGACGGAGAATCACGTGCTCATGATCGGGACCGCTCGCTACCTGACAAATCAGCTTCTCTATCAGCGAACCCAAGATGTCAGCTTTGACAACCGTAGAAACGGCAATCCCGATGACTCGCGGCCAAGCTGCATGCAACAGCTTCTAGATCTCCTCAGAAACTATCTGAGCAATGACTTCGCCGAATACAACGCGAAGCCATATCAAGAGGAGACCCGGGACGCCCTCTTGAACCTTTGTACGTTTGCATACGACGTCGAAGTGCGCCAGGCAGCAGAGATGGTTCTTGACTACGTGTCAGCGCACATTGCGGTCTCCAGCAATGACTTGCGCCGACTGGTTCCGTTTCGCCGCAGGAACGAAAACGAGTTTGTGACCCAGCTGTTCGGTCATTCGGGGGCGATGGGTGTTCCGCTCCTCGATGCCTCAGGTGCAGATCCGATCACGACACAATTTGTGCTGCTCGCAGGCAACACGCGAGCCTACCGAACGTACAGCGCGTGGTCGATCCGAAGCGGCTTCGCGGCGGAATTGGTCCAAGGCGCGCTCAGCTCATACCGATTGCCGCCGTCTATTCACGACATCTTCGTCAACGACCTGCACAGGCGATTTTTTCAGCGGCTTCATAGGCGGGTCATGCTGGACGAACCGGGCCAGCAGAGAAACTGCGAGAACAAGGAGATCTACGCTGGCTCGCCCAGCTATCTGATCTCCGCCGGTGGCAAGCCGGCGACGTACGTCATCCCGGGTTTCTTGTTCTGGGGTTTCAAACCAAACAATCTCGGCGTCGCTATGCCAACCACGTTCATCCCGACTGGCAACGCGGCGGGCAAGGTCGTGGATCCGGGAAATCCTGCCGAGATGATACAGATCTCACGATTCTCCGACGTTCCGACCGATATCATCGGACGACATGGCGGGACGGAAAACTACGGGGTGGCGCCGGACTTCCTGTGCGGGTTCGGATACTACTTTCCCGACTGGACGGGGGTGCCGGCACACCAGGACGGCGTGTTCTTCGTCGACGCTACGAGCACCGGCGAAGGCTATCTCGAAGCCTTCTACCTCGCCGTCTTCAAATCGGGGGATTTCGTGGTCATCGAGGCCTTCGATGCCTGGCGGCATCCCGAAGTCCCGATTCAACAGTTTCGAGCGCATGTCACTAACGACAACCCCGACGTCCGGTTCGCCAGCGCTCAGGAAATGACCTATACGACGTACTATGGCAATCGCATCCGTTATGTCATCTGGAACAACGGCGAGATCGACGGCCACACGATCGGATCCAAGATCCTGAAGATCGACTACGGCATCGGAGATCAGGACGACACGCTGGCTGCCGCTGGCAACGACGACGACTCGGCGACGTTTCTGGGTGGCACGGTCATGCAGAGCATCGGTCCGTTCTCCCTGATAATTCGAAACCCCGCTCTACAGACGTCCTTGGTGCTCGATTGGAGTGATCCTTCGCAGTCGGTTCGGATTGCCGAAGACGGCGAAACTCGGCGCGCTGGAAGGAATGCTGCGGGCGAACACTTCGAGGTCTGGGTGGATTTTGCGTGGACAGGCCCGACGGAGGGCGACTTTTTCCGTCCCTTCAATTCGCTCGCGAGTGCCGTCAAGGGCGTTGCGGACGGCGGGGCTATCCGTATCCTGCCAGGCGTCACAATCGAGAAGTGGCCAGGTCGTTCCGGCAAGAGGATCGCCATCGATTCCCCGCTCGGCAACGTCGTCATCAGAACCCATTGACAGTCCGATTGTACAACCATAGCACCGGATATCGCCGCGATGCTTCCTTCTTCAGCAAGACCCTGTTGGCGTAGTCTGCGGCGTCGCCCCTGACGCTGAGGTTACGAAATTGATCCAAGGGCACTGTCAGAGCAAATTAGCGGCGCGGTAACCGACCTGCCCTAAGCCGCTAGGATGCCCCAACCCTT
Organism: Caulobacterales bacterium; assembly: GCA_038227925.1. GTDB lineage: Bacteria > Pseudomonadota > Alphaproteobacteria > Caulobacterales > Caulobacteraceae > Acaudatibacter. The sequence goes on along the minus strand of JBBRPN010000009.1, from coordinate 27,409 downwards.
TTCGCTGTTTCAACAGCTCGCCCGAGGTCATCGCGCGGACCAGATCGACGCGGGGGGTCACGTCAATAATTCCCCCATATGATTGTATCGGACAATCGCCCATTCGTCCGAGCCATGCAACATCGCTTCCCGATCGGTAGTGGGGCAGTTTGAAATTTTACGGGTCTAGCCCCTTCCCGCGCGCGCGTGGCATGATGGAGCATGGCCAAAACGCCGAAGCGCCCGCGCGACCCGAACGAACTGGCGAAGCTCATTGCTGAAATCGCCACGGGTGAAGTTTCAACTGTCCCACTACCGCCCGAAACCCCGATGGCCGAGATGGGCCGGGCGGGGGGGCTGAAGGGTGGCGCGACTCGCGCGGCAAGCCTGTCTCCCGCGCGGCGCCGGGAAATCGCCCAGAAGGCGGCGGCTACGCGCTGGGCCAAGAAGGCTCCGTAGGATCATCCTGCGCCGTCCTGACCGCCTCCCTTCGCCGGAGAAGGGACTCTTCAAGCGCCGCCCGCGCGTCCTCCTCGGACCCAGCCGTCACTCCGAATCGGCGCGATCCATCGTCGAAAACCCCGATCCATCCACCGCATGCACGGGGTTTGACTGTGATCGAATTTCCTTTCTGCGTCATGGGGCATGTCTCCTGGTCAGCGCGTCGCCGCTAGAACATGAAACTATTTTTTATGAAAAATCAAGTGCTTGAGTCTGCAGTCAGGCCGCGTGGACGTTACGCGCGTAGCCGTGGACGCGATGTTGACTCTGTATCCGTCTTGGGTTGCACTTCGAAAATCAGACCTAGGACAGGAAACTCTTCCCATGGCCGTAACTGCTGAACAGCCCGCGCCATATGCGCCCTCCGGTGTGTTCCTCGGGCTCCTCGACAGAAACCGCGAGAAGGGGCTGCCTAGCCCCGTGACGGCGGAAGTCCTGCAGCGACTCGGGGTTTCTGACAGCCTTCTCCCCCGAACCCTCCAGGCGCTTAAGACGCTCGATCTCATAGGAGAGGATGGAAAGCCCACCGGGGTCCTAGAGGACCTGCGCCGGGCGCCAGAGGCCGAATACAAGGACCGGATGGCGGAGTGGCTCAAGGGCGCATACGCCCACGCCATTGATATCATCGACCCGGCCACCGCCGACGAAGTGAGCATCAGGGATGCGTTCAGGCATTACAATCCGATCAGCATGCAGCCCCGGATGATAACCCTGTTCACCAGCCTGTTCGAAGCTGCCGGTGTCCGGGCGAAGGAGAAGCCGTCGCCGACCCCGAAGAGGGCGGCAAGCTCGGCTCCCCGGATCACGCGAGCGATCTCGCGGCCCGTCTTTGCTCGGCCGCCAGCGGGGCCCAGGCCGAACGGCGCGGCGGGCAACTTCGGCGGCGATCTGCCGCCCGCCCTTGCCGGCTTGATTGCTAATTTGCCCCTCGGGGGCTGGACCCGACCGGACCGAGATAGGTTCCTTGCCGCCTTCGGGGCCGTTCTTGACTTCACCGTGCCATTGATCGAGCCGCCGTTGCCTACCGACCCCGCTCCTGAGTTGGAAGGCGACGATGCGCCGCTCTAGCCGTTCCGCTTCGGCGGAAACCAGGGCTGTGAGGCCCTGGTCCCTTTCACCGAAGTTCCCAGCAGGGAATTACCCCCTCGGGCGGGGCCGTTGGCGCGGCGCCGGAGGCAGGTGGCACATGAAAAAACCGTGAGCCGCTAGCCTCTGCGCCCGGGTCCAATTGGGCTCGGGCGTATGCCGAGTATACCTGAATTTGCGGTGCAACGAAACGCCCAGGCGATCCAGCCGCTGAGCGCGTAGAAATCTGCGCCTATCTGCCCTTTCATGCTTGACGCTCAAGCATAAGAGGCGTATCAAAATGCCTATGAACAAGCTCTCTTCCGCCGCCCGCCTCCGCATCCTGCAGCTTCTCTGTGAGGGCATGTCGATCCGCGCCATTGAGCGCACGACGGGCGCGAGCAAGCACACGATCACGAACCTGCTGAATGACGCCGGCCGCGCGCTGGCGGCCTATCAGGACGCGGCCTTCATGAACCTGAATGCCAAGCGCGTGCAGGTCGATGAAATTTGGAGCTTCACCTACGCCAAGCAAAAGAATGTGGCCGCCGCCAAGGCCGCGCCGGACCATGCGGGCGACACCTGGACTTGGACGGGGACTGATGCGGACTCCAAGCTGGTCATGTCGTGGATGGTCGGCGGACGCGACGGCCAATGGGCGATGGCGTTCATGGACGATCTGGCGAAGCGCCTCGCCAACCGCGTTCAACTCACGTCAGACGGCCACAAGGCTTACCTGGAGGCCGTGGAAGGCGCTTTCGGCGGCGACGTTGACTACGCCCAGCTTGTGAAGCTCTACGGCCCGACGATCACCGCTCCGGGCCGCTATAGCCCCGCCGAATGCATCGGCGCCCGCAAGACGCGGATCGAGGGGAAGCCGGATGAAAAGCACATCTCAACCAGCTACGTCGAGCGCCAAAACCTGACGATGCGGATGCACATGCGCCGCTTCACCCGCCTCACGAACGGCTTCTCAAAAAAGGTTGAAAACCACGCGAACGCCGTCGCGCTCCATTTCGCCTATTACAATTTCGTCCGCATCCACAAGACGCTGAAGGTGACGCCGGCGATGGCGGCGGGCGTCACCAAGCGCCTGTGGGAAGTGGCCGATCTGGTCGCGGTGTTAGAAGCGTCGGAAGCGGCACCCAAGGCGCGCGGTCCTTACAAAAAGCGGGGGGCATGATAATCTTGGTCAAGGAGGCGGCCCTATGGCTTATTTGACCTGGCGCGTCGCGCTGCCGTTGCTGGCCCTGCTGGCCGGCGTTTGCCTGGCGGCGATGGCCTTCGGCTACTTATTCCATATCGGATGGAGCCTCTATCAACCGGCGTCACCAAGCTAGAATTCAAACTGCCCCACTACCTCCCGATCAGACTGCTTGACAACGGGCGAGCTGGAACGGGCCGAACCGCTCATCGCCCGGCATGAGTGTCGCCCCCGCCGGGACTACCTGAACGCGTCGCCGCTCAAGGGGAATCTACGACCGCTGGATCTCGGCCTAAGCCGCCGGGGCGGTGAACCTGCTGGCGCTGCTGAATCGGGACATGGGGGCCGGCGCGAGCGTCCCTCCCACGACGCCTTAGGCCGCCGCCGAAGCCGCCGCCCGTTGGGGGGACCGCCAGGCGTCCAGGAAGCTCGCCTGATGGACGCAACTCACCGTGCAGAACGGCGCGCAGGGCTTGGCGGTGCGGTATTCGCGGGCGATGTCCGCGTGGGCATAGTCGAGCAGGGGTATGCCCGGCGCGCCGCGCTGCTGCGAGCAATAGTGAACCAGCCCATCCTCGCAGATGTAGAGGTAGCGCGCCCCGGCCCGGCAGCGCCAGGCGTTGGGCTTGCCCGCCATCAGGTTCTTCTGGAACATCAGGTAGTTGACCCGGTGGGCCAGCGAACCCTTGCCCATCAGGGCATGGTAGACCCGCCGCTGGCCGGCCGACAGGGGCGAGAGGGTTCCTTCCGCGTCGTGCAGCACCCCGACCGTGTGACTGAACCCCAGATCCTTGGCCGCCTGGGCGACTTCGAGGGCGTCGTGGGTGCGCTCCTCGGAAATGCCGAGCACCGAATTGATGTTGATGTGGAATTTGGCGTGCCGGCTGAGCAGCTTGAGCTTGCCGGCCAAGGACTTGAGCGTCTTTTTCGAAATGGCGTCGGGTTTCAAGCCGTCAATGGAGATTTGCAGTTCCTGCAGGCCGGCCGCGTTCATGCCCTCGATCCGCCCCACGGTCAGCAGGAAGCCGTTGGTGATGGTCGTGGCAACCATGCCGCGGGCGCGGATGCGGGCGACGACGGCGTCATGGCCCGGATGGGTGAGAGGCTCGCCCCCGGTCAGGGTGACGATCTGGGTCCCCAGCCGCGCCAGGGCGTCGATGCGCGCCATGACGTCATCGAGAGGGACGGGTTTGGAGACCTTGTCGTACTCGCTGCAATAGGCGCACTCGAGATTGCAGTATCGGGTCACCACCACGTGGGCGAGCATGGGCCGGCTGGTCGAGGCCAGAACCCGCGCGGCCACCTTCAGGCCCGCCGCCAACGTCACGCCCGCCATGCAAACTCGTCCACTTCAACGGCCCCAAGGATGGCCTCTCCCGCCACCGGTGTCACGCCGGGTTGTTCAGGCGGATGCGCACGGTCGTCTCTCCGGCCTTGGCCTGGAACTTCACCGATTCATAGGAGGGCTTGGCGAACAGGATCCGGGGGTTGTTGGTGAAACCGTAGGCCTCGGTGGGGCCGAACACGCCGAGGTCCAGCTTATGACTGGAATTGGCGTCGTGATAGACGGCCACGGCGTAGGTCCCGGGCCCGCGCAGCCAGATGCACATTTTCGTCTCCGGCGCCTGGGCCGGAACGCTCCACACCTTCAGAGCCCCGTTCTTGATCAGGAACTGGCTCTTGTCGCCCGGATAGAGCGAGGCGGTCATCAGCCCCCTGTCGGAGCGGACCCCAGACACGACGATGGAGAGCTTCGCCTCGCCAGGAACCCCCTGGCAGTCCTGTGCATGGGCGCCGACGGGCGCCGCCGCGAGCGCGGCGAGCGCGGCGATCGAGCGTGATTTCAACAAGATCATGAAGCTCTGGCCCCTTCGTCCGGCCGGCGTATCGGTGAGCCTCATGACCGAAATATGGTTTGGGAGCGGTGTGCGGCCCCGCCTCGCCGGGCAAGGAAACCGTCGATGCCGGCCTTGGCGGCGGGAAAACTCAGGTTCTCGGCCATCCGCTCGCCGGCCAGCCGATAGGCGTCCGCGATGGTCATTTCGATCTGCGCCCGGAACAGCGCCTTGCCCAGCGCCACCGCTTCGGGGACCTTGGCGGCGATGGCGCCGGCGGCCTCGTCCACCACCTGGTCCAGATCGGCGGTCGGCGCGGCCCGGTTGATCAGGCCGATCGTTTGGGCTTCGACGGCGCCGATGAAACGGCCGGTTAGCAGCATTTCCAGCGCCGCCTTGCGCCCCACCATGCGCGACAGGGCCACCGACGGCGTCGAACAGAAGAGGCCCAGATCGATCCCGGACACCGCGAACCGCGCGTCCTCGGCCGCGTAGGCCAGGTCGCAACTGGCCACCAACTGACACCCCGCCGCCACCGCCGCGCCATGCACCCGCGCGATCACCGGCTTGGGCGAGGCGCCGATGGCCAGCATCAGCTCGCCGCATCGGGCGAACAGCGCCTCGTGCCTGGCCTTGTCGTCGCCGGCCCGCAGTTCGCCGAGGTCATGGCCGGCGCAGAAAACCTTGCCGGCGGCGGCGAGCACGATCACCCGCACGGCCGGGTCAACGACGCTGGCCGCGACCGCCGCGCCCAAGGCCTCGATCATGGCCGCGGAGAGGACGTTGGCCCGCTCGGGGTCGTTCAGGGTCAGCCGGGCGATCGGGCCGTCGATTTGGCGCTGGACCAGGTCGGTGGGCATCGCGGCGTCCTCAACCGGAGATGGAAACCACAGATTGCGCCGCGATCTCGAACGATCGCAAGCGCGCGCCGTGGTCGAAGATCGAGCCGGTGACCATCAGCTCGTCGGCGCCCGTCCGCTCGACGAACGCCGCCAGTCCCGCCTTGACCGTCGCCGGGGCGCCGACAATGGCGCACGAAAGGGCCTGATCCAGCATCGCCCTGGCGGCCGGATCGAGGCGGCTTTCCATATCGTCCACCGGCGGCGGCAGGAGGCCCGGCGTCCCGAACCTCAAGGCCACGAACGCCTGTTGCAGGGAGCTGAACAGCCGGCGCGCCTCCGCGTCGGTGTTCGCGGCGATGACGTTGACGCCCAGCATCACATGCGGGCGCGCCAGGCGCTCGGAAGACTGGAAGGTCTGGCGATAGATGGCCAGGGCGCGCTCCAGCTCGGCCGGCGCGAAATGCGAGGCGAAGGCGTAGGGCAGGCCCAGCATGGCCGCCAGTTGCGCCCCGTAGGTGCTGGATCCCAGGATCCACGCCTCCACCTCAAGCCCGGCGCCCGGCACCGCCCGCACCGCCTGTCCCGGCTTCACCGGCTCGAAATAGTGCAGCAGCTCCACCACATCCTGGGGGAAGGTGTCGGCCCCGCCCGAAAGGTGGCGGCGCAGCGCCCGCGCGGTCAGCTGATCGGTCCCCGGCGCCCCCCAATCCCAGATCGATGCGTCTCGGATAGAGAGACGCCAGGGTGCCGAACTGCTCGGCCACCATCAGCGGCGCATGGTTGGGCAGCATGATCCCGCCGGCCCCGATGCGGATGCTCGTTGTCCCCGCGCCGATGAACGCCAGCGCCACCGCCGTCGCCGCGCTGGCGATCCCCGGCATGTTGTGATGTTCGGCCAGCCAGAAACGCCGGTAGCCCCAGTCCTCGGCGTGACGGGCCAGATCGAGACTGTTGCGCAGCGACTGGCCCGCGTCGCCGCCTTCAACGATGGGGGAGAGATCGAGAACGGACAGGGTGGTCATAGCGCCGACGATGGTAGAGACAGAAGCGATCCCCACCAAGCGTCGATGAGCCTCATTGCTTACAATGCCCCCTCCGCGAATATGGGACATCAGCCAGACGCTGCGGCCCGGTCTCCCGGTGTGGCCCGGCGACACGGCGTTTTCGCATCGCCGGCGCTGGTCAATGAACGAAGGCTCGCCGGTGAACGTCGGCGCCTTCGAGACCACGGTTCACGCCGGCGCCCACGCCGACGCGCCGCTGCACTATCAGGCGCAAGGCGCGAGCGCGGGCGAGGTGTCTTTGCAGGCCTACATCGGCCCGTGCCGGCTGGTGGACGCGCGCCGTTGCGGAGCGGCGATCACTCGCGAGTTTCTCCAGAAAGCCTTGCCCACCCAGCCAGAACGGGTGCTGTTCCGCACCTATGCGCGTTTTCCCCACGATGCGTGGAGAAGCGATTTTGTCGCCGTCGAAGCCGGCGCGATCGCCTGGCTGGCGGAGCGCGGCGTCAGGCTGATCGGCGTGGATTCACCCTCGCTCGATCCGCAGGATTCCAAAACCATGGATGCCCATCTGGCCGTGCTGGCGGCCGACATGCGGGTGCTGGAGGGCCTGGTGCTGGATGACCCGCCGCCGGGAGACTACGAACTGATCGCCCTGCCGCTGAAGCTGGCGGGGCTGGACGCTTCGCCGGTGCGAGCGATCCTCAGGGAGCTGATGGAGTGAGCGTCAATTTGGAAGAGGTTCGCTCGTGGGACGCCGCCGATCCCCTGCGCCGCTTTCGCGACCGCTTTGTCCTGCCGCCGGGGGTGATCTATCTGGACGGCAATTCCCTGGGGCCCCTGCCGAGGGCGGCCAAGGACCGGCTCACCGCCGCCGTCGAGGAGGAATGGGGGGCCGGGCTGATCCGCAGCTGGAACGACGCCGACTGGATCGGCGCGCCGGCCCGGGTCGGGGGCAAGATCGCCGGCCTGATCGGGGCGGCGGCGCATGAGGTGGTGGCCGCCGATTCCACCTCGGTGAACCTGTTCAAACTGCTCGTCTCGGCCCTCGCGAGCCGCCCCGGTCGCCGGGTGATCCTCACCGAAACCGGCAACTTTCCCACCGACCTCTACATCGCCCAGGGCGTGGCTTCATGTCTGCCCGGCGTCGAGGTCCGGGCGGTGGCGCGCGAGGCGGTGGAGGCTTCCATCGCCGCCGACGTCGCGGTCGTCCTGCTCACCCACGTCCACTACAAGACCGCCGAGCGATGGGACATGGCGGCGGTCACCGCCCGCGCCCATAAAGCCGGCGCCCTGACCCTCTGGGACCTGAGCCACAGCGTCGGGGCCGTCGAAGTCGATCTGCGAGGCTGCGGCGCCGATCTGGCGGTGGGCTGCGGCTACAAATATCTGAGCGGCGGCCCCGGCGCGCCGGCCTTCCTGTTCGTGGCCGAACATCTCCAGGAGGAATTGCGCTCACCTCTATCGGGTTGGATGGGCCACGCCGCCGCCTTCGACTTCATCGACGACTACCAGCCGGCCGCCGGGATCGAGCGGTTCCTGTGCGGCACACCACCGATTCTGGGGTTGCTGGCCCTGGAGATCGGGGTGGATATCGCCCTCGAGGCCGACATGGGTGCGGTGGAGCGCAAGTCGGCGCGGCTGTGGGACCTGTTCGCCGATCAAGTCGAGGCGCGGTGCGGCGAGCATGGCTTCGAACTTCTCACCGGACGCGAGCCGACGCGACGCGGGAGCCACATCGCATTCGCCCACCCGGAGGGCTATCGCGTCATGCAGGCGTTGATCGCGCGCGGCGTGATCGGCGATTTCCGCGACCCCGACGTGCTGCGGTTCGCAATCACGCCCCTCTATCTCGGCTATGAAGACGTGTGGCGCGCGGTCGAGACCCTGTATGAGGTGATGCAAGGCGGCGACTGGCGGGACGCCCCGGCGCGCTCGACCGGCCGCGTGACCTAACCCCATGAACTACTATTTCCTGGGCGTCGCCGGCGCGGGGATGAGCGCCTTGGCCTCGATCCTCATCTCGGAGGGCCACCGGGTGTCGGGGTCGGACGAGGCGGTGTTCCCGCCGGTCAGCACCTATCTCGATCGCCTGGGAATCCCCTGGCACGACGGGTTCGACGCCAGCCTCGTCCCGCCGGACATCGACGCGGCTATCGTCGGCGCCAGCGCCAGGCTCGATGCGGTGAACAACCCAGAACTTGCCGAACTGATCTGCCGCGGCGTGCCGCGCCACGGCTTTCCCGACTTCCTCGGCCGCCACACCGAGGGGAGGGACACCATCGTCATCGCCGGCAGTTTCGGCAAATCCACCCTCACCGCGCTCTGCGCCGTACTGATGCGCGAAGCCGGCCGCGATCCTGGGTATTTCATCGGCGCGATTCCCCTCGATCTGGAAACCACCGGCCATGGCGGCCGGGATCCCGCCTTCCTGATCGAGGGCGACGAATACATCGTCGGCGACGACGACCGACGCTCCAAGTTCCTGCTCTATCATCCGGGTTGTGTGCTGATCAGTTCGCTGATCCACGACCATCTGAACGCGTTTCCCACCATCCAATCCTACGAAGCCGCCTTCGCCGGCCTGATCGCTCTCCTGCCGCGCGAGGCGCTTCTGGTCTGCGCGCACGGATTCGAAGCCTTGCATCGTCTCACGGCGGGCCGAACGGTCGTCTGGTACGGCCTCGCTCCTTGTCCGGGCTACCATGCCGATCGGGTGGAGATCGGCGAGATCAGCCGCTTCGACCTGATCACCCCGCGCGGCCGGCGGATCGCTCTCGAGACCGAGTTGCTCGGCGTGCACAACATCGAGAACATCGTCGGCGCGGCGGCGCTGCTGCTCGAGCGCGGCGATATCGACGCGACGGCCCTGCAACGCGGCGTGCGCCGGTTCCGCGGCGTGGAGCGGCGGCTGGACAAGAAGACCACCCGGTCGAGCGTTCCGGCCTATGAGGGCTTCGGCTCCTCATATGAGAAGGCGCGTTCGGCGATCGAGGCCATCGCTCTGCACTTCCCCGGCCGTCCGGCGGTGGTGGTGTTCGAGCCCCACACCTTCAGTTGGCGCAATATCGAGTCGCTCTCTTGGTACGACACGGTGTTCGCCGGCGTGGCGCGGGTCCTTCTGCTGCCGCCGCCGGAGCACGGCGCCGAGCGCCACCGCCAACTGACCCAGGAGGAAATCCTGCAACGCATTCGCGATGCGGGGGTGGCGGCGCGGGGATTCGCCGGCGGGGCCGAAGTGCTGGCGGATCTGGAATCGAGTCTCGGGGGCGATGAGGTGGTGCTGCTATTGTCGTCCGGCCCTCTGGACGGGCTGGCGCGCTCGGCGCCATCCATGCTGGAGGCGCGTTTTGGCCAGGGCGGGAACGGCCGCGCTGGCGGGAAAAATCGAGGTTAGCCGATGCTCAGACTGAACGACCCGAATCTCCTGCGCACCCAGGCCTATGTGGACGGGGCGTGGATCGGCGCGGCGTCCGGCGAAGCCTTCGCGGTGACCAATCCGGCCGGCGGCGAAACCCTGGCGACCATCGCCAACCTCGACGCCGCCGACGCCAGAGCCGCCATCGAGGCGGCGGAGCGCGCCATGCCGGCCTGGGCGGCCAGAACCGCCAAGGACCGCGCCGGCCTGCTGCGTAAATGGTTCGAACTGATCATGGCCGCTCAGGAGGATCTGGCCCAACTGATGACCGCCGAGCAGGGCAAGCCTTTGCCTGAATCGCGCGGCGAGATCGCCTATGGCGCGAGCTTCATCGAGTGGTTCGCCGAGGAGGCCAAGCGGGTCTATGGCGATGTCATTCCCCCCACCCAGGCCGGCAAGCGCATCGTGGTGATCAAGCAGCCGATCGGCGTGGTCGGCGCCATCACGCCGTGGAACTTCCCCAACGCCATGGTCACCCGCAAATGCGCACCGGCGCTCGCCGCCGGCTGCACGTTCGTGATCAAGCCACCCCAGGAGACGCCCCTGTCGGCCCTAGCGCTGGCGGAACTGGCGGATCGGGCCGGCATTCCGGCCGGCGTTTTCAACGTCATCCCCTCGCGGCGCTCTTCGGCCATAGGGTTGGAGCTGACCCAGCACCCGGCGGTGCGCAAATTCTCCTTCACCGGGTCCACGGAAGTGGGCCGCCAGCTCATGGTCCAATGCGCCGGCACGGTGAAGAAGGTGTCGCTGGAGCTGGGCGGCAACGCCCCCTTCATCGTCTTCGACGACGCCGATCTGGACGCCGCCGTGGAAGGCGCCCTGGCGTCCAAATACCGCAACATGGGCCAGACCTGCGTGTGCGCCAACCGCTTCCTGGTTCAGGCCGGCGTCCACGACGCCTTCGCGGCCAAGCTGGCGACCCGCGTGGCGGCCATGAAGGTCGGCGACGGCGCGGACGAGGGCGTGACCCAGGGCCCGCTGATCAACATGAAGGCGGTGGAGAAGGTCGAGAAACTCCTGGCGCAAGCCTTGGCGGCGGGGGCCAAGACCACCGTTGGCGGTCATCGCCACGCCCTTGGAGGGACATGGTTCGAGCCCACTATAGTCACCGGCGTAACGCCCGACATGGCCATTTCCAGGGAGGAGATCTTCGGCCCCGTGGCCACCCTCACCCGCTTCGAGGACGAGGCGCAGGCGATCGCCGTGGCCAACGACACCATCTTCGGCCTCGCCGCCTATTTCTACGCCCGCGACCTTGGCCGCGTGGTGCGGGTCGCCGAGGCGCTGGAATACGGCATGGTGGCGGTCAACGACGGTATCCTCTCCACCGAGGTCGCGCCGTTCGGCGGGGTGAAGCAGTCCGGCCTGGGGCGGGAGGGATCGAAGTACGGGATCGAGGACTATCTGGAAATCAAGTATGTGCTGTTGGGCGGGCTGGGTCTAACTCCAGCCGCCAAACCTTAAGGAGAGGAACCCATGCGTATCGCGGGCTCGTGAACTGTCGTCATATCTACGCCAGCTGCCGTACATTGCGAACATCTTAGACGGGTGGGAAGCGGTCCAAGCGGCCGTGCGCGTTGACGCCGGCTGACACGCTCTCTCTTTCGCTCTGCTCATGACCGTCGATACCCGGCTTGTCGAGTATGAAGGTGTCGGATGTCCGACACTCGGCGACACGCCTTTGGACTTACCCAATCTCTTAAACAGAGTGTTTCGCATGTGCGAAAACCGCGTTCTTTTCACCAGTTAAGGCATACCACACACACTTAAAATCTGTTGCCGCAAGGCCGTGTTGGCAGGTGCTCGCCATCACGCTTGACTCGCGCCCGCCCCTCCACGCCCTCGCGCCGGACGTCCGACACCGACAGGTGTGCCATCGCAGCGCCGTTAATTGACAGCAACCCAAGAAGAAAGCTTAGTGAGACATTACTTGCGGCGGCCCGGAGCTACGCCAAGGTCACTTAACACGGGGAGATTCTTCAATGCTCGATCGTTTTCTGATAGCCGCGGCGGTCGCCATGTTATCGACCGTTGCGGCGGCGGCCGCGGCGTTGCCGACCGTCGCGCAGGCGCAATCCGTCCAGACGCTCAAAAATCCGCCGCCCGACGGCGCTCAGCTAACGTTCCTGCTCACCGACGGAACCGTGCTTGCCCAGGGCAATGCCCACAGCGACCGCTTTTGGGTGCTGACCCCCGACAACACCGGCAGTTATGTCAAGGGGACCTGGAAGCGTGTGGGTAATCTGCCGACCGGATATTCGCCGTCCGCCATGGCGTCGGCGGTGTTGGCCGATGGGCGCGTGCTGATCGAGGGCGGCGAATACAACTTCGGAAATTTCGCGCTTACCAATTTGGGGGCCATCTACGATCCGACCCACGGGGTTTGGACCTCCGTCGCCCCGCCTAAAGGCTGGCGGAATATCGGCGACTCACCGTCGGTCGTGCTGCCGAACGGCAATTTCCTGCTGGGCGACAAACTGGACATGAGGGTCGCCGCGCTCGATCCGAAGACCCTCGCCTGGTCCGAGGTCGGCGACACTGGCAAGATCGATTTCAATGCGGAGGAAGGCTGGACGCTGTTGCCGGACGGTTCGGTGTTGACGGTCGATGTGTTGGCGCACCCGCAATCGGAGGATTACAATCCAGCCCAGGGCCTATGGATCGGCCTTGGGAGCACGATCGCCGATCTCGCCGGGCCGCCATGCTGCAGTTGCATCCCTTATCCACCGCACAACAAGTGCTACAGCCCGCCGGGCGAAGTGGGGCCGGCAATTCTGCGGCCGGATGGGACGGTGTTCGCCACCGGCGCTTCACCCAGAGGCGGAGGCGCCGGCCACACGTCGATCTACACACCGGCCGCCGGGTGGGCGGCCGGGCCGGATTTCCCTAACGGAGACGACGCGGGGGACAATTTCGCGGCCTTGCTGACGAATGGTGATGTGCTCGTCCAGGGCAGCAGCGGCCACCTTTACGATTTCAACGGCAGCGCCATCATCGACACGGGCGTCAGCGGCGGTGGCGGCCTGCTTATGCTGCTACCCACCGGCCAGGTGCTCGTCAATGGGACGAAGGTCTACGACAGCGGCGGGACTTACAAAACGGCGTGGCAGCCCACGATCTCGGACTATCCATCGAAGGTGGCGCGAGGATCGACCTATCAAATCGCGGGAACGCAGTTCAATGGCCTGTCGCAGGCCAATGCGTTTGGCGACGAGTTACAGATTGCCACCAATTACCCGCTGGTGCGGATCACGAACAATGCGTCGAAACACGTATTCTACGCCCGGACGCACGATCACAGCACCATGGGCGTTGCCACCGGCGCTGTCCTCGTCTCGACAAACTTCGATGTGCCGCCGGGCATGGAGACGGGCGCCAGTTCACTGGTCGTCATCGCCAATGGTATCCCGTCGAATCCCGTTTCCATTACCGTGCGGTAAGCCGTCGCTGACTATCCGGTAATGGTGTGAACGGCGCTCGAGAGAGGCGCCCGCGAATTTCGACTCTCTTATCCCTTTGCTCCCCGTGGGGCTGTAGTCATACGACAGGTTGTCGCCCCAGCGCCCCCTCGCTAGGGTAATTGCTCGCGTCCGGCGCCTGAAAGCAAATCCATGAGCGAGCCCGAGAAACGCACCTTTTCCGACGAGGAGGCGCTGGCCTTCCACCGTTACCCGACGCCCGGCAAGATCGGTGTGGTGGCGACTAAGCCGATGGCGACCCAGCGCGACTTGTCGCTGGCCTATTCGCCGGGTGTGGCGGCGCCGGTCCTGGCCATCGCCGCCGATCCGGACCTGGCCTACGACTACACCTCCAAGGGCAATCTGGTGGCGGTGATCTCCAACGGCACCGCCATCCTGGGCCTGGGCGATTTGGGCGCCCTGGCGGCCAAGCCGGTGATGGAGGGCAAGAGCGTCCTCTTCAAGCGCTTCGCCGACGTGGACAGCGTCGATATCGAGGTCGTCTCGCGCGACGCCGACGAGATCATCACCGTGGTCAAGAACATCGGCGTCACCTTCGGCGGGATCAATCTGGAGGACATCAAGAGCCCCGAGTGCTTCCGCATCGAGACCGAGCTGCAGGAACTGCTCGACATTCCGGTGTTCCACGACGACCAGCACGGCACCGCCATCATTTCGGCGGCGGGCCTGATCAACGCCTGCGCCATCACCGGCCGGCGGCTGGAAGACGTGAAGCTGGTGCTGTGCGGGGCGGGCGCGGCCGGCATCGCTTCGCTCGATCTGATGAAGGCCATGGGGGTACGCCCTGACCACTGCATCGCCGTGGACATGACCGGCGTCATCTACCGTGGCCGGGAAACCGGCATGAATCAGTGGAAGTCGGCCCACGCGGTGGACACCGACGCGCGCACCCTGGCCGACGCCATGAAGGGCGCCGACGTGTTCCTGGGCCTGTCGGCCAAGGGGGCGGTGACCAAGGAGATGATCGCGACCATGGCGGCCAAGCCGATCGTCTTCGCCATGGCCAATCCCGATCCGGAGATCACCCCAGAGGAGGTGCACGCCGTGCGCCCCGACGCCATCGTCGCCACCGGCCGCTCGGATTATCCTAACCAGATCAACAATGTCCTGGGCTTTCCCTATATTTTCCGCGGCGCCCTGGACGTGCGCGCCCGGCGGGTGAACCTGGAAATGAAGATCGCCTGCGCCAAGGCGTTGGCGGCCCTGGCGCGCGAGGATGTGCCCGATGAAGTGGCGGCGGCCTATCACGGGCTGCAGTTGAAATTCGGGCCGCAATACATCATCCCCACCCCCTTCGATCCGCGCCTGATCCACTACATCCCGCCGTTCGTCGCCCAGGCGGCCATGGATACCGGCGTGGCGCGCTCGCCGATCGTCGACATGGGCGCCTATCGCCACAGCCTGGCCCGCCGGGTCGATCCCACCGCCGGCTTCCTGCAGCAGATTTCCGGCGCCCTGCAGTCGGGTCCGGCCAAGCGCATCGTCTTCGCCGAGGGCGAGGAGCCGGCGGTGATCCGCGCCGCCCACGCCTTCCAGATTCAGGGCCTAGGCAAGGCGATCCTGGTCGGCCGCGAGGAACTGGTGGCGCAGAACATGCGCGGCGTCGGCCTGGACCCGGCCGAGGCCAAGCTGGAGGTGATCAATGCCCGCGTCTCCCGCCACAATGCGGAATTCGTCGATTTCCTCTATGGCCGCCTGCAACGCGAGGGCTACCTCAAGCGCGATGTACAGCGGCTGATCAACCAGGACCGCAACGCCTTCGCCGCCTCCCTGGTGGCGCTCGGCCACGCCGACGGCATGGTGACCGGCGTCACCCGCAATTTCGACCAGGTGCTGGAAGAGGTGCGCCGGGCCATCGACCCGGCCCCCGGCGGCCGCATCCTGGGCATGTCGATCGTGCTGGCCAAGGGCCAGACCCTGTTCATCGCCGACACCAATGTCACCGAGTGGCCGGAGCCCGACGAACTGGTGGAGATCGCCCGCGAGGCCGCCGCCACGGTGCGCAGGCTGGGGTTCACCCCCCGCGTCGCCTTCATGTCCTATTCCGCCTTCGGCAATCCCATGCGCCTGCGCTCCAATCGGGTGCGCGAGGCGGTGGCGATACTGGATGCGCGGGGCGACGCGGGCTTCGAATACGAGGGCGAGATGCCCCCGGAACTTGCCCTCGATCCGGACTCCCGGGCCAACTACCCCTTCATGCGCCTCACCGACCGGGCCAACGTCCTGATCATGCCGGCCATCCAGTCGGCTTCCATCTCCACCAAGCTGGTCCAGTCCCTGGGCTCGGTGACGGTGATCGGGCCGATCCTGGTGGGGCTCTCCAAGTCGGTGCAGATCTGCCCGCTCTCTGCGTCGGTCTCCAAGATCCTGATCATGGCCCAGATGGCGGCCTATGACCGGCCGCTGGCGGAGACGGGGGCGGGGTGAAGCGAACCGAAATTCAGCGCCGGCCCCTCACCCCACGAACCCCGCCGCGCGTCTGAGGCGGTCGTTGATCGCTTCGCCCAGGGCCGCCTCCGGGATGGGGGCGACGGCGATGGCGGTGGGGGCGAGGGCGTCGGCGGCGCGTAAGAAAGCGAAGAGATTGGCGGCGGCCTGCGCGAGATCGCCGCGGGAGCTCAGGTTGAACACCGCCAGACCCTCGGGCGCCGGTCCGAAGGCGAGGAAAGCTTCGCCGGCGGCGGGCGCCTCGGCGTCAAGGCGCAGGGGCGCGGCGGGGGCGTAGTGGCGGGCGAGGCGCCCGGGCGAGCGGCGGGCGTCGAGGTCGGCGGGCGCCAGAGGGCCGATCAGCGCCTCGATTTCCTCGCGTGTCACCGCGCCTGGTCGCAGCAGGCGGGGCGGGCCGTCCAGGAGGGCGATCACGGTGGACTCCAGGCCGATGGCGCAGGCTCCGCCATCCAGCGTGGCCGCGGCGAACAGGCCGGTTTCGGCCAGGGCGTCGGCCAAGGTCGTGGGGCTGGGGCGGCCCGACCGGTTGGCCGATGGGGCGACGATAGGCCCGCCGAAGCGGGCCAGCAGCGCCTGGGCGATGGCATGGGCGGGCGCCCGGACGGCCACGGTGTCGAGGCCCGCTCGGGCCAGATCGCACACCGCGCCGGCGTCGCGGATCGGCGCCACCAATGTGAGCGGGCCGGGCCAGAAGGCGCGGGCGAGGATGAGGGCGCGCTCGTCCAGACGGGCGATGCGCTCAGCGGCCGCGAGGTCGGCGACATGGGCGATCAGGGGGTTGAAGCGGGGCCGGCCCTTGGCCTCGTAAAGACGGGCGACGGCGACGGCGTCGGCCGCGTCGGCGGCCAGGCCATAGACGGTTTCCGTGGGCAGGATGACGAGGCCGCCGGCCCTCAGCGCGGCGGCGGCGGCGTCCAGGGCTCGCGCCTCGCGAAATGACTCGTCCATGGACTCTCCTCCCCCCTTGGGGGAGGGGAACCGCAAAGCGGTGGAGGGGGCGGGGGCATGCGCGGATGCCGGGGACAAGGCCCCCATCCCGGCCTTCGGCCGTACTTCCCCCAGGGGGGGAAGAGAGGGTCGGGGGCGGTTCGGTTCGATTGTCGAATACTCTACGGCGCCCGGCTCGCCGCGATCGCGATGGTCACGCTCACCGCCGCCGGAAGCGCCGTTATCGCCTTCCATTCGTCCTGTCCCACGCCGAAGGCCAGGCGGTTGAGGGCGAGGCTCGCCTTCATTCTGGCCCGCGCTCCGGTGATGGCCAGGGTGAAGGGGAGGGTCAAGGGCTTGCTGACGCCGCGCAGAGTGAGCTGGCCGATCGCCGCGTAGCGCCCGCCCCCCAGATCCTTGAAGACGTGGGCGGTGAAGGTCGCCTTGGGGAACTTGACTGCGGCCAGGAAGGCGGCGGTCGGCAGGGCCTGATCGCGATCGGGATCGCCGGTGGCCGCCGAGGCGGTGTCGATGGTGGCCGTCACGCTGGAGCCGGCGAGGTTCTTGGGATCGAAGGCGATCGCCGCGTCCCAGCGCCGGAAGGCACCGGAAAAGGCCTGAGCGTTCATGCTGCTGGAAAAGCGGACGGCGGAGGCGGCCTTGTCCACGCTCCAGGCCGGGGCCGGGGCGGCCCGCGCGGCGGTCGCCAGGCCGAAGAGCGCCAGCACGGTCAGCAGGGTTTTCATGAGGTGCGAGCTTTCAGGAAGGGGATCATTCGCGCCGCCACGTCGTCGCGGCGGATGAGCCAGTGGCGCAGGGCGGCGGCGACATGCAGGACGATGAGGGCGTAGGCGAGCTTGGCCAGCCACTGGTGGGTGGTCCAGAACGCCTCGTGGGCCGAATGCATCTGGGCCTTGGGCAGGGCGGCGAGCGGGCCGATCGCCGGCCAGGTCACCAGCCCATAGAGCCGGATCGGAAAGACGTGGATCAGGCGGCTGGCCGAAACCATGGCCCAGCCGGACAGCGGCATGCCGATCATCACCACATAGAAGAGGACATAGACCGTTCCCGCCGCCCAGCGCTCCCAGCCGACCACTGCGGCCGGCAGGGGCGGTGGCGGCGAGACAAGGCGCCAGGCCAGCCGCGCCAGGCTGAGAATCAGTATGGTGATCCCGAACGATTTGTGGAGCTGGATCGGGGCGATCTGGGCGGCCCGCGGCAGGGTGTTGAAATACCAGGCCAGGGCGATGTTGGCAATCAGCAGGGCGGCGATCGCCCAGTGCAGGCTCATGGCCACGGCGTTGTAGCGGGTCAGCGGCGGTCGCGGCGGCGCGGTTACGGTCAAGGCCGTCATTTCCTGTCGAACTCCGCCTCGATGACGAGGGTCACGTCGTCGCCGACCCAGTTGCGCAACTCGTTGGAGCCGAAATCCGAGCGCTTGATCTTCGCGGTGGCCGAAAAGCCGGTGACGGTTCCGAAGATCAGGCTCTTCCCGACGCCGCCGAAGGTGACATCGAAGGTGACCGGCCGGGTGACGCCGCGCAAGGTCAGATCGCCGCTCATCGTCCCGGTCCGACCATCGGGCGCCGGGACGATCTGGCTGGAGATGAAGGTCACGGTCGGGAATTTGCTCGCGTCCAGGAACTGGTCGGCGAACTTGCGGCTGTAGGGGGCGCCCGCGTCCAGCGAGGTGGCGTCCACGCTCGCCCGCACCTGGGCGGCCTGCGGATGGGCCGGATCGTAGGTGAACGATCCGTCGAAGGTGTCGAAACGCATGGTGTAGAGGGAGACGCCGAGGTGGGTGACCTTGGCGGTCACGCTGGCGTGCTTCCTGTCGAGCGCATAGGTCCCGGCCGGCAGGTCGGCCGGGTTCTGGGACGCTGCCATGGCAGGGCCGGCCAGGGCGAGGAGCGCGAGGGCGATCAAGAGACGGCGCATGAGGAGACACTCTAAGGGCGGAAAGGGGGGAGGCCAAGGCACAGGCTGTCTGGCCGTCGCGCGGAGTCGACCTCCCCGGAATATGCTCTAGAAAAGGACCGCCGCGCGTAAAGGACCCCGCCATGACCTACAAAGCCCCGGTTCGCGACCTGCTGTTCGCCCTCGAGGCGGCGGCGGATTTCGGGCGCCTTTCGAGTCTGTTTCCGAGCGCGGACGCGGCCACGGTCGAGGCGGTGCTGGAGGGGGCCGGCGCGCTGTGCGCCGACGTGCTGGCTCCCCTCAATCGGCCCGGCGACCTGGCCGGGGCGCGGTTCGAGAACGGAGCGGTGCGGACCGCGCCCGGATTCGCGGGCGCCTATCGCCAGTTCGCCGCCGGCGGCTGGAACGGCCTTTCCGCCGAGCCCGAACACGGCGGTCAGGGGCTGCCCAAGGCGGTGGAGATCGCCGTCTTCGAGATGGTGCAGGGCGCCAACATGGCCTTCGGGCTTTGCCCCATGCTCACCCTGGCGGCCATCGAGGCTCTCACACATCACGGCACCGACCGCCAGAAGGGCCTCTACCTGCCCCGCCTGATCTGCGGCGACTGGACCGGCACGATGAACCTCCCCGAGCCGCAGGCCGGCTCGGACCTGGGGGCCATCGCCACCCGCGCCGAGCCGGACGGGGCCGGCGGCTACGCCCTCACCGGTGAGAAGATCTTCATCACCTGGGGCGACCACGATGTGGCCGACAACATAATCCACATGGTGCTGGCGCGCCTGCCGGACGCGCCCCCCGGCTCGCGCGGCCTTTCCCTCTTCCTCACCGCCAAGCGCCTGGTCGGCGAGGACGGGCGCCTCGGCGCGGCCAACGGCCTTCGCCCGGCCAGCATCGAGCACAAGCTGGGCGCCCACGCCTCCCCCACCTGCGTCATGCTGTTCGAAGGCGCCAAGGCCGAGCTGGTCGGCGCGCCGAACCAGGGGTTGGCGGCCATGTTCGTGATGATGAACGCCGCCCGCCTCCAGGTCGGCGTCCAGGGCGTCGGGGTCGCCGAGCGCGCCTATCAGAGCGCCCTGGCCTTTTCCCTGGAGCGCCGGCAGGGCCGCTCGGCCTGGACCGGCACGCTGCCGTCGCGGATTTTCGATCATCCTGACGTGCGCCGCACCCTGATGCTGATGAAGGCCAGGATCGAGGCGGCGCGGGGCCTGTGCCTCTCCACCGCCGTGGCGGCCGACGTGGCGCGCCTTTCGGCCAACCCGGTCGATCGCGACGCGGCGCGCTTCCGCGAGGATCTGCTGACCCCCATCGCCAAGGCCTGGTCCACCGACATGGCCGTCGAGGTCGCCTCCATGGGCCTGCAGGTGCACGGCGGCATGGGCTTCATCGAGGAAACCGGGGCGGCCCAATACTACCGCGACGCCCGCATCCTGCCGATCTACGAGGGGACCAATGGCATCCAGGCCATCGACCTGATGGGCCGCAAGCTGGCGCTGGGCAAGGGACAGGCGGTGCGCGAACTGGTGGCCGACATCTTCCCCACCGCCGCAGCCCTGAAAAGCGCCGACGACGCGTGGCTGCACACCATCGGGGCGCGCCTGGAGGCGGGCCTGGCCGCCGTGCAGTCGGCCACCGGCTGGCTGATCGAGCGCCGCGGCCACGCCCAGCCGGACGCCCTGGCCGGCGCCACCCCCTATCTCAAGCTGCTGGGCGATGTGGTCGGCGGCTGGATGCTGGGGAAGCAAGCCCTCGCCGCCGCCGCCCATCTCGCCGCCGGCGAGGGACCAGAAGACTACTGGCGCACCCGCATCGGCCTCGCCCGCGTGTTCGCCGAACAGATCCTCAGCCAAAGCCCCGGCCTCACCCAGGCGGTGACCCAAGGCGCGGTGGACCTGTTCAGGGCCTCGCCGGAAAGCCTGGGGGCGTGAAGATCGTAGCCTGGCGTTTGTCAGAGGCTGAAAAGCGAATCGACCGGACAATGGCCGGCGGCAATGGCCGAGGGCGGCCTACCTCGGATGGATGGGGGTGATCTTCGATCCCTGAATGCTGATGCCGGCCATCAGCCCCTTGGCGGCGAATGGAAAGGCATAGACGTCCTGACTAAGGGTGGTGGTGTTGACGTTCGCCGCCGCGCCCACATCGACGACCACGATGTTGGGATCCGCGCCTATCGAAAATCCGGCGCTCTTGCGCAGATAGTTCAGCGCGCGGTCATTCATGAAGAACAGGGCGTAACTGAACGACTTTCCGCCGATCTGCAGGCCCCACGAGGCGGCGCTGATGTTATAATACCTCTCGGCCCGCCCGCGCACCAGCAGCACGCCGTTACCGGTCTCGCCGCCGAACACCAACGCCCCCTTGATGATGCTGGGAAATACCAGGATCGCCCGCGCATGGGCGCCAACCCGCCGTGCGTCGGGATCGCTGGCATAGAGTCTGGTAAGGGCCCGCTGCCCGTCCGCGCTCAGCGACTGGGCGGAGGCGTGGGCCGCCAGGGGCGCAAGCCCGAACGTGGCGGTCATGGCCAAGCCGGTGAGAGCCGCCATCAGGGAACGACGCGTATTGACCACGTTCAAAGCCTCCTCGGTTTTCCGTGAAACCAAGGTAACACATGGCGGCAACGCGCGCGGAAAAAAATCGTTGTGCGCGAAGGGGGGCGCCGCGCGAGCGCCTTAAAGCTGAGCCAGCATGTATTCGGCCGAGGAGACCTTGAATTCCCCGCCTTGTTCGACGTTGACTTCCTTGACCACGCCGTCGTCGATCAGAACGGAATAGCGCTGCGAGCGCGGGCCCATGCCGAAGCGGCTGGCGTCCAGCTCCAGGCCCATGGCGCGGGTGAATTCGCCGTTGCCGTCGGCCAGCATCAGAATGTCGTCGCCGACGTCCTGGCTGTCGCCCCAGGCTTTCATCACGAAGACATCGTTCACCGACACGCAGGCGATGGTGTCGATCCCCTTGGCCTTCAGCTCCGCCGCGTGGTTCTTGAAGCCGGGCAAGTGTTTGGCCGAGCAGGTTGGGGTGAAGGCGCCCGGCAGGGCGAACAGGACGACCTTCTTGCCCTTGAAGAGATCGTCGGTGGTCAGCGGCGCCGGGCCGTCCGGGCCGAAGGTGGTGAGGGTGGCGGCGGGAACCTTGTCGCCGACTTTGATGGCCATGCTTCATTCTCTCTTTGGTTGGGATCGAGCCGCAGATAGACACCCGCGCGCCCGCCGCCAAGGGGCCGTCCGTGGCGCCGGGGCTTGAATCCGCCCGCTTCACCGCCGATCATCAGTCCATGGCGCAAGGCTCCAGCCCCTACCTGACCGGCCGGCTATTGGTGGCCATGCCGGGGATCGAGGATCCCCGCTTTGAGCGGGCGGTGGTGTTCCTGTGCGTTCACGACGCCGAACACGCCATGGGCCTGACCGTCAACCGGCCGGTCGAGGGCCTGACCGTCGCCAAGCTGCTCGGCCGCCTGGGGGTGAAATCGCCGGCCAAGCCGCTGGACGATCTCGTCCTCATGGGCGGCCCGGTCGAGCCGGAGCGGGGGTTTGTTCTGCATACGGACGACTACGCCTGCGAGCCTTCCAGCTTCGCCATCGCCGGCGGCGTGGCGCTCACCGCCACCCGCGAGGTGCTGGAGGCCATGGCGGGAGGCGACGGCTGCCCGCGCCGCGCGGTCATGGCCCTGGGCTACGCCGGCTGGCAGCCCGGCCAGCTCGAGCGCGAGATCCGCGACAACGTCTGGCTGACCTGCGAGCCTGACGAGGGCCTGCTGTTCGACGACGACCACGAGCACAAATGGTCCAGGTCGCTGGCCAAGATCGGCGTCGCGGCCGAAAATCTGTCGGCGCAGGCGGGACGCGCCTAAAGGCCGTCAGACCCGGCTGTCCCCGCGCGGCTGGCCGGCGACGGGGGCGGACGACAGCAGGCCGAACAGCAGATGGTCGCGCCAGACGCCGTTGATCCTCAGGTAGCCGCGCGCCAGCCCTTCCTGCTTGAAGCCGCATTTCAACAGCACCCCTCGCGACGCTTCGTTGGCGGGGATGCAGGCCGCCTCCACCCGGTGCAGTCCAAGGCGCTGGAAGCAGAAGGGCGTCACCGTGTCCACCGCCGCGGCGGTATGGCCGCGCCGCGCGAACGGCTCGCCGATCCAATAGCCGAGCGAGCCCATCTGGGCGACGCCGCGGCGCACGTTGGAGAGGGTAACGCCACCGACCATGGCCCCGTCGCTCTGGCGGAAGATCAGAAACGGATAGGCCACCGCCCGCTCGATGTCCTGGGCGTAGGCGGCGAGCCGGCGGCGATAGGCGGCGCGGGTCAGGTCGTCCAGCGGCCAGGTCGGCTCCCAGGGCTGTAGAAAGGCGCGCGAGTTCGAGCGCAGGGCCGCCCACTCGGCATAGTCCGAGGCCCGGTGCGGTCGAAGCCGCACCCCCCCGCCCTCCAGCCGCAGGTCGTGATCGGGCGCGATCCAGTCGAGCAGGGCCATGGCCCCGATCTTGCCCCGATTGGAGACGCGCGCCAAGGGGCGTGGGCGTATGCACTCTGGTCAAGGCAAGTGCGTTGCCCTGCGCACCTTCTGTTAGCTCAGCGGCCACCAAGCAAAGAGGTGAGAAGCGCGGGGCTTTCGCCGCCATTCCTCAAGATCAGAATATTCTCCGGCTCCGAGACAAACCAAGCGAACGAATTCCAGGCCAGGCCGGAAATCGTCTTTTTGAAGCCCGCGGAATCTCGATCACGATATGCGGTAACCACGATATACGGTAACAAAGGCCGCCGGCGATTATCCGGGACCCGGATAATCGCCTCGTCCCCATACCCAAATTTCATGCCGCTTCTGGGGGGCTCTCAGCCCAGGGGGCGTGGCACCTAACCGAATAACCCATCCTCGAAGGCCCTGGGCGCGTCCATGGCGCTTTTGGGGCCGAGGACGCTCACGGTCGCCAGGCGGGGGGTGAGGAGGCGGCCTCCGAACCGGGCCAGGGCGTCCAGATCGACGGCGTCGATGGCGGCGGCCAGTTCGGCGGGGCCGAGCAGGCGGCCGAAGGCCAGATGCTGGGCGGCGGCCTGTTCGGCACGGGTGAGGAGGGATTCGCGGCCCATGAACAGGGAGGCCTTGAGCTGGGCCTTGGCGCGGGAAAGCTCGCCGCCCTCGGCGCGCCGCGCCAGCGCTTTCAGCTGATCGGCGACCACCCGCGCCAGGCGCTCCGCGTCCGGCCCCGCGCAGCCGGCGTAGATTCCCAGCACCCCCACATCGGCATAGGCGTCGGCGTAGGCGTCGATGGCGTAGGCAAGGCCCAGCTTCTCGCGCGCCTCCTGGAACAGGCGCGAGGACATGCCGCCGCCCAGCACCTCGGCGAAGAGGCGCGCCGTCCAGTGGTCGGGGTCGAGGACGCCCGGAGCGGGCAGCAGGACGACCAGGTGCGCCTGCTCCAGTCGCCGGCGCTCGCTGGCGGCGCCGCCGGTGAACACGGCCGGCGTCGGCGGCCGGGCCGGCGGCGCGGTCGCGGCGCCGAAGCCCTGTTCGGCCAGGGAGAGCAGTTCGTCCTCGGTGACCGCACCGGCGGCGCTGATCACCAGACGGTCGGGGGCGTAGAGCCCGGCCCGCCAGGCTTCCAGGCTCTTTGGGGTCGCCTTGGCGATGCTGGCCGGCGAACCGAGGATCGGCCGGCCCAGCGGCTGGCCGGCGAACGCCGCCGCCTGGGCCAGTTCGAACACCTGATCGTCGGGAGTGTCGGCGGCCTCGGCGATCTCCTGGCCCACCACCTGCTTTTCGCGGGCCAGGTCGTCGGCGGCGAGGATCGGGCGCTGGACAAGGTCGGCGGTCACCGCCAAAGCCAGCGGCAAGCCGCCGGCCAGGGCGCGGACCTGGAAGCTAGTGCGCTCGTGGCCGGTGGCGGCGTTGATCTGGCCGCCGGCCGCCTCGATGGCCTCGACGATGTCGCGGGCCGAGCGGTCGCCGGCCCCCTTGAACACCATGTGCTCCAGCAGGTGCGACCAGCCGGCGCGGGATTTGTCCTCCTGCCGCGCCCCCCGCCCCGCGACCACGCTGAGGGCCAGGGTCTCGAAGCCGGGGGCGGAGTCGCAGATCACCGTCACGCCGTTGGCGAGGGCGTGGAGGCGCGGAAGGGGAGGGGCGGGGTCGGTCATGGGGCGGCGAAAGCGCGGACATAGGCCTTGACCGCCTCGGCGTCGGCCGGAAGGCGGTCGAAGCGCTCGGCTCGTTCGGCGAGGCCGCGCGCCGTTTTCGGGAGCGTGGGAGTCACGCCGGCGGCGGCGCTGACCGCGTCGGCGAACTTGGCCGGATGGGCGGTCGAAAAGACGATCAGCGGCGTTTCGTTGGAAACCGGTCCGGCCAGATCGGCGCCCCCCACCGCGACCGCCGTGTGCGGGTCGATGAGCTCGCCGGCTTGGTTCAGGGTGGCGGCGATCGCCTGGGTGGTTTGCGCCTCGCTCACCGAAACCCCCTCGAAGGCCTGCCGCAAGGCGGCGTGGACGGCGGGCGGAATGTCCAGGCGCCCCGAAGCGGCGAAACCGCGAAAGGCGACGGCCGTCGCCGGGCCGTCCCGCCCGGCGCACTCGAACCAGAGCCGCTCGAAATTGGAGGCGACCTGGATGTCCATGGCCGGGCTCTGGGTGGCCCTGGCCGGGCCGCGCGCATAGACGCCACTCTCCAGGGCGCGGGCGACGATGTCGTTGCCGTTGGTCGCCGCCGTCAGGCGCGCGATCGGCAGGCCCATGCGCCGCGCCGCCCAGCCGGCGAAGGCGTCGCCGAAGTTGCCGGTCGGAATGGCGAAGGCGACCGCGCGGCCCGGCGCCCCTAGGGCGACGGCGGCGGTGAAATAATAGACGCACTGGGCGGCGATGCGGGCGATGTTAATCGAGTTGACCGCCGTCAGGTTCACCGCCGCCGCGAAGGGGGCGTCGGCGAACAGGGCCTTAAGGATGGCCTGGCAGTCGTCGAAATCGCCGGCGACGGCCGCCGCCCGCACGTTGTCGTGGGCGGCCGTGGTCATGAACCGCCGCTGGACGTCCGAGACCCGCCCCTCTGGGAACAGGGCGACGAGCTTCACGCCGGGGCGCCCGCCGAAGGCCTCGACCGCCGCCCCGCCGGTGTCGCCCGAGGTGGCGCAGACGATGGTGATCGGGTGGCCGCGCGCCGCCAGGGCCCGGTCGTAGAGCCGCGCCAGAACCTGCATCGCCAGGTCCTTGAAGGCGAGGGTCGGGCCGTGAAAAAGCTCGAGCAGAAACCGCCCCGGCGCCAGCTGTTTCAAGGGGGCCACCGCCGGGTGGGTGAATCCGGCGTAGGCGTCCTCGCACAGCTTGCGCATGACGGCCGGCGCGATCTCGTCGCCGGCGAACCGCCCCAGGATGTCGGCGGCCACCGCCGCATAGGGCGCGCCCGCGAAGGCGGCGATCTCGTCGGCTGAAAGGACGGGCCACGCCCTGGGCGTGTAGAGGCCACCGTCGGGCGCTAGGCCGCCCAGCAGGGCGTCGATGAAGCCGATCTCCGGCGCCTCGCCGCGGGTTGAGACATATCTCATCGGCCGGTCAGCCTTCGCCAGACCAGGGCGAGATAGAACCAGGCGAGGATGCCGGCCAGGGCGAACCAGGTCAGGGCGTAGACGAAATGGTTGTTGGGAATATCCTGGGGCAGGGCGGCGGGCGCGATCCCGGCGGGGGCGGGCGTTTCGCTTTCCGCGGCCAGAATGTAGGGGGCCGGATGGGCCAAGCCGCCTTGCCGGCCGACGGCGGCGAGCGCGCCCACATCCACCACGCGCAGGAGGGTCACGCCGTTCTGGCGTTGTGGCCTGGCCGGATCGAACGGCGAGGCGGCCCCGACGGCGCGCAGCACGCCGGTGACGGCGGCCGGCTCCGGGAACCTGGCGGGGGCGGGGGCCATGGCGCCGGCGAAACGGGTCACCAACCCCCGGTCGAGCAGGATGGCGTCGTAGGGCGCGCCGGTCAGGCGGCACATCGTCATCGCCCGCCAGCCGACCTGGCCGCCATGCAGGGCGTAGCGAAAGATCATCGGCGAGGGCTGGGCAGGCGGGGCGCAGAGGGTGCTTACGCGGGTGAACTCCATGGCCTCGCCCCTGGCCACGCGGGCCAGCACCGGGCCGAGGGGCCGGGTTGGCGCGTCCCGCAGCGCCGCGACCTTGGCCAGCAGGCCCTCCTTCCACTTCAGGCGATGAAGCTGCCAGACGCCCAGACCGAGGAGGGCGGAAAAGCCGAGGACGGCGGCGATCGTCAGCCCGATGGGAAAGGCCCGCCAGCCGCCGGATCGGTCGGCGTCAGAAGCCATGGAGCCTATGCTGGGTCCTCAATGACCCCAACCGGCGCCGAAGATCAGATAGAGGAAGGCGAACAGGAACAGCCACACCACATCGACGAACTGCCAGTACCAGGACGCCGCCTCGAAGCCGAAGTGTTGGCGGGGCGTGAAGCCGCCGTTCATCAGCCGGATCAGGCAGACGATCAAAAAGACGGTGCCGATGATGACGTGAAAGCCGTGAAAGCCGGTGGCCATGAAAAAGGCCGAGCCGTAGAGGCCGGCGTTGGCCGCCTCCGGCGAATAGAAGAGATGGTCGGTGAGGATGTGGTGGTATTCGTAAGCCTGGATGCCGGTGAAGAGGCAGCCCAGCAGGATGGTCAGGACGAGGCCGATCTTGGCCCCGCGCCTGTCCCCCGTCTGCAGGGCGTGGTGGGCCCAGGTGACCGTGGTTCCCGACAGCAGCAGGGTGATGGTGTTGACCAGGGGAAGCTGGAACGGCGGCACCACCTCGATCCCCTTGGGCGGCCAGGTCGCCCAGGCGG
>JBBRPN010000008.1:0-60258 GCA_038227925.1 Caulobacterales bacterium | reverse complement strand
TGGAAGCCGATGCGGGTGGGGAAGTTGGCCTTGATGGTGCCGGTGATCACATCGACGCTGGGCCGCTGGGTGGCCATGATCAGGTGGATGCCGGCCGCCCGCGCCATCTGGGCCAGGCGCTGCACCGCGCCCTCGATATCCTTGCCGGCCACCATCATCAAGTCGGCGACCTCGTCGATCACCACCACCAGATAGGGCATGGGCTCGGGGCGCAGCTTTTCCTCCTCGTAGATCGGCCGGCCGCGCTCGTCGAAGCCGGTCTGCACGGTGCGCACGAAGTGCTCGCCCTTGGCCAGAAGCTCGCGGGCCCGCTCGTTGTAGCCGGCCACGTTGCGCACCCCGATCTTGGACATCCGCCGGTAGCGGTCCTCCATTTCCCGCACCGTCCATTTCAGGGCGACGATGGCCTTCTTCGGGTCGGTGACCACCGGGGCCAGCAGGTGCGGGATGCCGTCATAGACCGACAGCTCCAGCATCTTGGGGTCGATCATGATGAAACGACACTGGTCGGGCGCGAGGCGGTAGAGAATGGAGAGAATCATGGCGTTGATCCCCACCGACTTGCCCGAGCCGGTGGTGCCGGCGACCAGGAGGTGCGGCATCTTGGCCAGGTCGACGATATAGGGCTCGCCGCCGATGGTTTCGCCCAGCGCCAGGGGGAGGGTCTGGCTGGCCTTTTCGTATTCGGCGCTGGAGAGCAGGTCGCGCAGGAAAACCGTCTCGCGGCGGTTGTTGGGCAGTTCGATGCCGATGGCGTTGCGCCCGGCGACCACGCTGACCCGGCAGGCGGCGACGCTCATCGAGCGGGCGATGTCGTCGGAGAGGGCCACCACCCGCGCCGACTTGACGCCGGGCGCGGGGGCCAGTTCGTAGAGGGTGACCACGGGTCCCGGCCGGATCTGGTCGATGGCGCCGCGCACGCCGAACTCGGCCAGCACGCCTTCCAACAGCCGCGCGTTCTGGCGCAGGGCGGCTTCGTCGATGGCGGAGGCGCGCGGCGTGGGCTTGGTCAGCATGGCCAATTCCGGCAGGCGGAAGCCGCCGGGCTCGGCGAACGGGAAGCTCGGCTGGGTTTCCCGCTCCTCGCGGCCCGAGGGGCGGGGCGAGGCCTTGGGCGCCTTGATGGCCAGCGGCGACGCGGCGGCCGTCCCGCCAGGCGCGTCCTCCTCCAGGCCGCGTTCCCGGTTGAGCGCCGATCCTCGAGGCGCGGGTCCCTTCGGCGCGCGGCCGGGCGCCGGCATGGCCGAGCCCATGAAGTTCACCCGCGGCCGGCCGAAGCCGAGGGTGAAACTCAGCGCGGAAAGGGCGATCAAGGCCAGCAGGACGCCTGCGATCGTCTGGGCGTGGGGCAGGCCGACGCCGGAAAGGGGATCGGCCGCGAGGCTCAGGATCCCATCGCCCGCCAGGCCGCCCAGCCCTTCGGCCAGCGGCCAGGCGACCGGGGGACTGGGGGCGGCCAAGGCGCCGGCCAGGGCCGCGAGCCCCAGGATCGCCAGCAGGGCGCGCAGGCCCGGGCGCGGGCGCCTGGCCGCTGGCCGGCGGCTGAACAGGCGAGAGAGGCCCGTGAACACTAGCATCAGGGCGGCCCCCCAGGCGGCCAGGCCCAGCAGTTGCATGGCGAGGTCGGCGATCGTCGCCCCCGAGGCGCCCAGGGCGTTGGCCGGCCGGGCCGACGCGGCGGCGTCCAGGCTCGGATCGGCGGCGTGATAGGTGACCAGGATGGCGACAAGGACCGCTCCCGCGCCGGCGACGGCCAGCCCGCCCAGGCGCGCCGCTCCGTCGCCCGACACAACCCGGCGCGCCAAGCCCCGCAACCGGCCCCCTCCCCGCCGCCGCGCCGCCCTGGCCATGTTCGTTTCCCCCAAAAGCGCCGCGCGCAGTGGACCCGCGCCGACGATGTGGCGCAAGAGGGTTAAGGGGCGTTTACCGCGGGGATCGCCTGCCGCGCCGAACGCGTTCCGGGCGCGGACGGGGGCTCGATCCAGACCTAGAAGCGATCGGCTCGAACGGGCGCTTTTTTTGCCACACGGTCCAATCCACATCCCGCGTGGAACGCACCGCGAGGGAGGCGGCGCCGGGTCGATCCATGAAGATGACGAGGTTGGAGGATTTATGTCGGGCGCTCGGAACTATCAGCCCGTCGAATTCCAGAAACCGCGCGGCGGCGGCGATGGATTGGGTGACGCCGTAGTCGAAACTTTCGTAGCGGGCGACGTCCACCCCAAGCGACGTAAGGCTGGCGATGTCGGCGAACTTCAGGGTTCGATCCACGCGAGCCGCGATCTGGTGCAGTTCATGCGCCAAGCGGCTGGGCCAAACCGGTTCGAGGGACAACCGATAGCCGGTCTCGGCCAAAGCCCCTTCCCGTTCGCGACTGGTATAAAGAACCTCGAAAGAACCGCAGGGACTCCATCGGCCGTTCGCCACCGAACCGCGCGTTCCCTCCCGCCCCTTTCGGGTGACCCACCAAACCTCGCCTTCAAACAGGATGGTGTCGATCTTTTCGAGAGCGTCCAGGATCGCGCGATCGTGCACCCGCCCCGACATCGCCATGGCTTTAAGTATAAGCCCCCTCATCCAGGCTTTCGATCACCGCGAGCACCTCGTCGGCGCGCCCGCCGTGGATGAAGTCTATGGCGCGCTCACCGCCCAGCAGGCGGTGCTTCGAGTAGAGCCACAGTCTCGTCTCTTCGGGATCGTAAAGATCGGCCAACCGGTCAACGACGTAACGCAGATCGGAGATGAGAAGCTGAGTCTTCGGATGGGGAAAGGAGGCTCCCGACGTCCACCGTGAGACGGTGGCCGGAGACACAGCCGCGATGTTGGCCACGTCCGTTCCCCGAAGACCGCCACGTTCCCGAAGCGTATCCATGATCGTCGCGACCGCGCTTGCCATTCTATCCTCAAGACCGCACTGACGGTGACCACGAACGCGTCTCCGCCGGCCAGTCTCCACTAATATTTCAAAAAATCAATCCGTGAAAAGGAAATGCGCCCCCTTCTGCGCGAAGTCAGCACGGATTACCGATTGTTAATCCTGATCGATCCAATGTCGTCGGCGCGAAACGTCAGCGAATCGAACGCCGGTCAGCCCGTGTTTTCAGGAGTGTATCGATGACTCAATCAACCGCCCGCGCGCGCCTGTTGGCCTCTTCGACGATCATCGGCGCCTTGACTGTCCTTTCGGCCGTCCCCGCCGTCGCCGCGGCGGCCGCCGCGGCGGCCACCCCGGCCAACACCACGGTGGGTGAGGTGGTGGTCACCGGCTCGCTGTTCCGCCGCACCGACACCGAGACCGCCTCGCCGGTCACCGTCATCACGGCCCAGAAGATCGACGCGGCCGGCATCACCACCATCGCCGACGCGGTGCGCACCCTCTCGGCCGACAACAGCGGCACCCTGCCCACCGCCTTCGGGGTCGGCTTCGCGGCCGGCTCCTCGGGGGTCGCCCTGCGCGGCCTGACGGTCAATTCCACCATCGTGCTGATCGACGGCCTGCGGACCGCCAACTTCGCCCTGGCCGACGACGGCGAACGCGGATTCGTCGATCTCAACACCATCCCCCTGAGCGTGCTGGACCGCGTCGAAGTCCTCAAGGACGGCGCCTCGTCCCTATACGGCGCCGACGCCATCGGCGGGGTGGTCAACCTGATCTTCAAATCGCAGTTCCAGGGCCTCGAGGCCAACGGCGAGGTGGGAACATCGCAGCACGGCGGCGGCTTCACCCGCAGCTTCGACGCGACCCTCGGCCACGGCGATCTCGATACCGACAAATACAACGCCTACGTCAACTTCGAGTTCGAGCAGGATGACGCCATTCACGTCGGCCAGCGGGGCTTTCCCTTCAACACCTTCGACCTCAGCTCGGTCGGCGGCGACAACCTGAACGGCGGTCAGCCCACCCAGAACTCGGGCTCGATCTTCGGCACCGTCACCCCGGCCGACGCTGCGGGCAAAGCCCTGAAAGGGGCGGTCTCCCAGCCCCTGCGGCCCTGCGGATCGCCCACGACCCAACAGGTCGATGGCCTCGGCAATGTCTATTGCGAACAGAACTTCGCCCTCGACGGCGACGATCAGCCAGCGCAGCGGCGGTTCGGTGCCTACGGCCGCTTCACCGCCCAGCTCAATCCGGACACCCAGGCCTATCTGTCGGCGAGCTTCTACGAAGACAAGGTGACGATCGACGGCGGCCCGCCGCAGATCCAGACCTCAACGCCCAACAACACCAGCGGCATCTTCCTGCCCGTCCGGCTGTCGGACGGGTCGCTGAATCCCAACAATCCCTTCGCCGCCCTGAGCGAGACGGCCCTGATCAACTATGCGTTCGGCGACATCAAGGGCGGCTCGATCGAGAACAATCACGTCTACCGCATGGTGGCCGGGGTGAAGGGTTCGGTCGCCGGCTGGGACTACAACATCGCCGGCGTCATCGCCCACACCTCCCTGGACACGGTCAACAACGGTTTCCTCAACTTCCAGGCGCTGACCGCCGACATCGCCGACGGGACCTATAATTTCGTCGATCCGTCGAAGAACTCCGCCGCCACCCTCGCCGCCCTGGCCCCGCCCCTGGTCAAGACCTCCACCACCGAACTGGATTCGGTGGATGTCTCCGCCACCCGCGACGTGTTCCAACTGCCCGGCGGACCGCTGAAGTTCGGTTTTGGCGGTCAGGGCCGGTATGAGGCGACCAACGATCCGGATCTCAACCCCAACCTGGGGGCTCAGGGCCTGGGCATCGCCCACACCATCGGCAACCATACCGTGTTCGCCGGCTTCGCCGAACTCGACGCGCCGATCCTCCCCACGGTCGATATCGATGTCTCGGCCCGCTACGACCACTACTCGGACGCCGGCGGCGCCTTTTCGCCCAAGGCGGGGATCAAATGGACGCCGATCAGGCAACTGGCCCTGCGCGGCACCTTCTCCCGCGGCTTCCGCGCCCCCAGTTTCTCGGAAAACGGCTCCAGCGCCTCCGAGGGCTTCATCACCTTCAACCTGCCCGCCGCCTTCATCGCCGCCCACGGCGCCGACGGCTACGTCCACCCCTACAGCTTGGCGCTGGAGTCGTCGGCCAATCCCGCCATCAAGCCCGAAACCTCGACCAGCTTCACGGCCGGCGCGGTGTTCGAGCCGGATCGGCATTTCAACATCTCGGTCGATTACTACCACATCAAGAAGTCCAATGTGATCGCCCAGGCCGACCCGGGCCTGGCCCTCACCGCCTATTTCGCCGGCAACCCCCTGCCGCCGGGCTATGCCATCACCCCGGATCTTCCCGACCCGGCCCATCCCGGCCTGCTGCCCCGGCCGGTGCTGGTTTCGTCGCCCTATATCAACGCCGACTCCGAGACGACCGACGGCATCGACATCGATTTTCGGGCCAAGTTCGACCTGCCGGGCGACATCAAGTTCACCAGCGATATCAGCCTGACCGACATCTTCAGTTTCAACTACACCCAAGGCGGCAAGACCGTCGATTACGTCGGCTTTCAGAGCCCCTACAACCTCTCGTCCGGGGCGGGGACGCCGAAGTATCGCGCTTCCTGGACCAACAGCTTCGACTACGGCCCCCTGAACCTCACCGCCACCGCCTATTATACCAGCAGCATAAAGGAATTTGCCCTCGATGACGCGCCGCTCAAGGCCGGCTGTTTCTCGACAAGTGTCACCACGGGCCTGCCGATCCCGCTCAACTGCACCGTGAACCATTTCATCGATGTCGATCTGAGCGCCGACTACAAGATCAATGAAAGGGTTTCGATCTTCGCCAATGTGCTGAACGTGTTCGACACCAATGCGCCGTTCGACCCGCTCGACTATGCCGGCGTCAACTATAATCCGACCTTCGGCCAGGCCGGCATCATCGGCCGCTTCTTCAAGATCGGCGTGCATGTGAAGCTGTAAGGGGCGCCCTTCTCCCCTTGCGGGAGAAGACCTTCCCCAAAGGGCCGGATGAGGGGTTTTCCACGGCGTGTCCGTGCGTCCACCGAACCACGACGACGCCGGTGCGACCCCTCATCCGTCGGCTTCGCCGCCACCTTCTCCCACAAGGGGAGAAGGATTTTGTCGCGCGGGCGACGCTGACCCTGGCGCCCACCTGCCGCCAAGCCTTGACGGCGGCGCGCCGAGGCGGCAGCAGAACCGGTCATGTATCTGACTGTCAACGGGGCGCGGCTGTTCTTCGACATCGTCGGCGCGGGGCTCGCCATCGACGGGGCGAGGATGGTCGAGCGACCGGCCCTGGTGGTGCTGCACGGTGGGCCGGGGTTCGATCATTCCCTGATGCGCCCGTATTTCGACCGCTTCGCCGACACCCATCAGGTGGTCTACATCGACCATCGCGGCAACGGCCGCTCGGGCGGCGAGGCCGACACCTGGCGCCTGGCGCAATGGGGCGACGACGTGAAGGCGGCCTGCGACCACCTCGGCCTGGTGGGACCCACCGTCTACGGACTTTCCTTCGGCGGCATGGCGGCCATGGCCTACGCCACCCGTCATCCCGGCCATCCCGCCAGGCTCGTTCTCGCCTCGACGGCGGCCCGGATGGACCTGCCCGCCACCTACGCGGCGATGGCCCGCCTGGGCGGCGAGCGGGCGCGGGCGGTCGCCGAGATGTTCTGGACGGCGCCCAGCGCCGAGGCGGCGGCGGAGTACATGGCCGTCTGCATGCCGCTCTACAATCCGCGCCCCAATCCCGACCCCCAGCAGCTCCAGCGCGCCATCATGCGAACCGAGGTGATGTTCCACTTCATCGCCGGCGAGCAGCGGACCATGGACCTGCGCGGCGACCTGGCGAAGATTGCTTGCCCGACCCTGGTCCTGGCCGGCGGCGCCGACCCGATCACGCCGCTGGCCTGCTCCGAGGCGATCTTCGCCGCCCTTCCGGAGGGCCTGGCGGAACTCGAGGTGTTCGAGGCGGCGGGGCACGGCGTCCACCGCGACGAACCCGAGCGCGCCGAGGCCAGCCTGCGGCGTTTTTTCATGAAGGAGACCGCCTAAATGAATTCCGCCGACAGTTTTAGCGCCGACTACCGCGAGGCGCGGGCCAAGTTCCGCGAGGCCGCCTCGCAAGCCGGCGGGACGCTGGAAAGCATGACCCACCCTGAGCGGGGGCCGGACGGCGGCGATCTTTCCACCGATGTCGCGTGGTTCGGGCCGCGGCAGGCGGCGGCCGTGCTGGTGACGATCGCCGCCACCCATGGGGTGGAGGGCTTCTGCGGCTCGGGGGCGCAGGTGGACTGGCTGCGGCGCGGCGAGGCGGCGCGCCTGCCAGCCGGCGTGGCCGCGCTGATGATCCACGCGGTTAACCCCTACGGCTTCGCCTGGCTGCGCCGTGTCACCCAGGAGAACGTCGATCTCAACCGCAACTGGATCGACTTCGCCGCCGACCGGCCCGCCAACCTCGGCTATGACGCCCTGGCCGAGGCGATCTGCCCGCCCGACTGGAGCGAGGACGCCCAGAGCGCCAGCGCCGCGACCTTAAGCGCCTACACGGCCGAACACGGCCTTCCGGCCCTGCAGCAGGCGCTTAGCGGCGGCCAGTATCGCCACCCGGCGGGCATCTTCTACGGCGGCGAGGCGCCCACCTGGTCGCGGCGCACCCAGAGCGCCATCTTCGAGGCGTGGCTTTCCTCGGCCGGAAGGGTGGCGGTGATCGACTACCACACCGGCCTCGGCCCCTGGGGTTACGGCGAACAGATCGTCACCGAGCGGCGCGGGACGGCGGCCTTCGCGCGCGCCGCCGCTTGGTATGGCGGCGCCGTCACCTCGCCGGCCGACGGCAGTTCGACCTCGGCCGACATCGTCGGCGACGGCCTGGGCGCCGCGCCGGGACTCGTCCCCCACGCCGAGGTCACCGGCATGGCCTTGGAAATTGGGGTTCAATCGATCAACGAAACCCTCACCGCCCTGCGCGCCGACGCGTGGCTGCACGCCCACGGCGATGTCGCCTCGCCGCAAGGCCGGGCGATCAAGGCGCGGGTGCGCGCCGCCTTTTTCGGCGACGCCGACGACTGGAAAGGCATGGTGGCCGGCCAGTCCCTCCTGGCCACCCGCCAGGCGATCGCGGGGTTGCGGGGGTAGGGGGCGTCCGCCCTCACCATGCCTCACACCGGCGAAGGGCCGAGCGGCTCCCAGAGCTCCACCTTCACGCCGGCCGGATCGATCAGCCAGGCGAACCGGCCGTAGTCCTCGTCCTGGCGGCCGGCGGGCAGGGCGCCGGCCGCCGCCGCCGCCGCCAGCACCCCATCGATATCCTCGACGATCAGGTTGATCATGAACGGTTGGGCCGACGGCAGGAAATAATCCGTGTCCGGCGCGAACGGCGCCAGCGTCGTGAAGCCGGCGTCCGGATGCTTGAAGATCGCCGCGCCGAAGTCCTCGAACCGTACCCCAAGCACGTCGCGGTACCAGGCCCGCCACGCCTCCAGGTCCGGCGCCTTGACGAACACCCCGCCCAGCCCGAGCACTCTGGCCATCAGCGCGCCGCCCTCGCCGCCCTGGGCGAGGCGGCCAGCCCAAGGAAAACCAGCAGGGCTCGATTGAGGCGCAGGATGTCGCCGTCATCCAACCTGTCGATGCGCGCGCCGATTTTCGATTTGGGGACGGTGGTGATCTTGTCCGCCATCAGCCGGCAAGCGGCGCGCAGCCCGTTGGTCTCGCTCGGCGCCACGAGCAGACGAAACAAGGGGGCCGGGGTCTCATCGGTGGTGAAGGCGCAGACGGTGATGGAATCGGTCGCCTCGAAGCTATCGTCCTGAACGATGGCGGCCGGGCGCGGCTTGCCGGCATAGCTCGCGCCGCCCGAGACGGTCCAGATCTCTCCCCGCCTCATTCGCCGCCCCAGTCGGATATGGCGTCGATGAACCCCTGATCCTCGCGGGCGTGAAGACCGGCGGCCACGGCGAGGGCTTGGCGGTGCGCCTCCAGAAGGAAGGCCGGCGCGCGCACGTCCGGGACCCAGATCTGGATCGGCCGCAGACCCCGCTCGCGCAGGCGCTCGCGATGTTCCCGCACCTTGACGCGGGAGGGCTTTGGCCGGGACACCGGGGCCATGATCATCCTCCCTGGAAATTACATGTAACCTAGCGCGGTCGAGGGTGTTGGTCCAGGCCCGCTTCACCTAACCCTACTTGGCGTCCGGCTGGCGGTCGGGGTGGGCGGACTGGAAGGCGGGGTGGGCGGCGGCGCGGGCGGCGACGGCGGCCAGGGCCGGATAGGGCGCCATATCGACGGCGAAACGGCTAGACGACCAGATCTGCGGGATCAGGCAGCAGTCGGCGAGGGTGGGGGCGGGGCCGAAGGCGAAGCCGGCCCCGTGGCGGGCGACCATGGGCTCCAGGGCGGCGAAACCGTCGTCGATCCAGCGCGCGCCCCAGACCCGTTGCTCCGGCGAGCCCATGGGAAGGCCCAGGCCGCTCAGGGCCTGGAGGACGCGCAGATTGTTCAGGGGGTGGATGTCGCAGGCGACGATGTCGGCCATGGCGCGAACCACGGCGCGGCTTTCCGGGTCCGCCGGCAGGAGCGGCGGTTCGGGGTGGGTCTCCTCCAGCCATTCCAGAATGGCCAGGCTCTGGGTGAGGACGGCGCCGCCCGTCCCCAGGGCCGGAACCAAGCCCTGGGGGTTGAGAACGCGGTAGGCCTCGCCCCGTTGTTCGGCGCCTGCGAGATCGACCGGCGCGTTCTCGAAAGCCAGCCCTTTGAGATGAAGGGCGATCCGCACCCGGTAAGGGGCGGTGGCGCGCCAGTAGCCGTGGAGGATTAGGGGCACGGGGCCGTCCCTTAAACGATGGTGAAGTCCAGCGCCCCCACCGCCTCGATCTCGGCGTGGACGGCGTCGCCCGGGACCAGCGGGCCCACCCCTTCGGGGGTGCCGGTAAAGATCAGGTCGCCTGGGGCGAGGCGCCACAGCCTCGAGGCCTGGGCGATGATTTCGGCGACGCTCCAGATCATGTCGGCTATCGACGCCTGCTGGCGCGCCGCGCCGCCCACGAAGAGGGCGATCCGGCCCCCCGGCGGCGGCCCGTCGGCCGGCCGGATGGCGCCGATCGGCGCGGAGCGGTCGAAGCCCTTGGCGGCGTCCCACGGCTGGCCCTTGGCGCGGGCGGCCCCCTGCAGGTCGCGGCGGGTCAGATCGACGCCGACCGCGTAGCCGAACACCAGGGCCAGGGCGCCGTCCGCCGCGATGTCCGTCCCCCCGGCCCCCAGAGCCACCACCAGCTCGACCTCGTGGTGGAAATCGGCGGTGGCGGGGGGATAGGCGATGGCGCCGCCCAGGGGGACCACGGCGTCGGCGGGCTTGGCGAAGAAGAACGGCGGGTCGCGATCCTCGCCGCCCATCTCGCGCCGATGCGCCGCGTAGTTGCGCCCGACGCACAGGATGCGGCGGACCGGAAACAGGGCGTCCGACCCCAGCACCGGCACGGCGGGCGGGTCGGGCGGCGGGAAGACGTAGGCGGCCATGGCCGAGGGGTAGCGCCGCGCGGCGGGATTGGGAAGGGGCGCCCGGCCGGCCAACGGGCATGGCGGCGAGAGTCCCGGTTACCGTTGTTTCACTTGCCGGGGGGCGGGCGGGCGTGGTTTGGCGGGGGTCTCTGGTTCGAGGGCGAGCGCCATGCTGATCATTGAGGCCCTGAGCCACGTCTATCCGGGCGGCGTCAAGGCGCTGGACGAAGTCACCCTGACCATTCCCAAGGGGCTTTACGGGCTTCTGGGCCCCAACGGGGCCGGCAAGTCGACCCTGATGCGCATCGTCGCCACCCTGCAGGCGCCGACCTCGGGGTTCGTGCGCTTCGGCGACATCGACGTCCTGAAGAACCCCCAGGCCCTGCGTCGGCGGCTGGGCTATCTGCCGCAGGATTTCGGCGTCTATCCGCGGGTCTCGGCCCTGGAGATGCTGGACCACATGGCGGTGCTCAAGGGCCTCGCCGACAGGCGCGAGCGCCGGGCCGAGGTGGAGGGGCTACTCCATCAGGTGAACCTGTGGGATCACCGCAAAAGGGCGCTGGCCGGGTTTTCCGGCGGCATGCGCCAGCGCTTCGGCATCGCCCAGGCGCTGATCGGCGCCCCGGCCCTGATCGTCGTCGATGAACCCACCGCCGGCCTCGACCCGGAGGAGCGCAATCGCTTCCTCGATCTGCTCTCGGAGATCGGCGAGAACGTGGTGGTGCTGCTCTCGACCCACATCGTCGCCGACGTGGCCGATCTGTGCCCCGCCATGGCGATCATCTGCGATGGGGCGATCGTGCGCGACGGCGCGCCCGGCGCCCTGATGGCGAGCCTGGCCGGGCGCCTCTGGATGAAGAGCGTGAACAAGGCGGAACTCGCCGCCGTGCGCGCCGCCCACCAGGTCATTTTCACCCGGCTGCTGGCCGGACGCACCCTGGTCCATGTTCTGGCCGACGCCGATCCGGGCGACGGCTTTTCGCCGACGCCGGGGGGCCTAGAGGATGTCTATTTCTCCACCCTGGCCGGTCTCTCCCCTCGAACGGGGGCCGCGCGGGCGGCGTGACGGCCCAGGGCATGAGACGATCGCGGCCATGACCGGCGGGCCTTCCCTCTTTTCGAAGGTCGCGGCCTTCGAGTTTCGCCACCAGACGCGCTCGGCGCTGTTCTGGGCCGTCACCGGCGTCTTCTTCCTGCTGACGTTCGGCTTTATGGCCAGCGACCGCATCCACATCGGCGACACCGCCAATGTGCACAAGAACGGGCCGTTCTCGATCGGCCAGACGCACCTGATCATGGCGGTGTTCTACATGTTCGCCGCCACCGCCTTCGTGGCCGGCGCGGTGACGCGGGACGACGAGACCGGCTTTGGCCCGATCGTGCGCGCCTCGCCCCTGGCCAAGTTCGACTATCTGTACGGCCGGTTCGCCGGCGCCTTCGCCGCCGTGGCCGTCTCGTTCCTGGCGGTGACGGCGGCGATGACCGTGGGCGGCGACCTGCCCTGGCTTGATCCTGAACAGCTTGGCCCCTTCCGCCCGGACGCCTACGCCTTCGCCTATTTCGTCCTGGCCCTGCCGGTCCTCTTCTTCACCTCGGCCCTGTTCTTCGCCGTGGCGAGCTGGGCGAAATCCATGGCCTGGACCTTCGTGGCGGCGATCGCGGCGATCGTCGTCTATGTCGTCGCCGGCATCGCCTTCGGCAAACCGGACCTGGAGCCGCTTCTGGCGCGGTGGGATCCGTTCGGCTTGTTCGCCTTCGACGTGGCCACCACCTATTGGACGGCCGCCGACCGCAACACCCTGTTGCCGGCCCTGCACGGCGCCCTCCTGTTCAACCGGCTGTTCGTCCTGGGACTGGGGGCCGGCTTCCTGGCCCTGGCCTACCCGCTGTGCCGCTATCGCGCCGCGGCCGGAAAAGCCTCGGCCGCCGCGCCCCCGGCGCAAGTCCGCACCGGCCCCGCCGCCGTCCTAGCGCCGGCCACGCCGCGATTCGACGGCAAGACGGCGATCGCCCAGTTCATCGCCCGCACCCGTTTCGACATGGGCCAGGTGTTCAAAAGCCCGGTGTTCTGGGTCGTTCTGGGCCTGGGACTGGCCAACGCCGGCGGCGCGCTGTGGACGTCCACCGACGACACCCCCTACGGTGGCGCCCTGTGGCCGGTGACCCGGATCCTGATCGCGGTTCTGGACGGCAGTTTCAATATCTTCGCCGTGGTCATCGCCGCCTACTACGCCGGGGAACTGGTGTGGCGCGACCGCGACCGGCGCGTCCACGAAATGATCGACGCCACCCCCGCGCCCGACTGGACCTTCCTGGTTCCCAAGACCGCCGCCGTGGCCCTGGTGCTGATCGCCACGCTGCTGGCCGGGATCGTGGCCGCCGTCGTCGTCCAGGCGGCCAAGGGCTATTTCCATTTCGAGGCGGGCAAATACCTGTTGTGGTATCTGATTCCGCGGTCGGCCGACCTCATCGTCCTGGCCGCTCTGGCGATCTTCCTGCAGGCGGTTAGCCCGAGCAAGTTCGTCGGCTGGGGCGCGATGGTGCTCTACATCGTCGCCCTGTTCGCCCTGCCGGGCCTGGGCGTGGAGCACAACCTTCTGATCTTCGGCGGGGTGAACCCGGTCCCCTTGTCGGACATGAACGGCCAGGGCCGGTTCTGGATCGGCGCCTGGTGGTTTCGCCTCTACTGGGGGGCGGCGTCGCTGATCCTGCTGATCGGCGCCCACGCCCTGTGGCGGCGTGGGACCGAAACGCGATTCTCGCCGCGCCTGGCGCGCGCCCCGGCCCGCCTGAAGGGCCTGGCGGGGGTTCTGGGAGGGGCGGCGCTGGCCGTCCTGATCGGCTCGGGCGCCTTCATCTATCTCAACACCAACATCTGGAACCCCTACCGAACCCAGATCGGCGACGACCGCTGGGCCGCCGACTACGAGCGGGTCCTGCTGCCCTACGAGTCGGTCCCCCAGCCGAACGTGGTCGCGGTGCGGCTGATCGTCACCCTCGAGCCGCGCCGGCCGATGCTGGAGACGAGCGGCGTCTATGTGCTGGAAAACGACACCGCCCAACCCCTGCGCGAAGCGCACGTCCGCTTCGCCCGCGACCTCGACGTTCGGGCGCTGAGTGTCCAGGGCGCGCGGGCTCTGAAGACCTACGATCGGTTCAACTACCGCATCTTCGCCTTCGACACGCCCATGGCGCCGGGCGAGTGCCGAAG
Source organism: Caulobacterales bacterium (assembly GCA_038227925.1). Taxonomy (GTDB): domain Bacteria; phylum Pseudomonadota; class Alphaproteobacteria; order Caulobacterales; family Caulobacteraceae; genus Acaudatibacter. Next base: position 46,601 of record JBBRPN010000008.1, on the reverse strand, counting down.
CCTGGCCTTCGACACCCTCCTCACCGAGCGCGGCTTTCGCAACTCGAGACGGATGACGCGCGACCTGACCAGCGTGGTCGACAACGGGACCTTCGTCGATTCGTTCGCCATCGCGCCGACCATCGGCATGACCCGCGACCTGCTGCTCACCGACCGCGCCAAGCGGCGCAGGTACGGACTGCCCGCCGAGCTTCACCGCGCGCCCCTGGGCGACCGGGCCTCGCGGGCCCATTCCTACATCAGCCACGGGGGCTGGACGAGCGCCGACATCACCGTCACAACCGACGCCGATCAGACGCCCATCGCCCCCGGCTACAAGGTTTTCGACCGGACCCGCGGCGGCCGGCGCACGGCGCGCTTCGTCACCGAGGCGCCGATCCTGCAATTCTTCTCCATCCAGTCGGCGCGCTACGCGGTGCGCGCCGAACGCTACAAGGGGGTCGAGCTGGTGGTCTATTTCGATTCCGCGCATGGCGCCAACGTGGCGCGGATGCTGCGCGCCCTGGAGGCGTCGCTCGACTACTACCAGGCCAATTTCAGCCCCTATCAGTTCCGCCAGGCGCGCATCGTCGAGTTTCCCGATTACGCCCAGTTCGCCCAATCCTTCGCCGGAACCTTCCCGTGGTCGGAGGGGCTGGGCTTCATCGCCGACTATCGCGATCCGAGCCGGATTGACCTGGTGACCTATGTGGCCGCCCACGAGTTCGCCCACCAGTGGTGGGCCCACCAGATCGTCGGCGCCGACCAGCAAGGGGCGACGGCGCTCAGCGAGACCCTGGCCCAATACTCCGCCCTGAGGGTGATGCGGCGCCTCTATGGGCCCGACCAGACCCGCAAGTTCCTCAAGTACGAACTCGACGGCTATTTGCGCAACCGGGGCGGCGATGCGACCGCCGAACAGCCGCTGGAGAGGGTGGAGGACCAGGGCTACATCCATTACCGCAAGGGCTCGCTGGTGATGTACCGCTTGGCCGAGGAGATCGGCGACGCCGCCGTCAACCGAGCCCTGCGCTCGCTGCTGGCCAGATACGCCTTCAAGGGCGCCCCCTATCCCACCGCCCTGGATCTGGTGGCGGCCCTGCGCGCCCAGGCCGGCCCCGACGACCAGGGCCTGATCGGCGACCTGTTCGAGAAGATCACCCTCTATGATGTCGAGGCGACGGCGGCGCGGGCGCGGCGGCGCGCCGACGGCCGCTTCGATGTCGCCCTGACGGTCAAGGCGGCGAAGTTTTATGCTGACGGTCGGGGTCGCGAGACGCCGGCGCCGATGAACGAGAGAGTCGATGTGGGCCTGTTCGCCGCCAGACCGGCCGCTCTCCGTTTCGGCCCGCGCCAAGTCATCGCTTTCGAAAGGCGGCCGATCCGCTCGGGCGTGCAGACGCTGAGGTTCGTCACCGCCACCGCGCCGAGGTTCGCCGGCGTCGATCCCTACGACGAACTGATCGATCGCCACTCGGACGACCACATCGTTCCCGTCCGGTGAGGCGCGCGCGTTTTCCCCCGAGCGGAGGGGGAAGCGATCTAGCGCGACGAGGTCCCCGGCACTTGGCCCGCCGCGTGGCCCGGCGCCTGGCCCAGCGCCTGGGCGCGGGCCAGGTGATCTTGGACCACGGGCGCGGTGGCGGCGGCATATTTCTTCAGCGCCGGCGTATCGCCGTCGCGCGCGTAGGTTTTCAGGGCGCTGAGCGCATCCTGGTGAGCGGCGATCTGATCGGCCACATAGGCCCGGTCGAAAGTCGCCGACGGGGACCGGGTCAGTGCGGCGATCTTGACCTGGAGCTCGTCAGGCAAGGCGCTCGGCATATTGGCCGCTTGGCCCGACGCATCGGCGGCGGCCTGGAGGGCGGCGGTGGCCTTGCCGTGGGCGGCGATCATCATGGTGGCGAAGTCCCGGATCTTGGCGTTGGCCGACCGACTGAGCGCGAGCTTGCCCTCGGCGATCTCGAACAGATCGCTGGAGCCGGCCGTATCGATGAAGTCCGGCCCGAAAACCGGGTTGGAGACCAGCGGCAGGGCGGGGAGCGCCGAGGGGCTCTGTTGATCGGCCGCGGCCGGCGGCTGAGCCGCGGCCGCGGCGGCGCCGGTCGGGCCGGCCGGCTTTTCGCAGGCCGAAAGACAGAAAAGCGCGGTGGCCGCGGCGGCGAGGGGGAGTCGGTGGATCATGGTGCGCCTTTTAGCGGCGTCGGGCGCCTACGCAAACCGTCGATGCGTCGATTTTTGACTTCGTCGAGATGCCTCGGCCGGCCTCGGGATTTCAATCGTGGCGAAAAACACCCAACCGTATCTCGATGGCCAAAATGGGCCGACACGGCCGCCCCTGGAAAGAACGGGCGGCGCGGCCTATCTGAAGGGCGCCGGGGTTGGCGCGGAACCACGGGACCCGACCCGCGTTCACCGGCCTTAAAGCTCAATCGGCCGCCGCCCCGACCCCCGTCTGGGCGTAACGGCCTTCACGGAGAAGCCGCATGCCCGCCGACACCTTCGATCAAGCCTCCGACGAGGCCAAGCAGGCCAGGCGCGCCGCCAACAACGCCGCCGACCACGGCCAGCGGGCGTTCAACGACGCCGTCTCGGCCGGCGAGCGCGCCCTCTCCGACGCCGTCCGAACGGCCGAGCGGGTGTTCAAGGACGGTGTCGAGACCCTCCGCGCCCAGACGCGCGCCTATACCGACAATGCCGGCCAGCACGTTGATGAGGCTCAGCGCTACGTCATGGATCGGGTCAAGGAGCGGCCTGTCACCGCCACCCTGACCGGTCTGGGCGTCGGCCTGCTGCTCGGCCTGTTGCTGTCTCACCGCTCCAAGTAGCGCCGCCCGCGATGCTGCGCCGCCTGTTCCTGGCCCTCGCCGCGGCGGCGGCGTTCGCCGCCAGCGCCGCGATCTGCGTTGTCGGCCTGGCTTTCGCCCTCTATGCGCTGGTCGAGCCCTACGTCGGGCGGGCCGGGGCCGGCGCGGTCGTCGCCGCCGTCGCGGCCCTGATCGTCGCCCTTGGGGCGCTGTTCATCGGCGGCGCGGCCAAGGGCAAGCGTGACCGCCGGCCCACCGCAGTGGCGGGCGGCGTGGCCGAGCGCATTCTGCGTTTCGTGCGCGAAAAGCCGGTGGTGGCCATTTCGGCCGCCCTGGGAGCCGGCTTCCTGGCCGTCCGCAACCCGCGTTATCTGGGCGCGGCGGTGCGCGCCTTCCTTGAAGGGCGGGACATTCCCAGACGTTGACCCCCGCAGTTCATCCCCAAACGTGATTCGGGGCGCCGTTCAGCCGACGGCGCGGCGCGGCAGGGACCAGCTTCGCCAGACCTCGAACCGCGACCCGATCCAAGCCTGGGCGGTGACGGTGAGGGTTTGCGCGTCGGCCTCGATCAGATTGAAGCCCGCCGGCGCCCCACGTTCGCGCCGCGAAAGCGTTCCCGCGCCGACCGCATAGGCGTGGCCATCGCCGTAGGGGTAGGCCATGGCGAACGGGGCATGGATGTGGCCGGTCAGGACCAGATCCGCCCCGCCCTCGCAAAGCCGCCGGGCGGCGGCCTCTCCGCCGCGCACCCGCCCGGTCATCGGGCCGCCGGTCATCTCCACCAAAGGGTGGTGGCAGGCCACGATTCCCAACGCCCCCGCCGGCCGCCCGCCGAGCCGGCCCAGCGCACCATCGACCTGACGGCGCCCAATGGCCCCTTTCGACCAGTTCCAGCGCCACTGGGCGCCGCGGGCGGTGTTGAGGGTGACCGCCGTCAAACTCCCGTTGGACCAGGCCGTATCCCGAGACGGCCCAAAGCCCTGCTCATAGCGGGCGAAGGGCGCGATGAGGCGGTCGATCAGCCCCAGGTAGGGGGTGTCGTGATTGCCCGGCGTAACCAGCAGGGGCGCAGTCAGGGCGCCGACCCAGGCGGCGGCGCTGCCAAACTCGCCGGGGCGCCCGAAACTGGTCAGATCGCCGGTGATGACGATCAGGTCGGGCTTCTCCAGGGCCAGCCACGCGCCGACGCCTTCCAGCGCCTCGACGTTTTCGCCCCCGAAATGAATATCCGAGAGATGGGCGATACGCGACATCAGGCGCCTAGAGCGCTTTCCGCGAAAGTGGGAACTGGTTTTGCGATCAGAAAGCGCTCAAGTGTTTGAGTCAGAGCCTGTTTATCCCGATCGAGTTGATCGGGCCCGATCGGGACAGGCTCTCGGACCGCCGGCAATTGGCTCACGGCGCGTTCGAGCCGGCGCGGTCCTTGAGGTTTTGCCCGGCGTTCTGCAGCGCGTTGCCGGTCTTGTCGGCCGCGTTCTGGACCGGCGAGCGAATCCAGCCGTCGATCACGGCGCCGGCTCCGCTGAACGATCCCTGTTGGATGGCCAGCACAATCACGACCAGTGCGATGATAACCAACACGGCCGTGATCAGGGCCAGGAACGGCGAGCCGCGATGGCGCAACCGCTCTTCTCGACGCCCCCGATCATAGGCGTCGTTGATGGCCCCGCGATCGACGCGGACCGCCGTGACATCGTGCTCGACGCCGGCGCGCTCGTCGGCCCGGCCCTCCTTGTAGGCCTCCAGCCCATCGGGGCGATCGGTGACGACCGGGCGCCCTCCAAACCATGATCTCATGATGTCAGCTTTCGTGTGAAAAAAGACCTGAATCAGACAACGGGGGCGCCCCCGGTCGGTTCCCCGATCGCATCGACTCTTGCAACCATGGGCCTTGGAACCATGGCGCTCAGCCGGCGTTGGCGGCCAAAGAGCGCCGTGGTCAAGCACGTGGCGGCGAACGCGGCGGCTATCGTCGGGCGCCAGTTTGTTGTTCAATGAAGGGTCAAGGACGATGGAGGGGAAAACATGACCAAATCGGCGCGGCCCGGATCGACGCGGCCCAGATCTCGGCGAACGGAAATCTCGCGCGCCGCCAGGCTGACGCTAGCCGCCGCCGCGGTGGCGGCCATGGCCGCCGGTTGCCAGAGCGCGCACCGGGCCAGCGTGGCCCGCGGACCGGTGATCCAGGCCCCCGCCGCGTGCGGCGATTTCAAGGTGTCGATCTATTTCGAATCGCAATCGGCGGCCGTCACCTCCCAGGCCGACCAGTTGATCGCCGCCGCGGCCCGCCGGGCGCGGGGGTGCGATGTGACCGGTGTCAACGTGGTCGGCCTAGCCGATTCGCTGGGCGGCGCGGACGCCAATCTGGCCCTCTCGAAGGCGCGCGCCGAGGCGGTGACGCGGGCGATGCGGCGGCACGGCTTCACCACCGTCGCCTTCCAGGTCGCGGCGGCCGGCGATGTCGGCGCCCAGACGCCGACCGGGCAGGCGCGCCCGCTGCGCCGCCGCGCCGATGTCCAGTTCCACCTGGCGCCCCGGCCGCCGGCCGCCGGCCGCTAAGCTTGGCGGTAGTTTCGACCCTGCCGACCTAAGGAACGGTCCGGGCGGCGGCGGCATTACGCATTGCAGCGAAGAGGCGCGCGCGGAGGATTGAAATGGCGGGACCGACCGGAGGGCCGCGCATCCCCGCTACGCGGGCGCGGCAGGGCCGATGGGGGCGCCACGTGCTGTGGGTGCTCATCGTCTCGGTGGTGCTGTCGGCGGCGGCCCTGATCGCCGTCTGGCTGTGGTTGTCCGGCGATCTGGCGGGCACACAGCATCGCTCGACCCCGACGGCGGGCGAGGCGGCGCGGTTTCACACCACGCCGCAGCCGAGCAGCTAACCAGCAGCCTTTAGGCCGCCTTTGCCTTGCGCCGTGGATGGAAGAACAGCGCCTGGCCGATGGCCGCCTTCACCGTCTCCGGTTGAAAAGGCTTGGTGATCAGGAAGGTCGGCTCGGGCCGCTCGCCGGTCAGCAGCCGTTCGGGAAAGGCGGTGATGAAGATCACCGGCACATCCAGCTTGGCCAGGATGTCCTTGACCGCGTCGATTCCCGACGAGCCGTCGGCTAGCTGAATGTCGGCCAGCACCAAGCCGGGGGCGGCGCGCGCCACCGCCTCGACCGCTTCGCCGCGGGTGGCGGCGATGGCGGTTATCGAATGGCCCAACTCGCGGACCAGGGCCTCGATGTCGGCGGCGATCACCGGCTCGTCCTCGATGATCAACACATCGGTGGCCAGTTCGGCGTCGATCTCGCTCTGGGCCTCGGCGATGAGAGTCTCGACGTCCTGGAAGTCGGCGCCCAGGATTTGCGCCGCTTCGTCGGGTGTGAACCCCTCGACGGCGGTGAGCAGGAAGGCCTGGCGAGATCGCGGCGCGATACGCATCAGGCGTCGCCCGGCGCCCTGATCGGCCTCCTCGCCCTCGTGTCCGAGCGGTTCGAGCTGGGCGCCCGAGCTGCACCAGATGGCGTGAAAGACCTGGTAGAGCGCGACCCGCGGCGACAAGCCGCTGTCCATCGAGCGATCGCCCGCCGCCACCGCTTCGAGCGCCACGCGGACATAGTGGTCTCCAGTGGCCTGATCGCCGGTCAGGGCGCGAGCGTAGCGACGCACATAAGGAAGATGCGGCGCCAGCTTCGCTAAAAGACTCATATCCCCTCCATCGGCCCGTCGCGGGAGACCGGGTTTGACACAAAACAGCGGGGCGCGCGAGGCGCCGGCCGGCCGCGGCTGCCCACCCCACGCCAACGCAATGGCGCCCCGCCGGTTCCGCGCCTTCCGCAATTCTTTGCCAAGAGTTGAAGCCGCCGAAAAAAAATGGGAACCGGGCCGGGACTGGAGCGTTTGCGGGCTCGAGGCGCGAGAGTGAACAGTAGATTGAGCGTGGCGGCCGAGGCCGGCGCGAGACGCATGATCAGACAGGGCCCGATGAGCCAACCCAAAAGTTCGCCGGCGCTCGACGAGGCGCGACTTCGCCAGCAAGCCATCGGCGCGAAGTTGCGGCAAATCTTCGACGATGTCGTCAACGAACCGGTTCCGGACGAGTTTCTGGATATATTGCGCCGCGCCGACGCTCGCGCCCCGGAGACCGGTGGATGAATGATGCGCCGCGGGCCGCCCGCGCCGACGACCCGACGCGTGATGCTCTGTTCAAACGCGAACTCGTGGTGCTCATTCCCCATCTGCGCGCCTTCGCCCGCACCCTGACCGGCGACCCGACGGCCGCCGACGACCTGGCCCAGGACGCCATGCTGAAGGCCTGGGACGCCCGGGCGAGCTTCGAGATGGGCACCAATATGAAGGCCTGGACCTTCATGATCCTGCGCAACCAATTCTATTCCGATAAGCGCCGGTCCTGGCGTCAGAGCCAACTCGATCAGGAGGCGGCGGAACGCACCTTGGTGGCCATCGACGATCCGGGGGCGCCGGTGGCTCTCGATGAACTTCGTCTGGGCCTGGGTATGCTCCCGTCCGAACAGAGGGAAGCCCTGGTTCTGGTGGGCGCCGGAGGATTCGCCTACGAGGAGGCGGCGGAAATCTGCGGCTGCGCGGTGGGCACCGTGAAGAGTCGGGTCAGCCGGGCCCGGCGCGCCCTGCAGGGCATTCTCGAGCGTGGCGACTACGACCGCGACGGCGCCGCGGCGGGCGAAGCCATGGGCTCGATCCTGGCCCACGCGGAGCGCCTGAGCATCGTCCGGTGAGGCGCGCGCCGGTCGCCGCTCGGTGGCGGGCGACCCCCATCCGGGTTCGGCTCGGCTTGGCCGTGGCCGTGGCCCTGGCCCCGGTGCTGGTTCTGAGCGGCGTCCAGTCGGCGTTGGTGTTCGGCCGCGAGGCGCGCGACCAGCGGGCCGAACTGGTGGACGCGGCGCGCCGCAGCGCCGCGACGGCGCGGGCGCACATCGCCGCCGCCGAGGTGCTGCTCCGCACCCTGGCCCCCGACGACACGGACGTTCAGTGCGTCAACCGGCTCGCCCAGATCAAGAACCGCGTTCCAGGCTTCGCCAACCTGATCCGCTTCAACGCCGCCGGCTGGGTGGTCTGCGCCGCCGCTCCGGTGCCGCCCGATCCCGATCGCCGCTCCCAACCGTGGTTCCAGTCCCTGGCCTCGGGCCGCGCCACGGCGGTCGCCAGCGAACCGGAGGCCGGCTATGGCCAGACGCCGGCCCTTCTGGCCAGCGTTCCCGCTCGGGACGAGGCGGGGCGTTTCTCCGGCGTATTGACGGCGGCCATCACCCTGGCCAGCCTGCGGCCGGAAAAAGCCGACCGCTCGGTGCCGGCCAATTCGGAGGTGGCCCTGGCCGACGCGCGGGGGAACTTCCTCTCGACCACGTCGGCGGCCCGGTTTCCGGTCGATCTCGGCGGCCGTCTGGGCGGGGCGGCGCGCACCCGCGACGCGATCTGGCTGGGCGCCGACAGATCCGGCGGCCCGCGCCTGTTCGCTTCGACACCTCTCGTCGGCCACGACGTCTATGTGGTGCTCTCGGCCCCGTCACGCGGGTTGGTGTCGTGGGTGTGGTTGAACCCGGTGTCGGCCTTTCTGCTCCCCCTCCTCGCCTTTTGCCTGGCCGTGGGAGCGGTTCTGCTGGTCTCCGAACGCAGCGCGGTGCGCTGGATCGTCTATCTGCGACGCATCGCCGCCCTCTACGGGCGCGGCCGCTATTCCGTTCGCCCCCTGAGAGCCCACGCCGCGGCGCCCGAGATTCGCGCCCTGGCCGACACCCTCGACACCATGGCCAAGACCATCGCCGCCCGTGACGCCGCGCTGAACGAGGCGCTGGCGCACAAGGACGCCCTGATGCGGGAGATCCACCACCGCGTTAAGAACAACCTGCAGGTGATCTCCTCGCTCCTCAACATGCAGCAGCGCGCCCTGGGCGATCCGGCGGCCCGCGCCGCCCTCTATGACACCCGCCAGCGCATCGGCGCCTTGGCGCTCATCTATCGCGCCCTCTATCAGGGGCCTGACCTGAAGCATGTGGACCTGCGCGATTTTCTCGACGAACTGATCGCGCAGCTGGTGATGGGCGAAGGCGCTCGGGGCGCGCCCATCCGGACCGAATTGGACCTCGACCCACTGATCATCGATCCCGATCAGCTCGCGCCCCTGGCCCTGTTCGCCGTGGAGGCGATCACCAACGCCAAGAAACACGGCCTGGGCGACGCGGGCGGCAGTCTGGGCGTCAGCTTTCATGTGCGCGGGGCGCTGGCGGAACTCACCGTCACCGACACCGGCGAGGCGGGCGCCACGGCCGAGGTGGGCTCGGGGGTGGGCCGCACCCTGATGACCGCGTTCGCGCGGCAGCTGCGCGGCGAGGTCGTCTTTTGCCCCAATCCGGGGGGCGGCCTGACGGCGCGCCTGACCTTCCCGACGCCCGGCCAGACCCCCGGCCAGACCCCCGGCCCGGCCCCCGGCGTCGAAGCCGAGTCGCTCGCGGAGGGAACCGGGGCGGAAGCCGGGAGTTAAGGGGCTTGGCGAGTTGCTCGCCTTACTTTTTCCCGGGAGACTTTCTTCGCATGCGTAAGATCATCATCCTGGCGGTGCTCGCAGCCAGCCTCGCCACCGCCGCCTGCAACACCGTCGCCGGCGCCGGCAAGGACGTCTCGTCGGTCGGTCACGCCACCACCGATACCGCCCAGGACGCCGCCGGCCACTAGAGCCGCCTAAATCCGGGTCTCCACATCTTGCTCCAGCCGGCCGGGCGCAAGGGCTCGCCAGGCGCCGCTGTCTAGGCGGCTGTTCGCGGCTCTTGACTTAAACGCCCGATGCCCGCGAAATGCGTCTTCAAACCATTCGGGGAGATCATTGAAATGCGCACGATCATCATTCTGGCGGTTCTGGCCGCGAGCTTGGCCACGGCCGCCTGCAACACCGTCGCCGGGGCTGGCAAGGACGTCTCGTCCGTCGGCCACGCCACCACCGACACCGCCCAGGACGCCGCCGGCCACTAGACGCTGGGATTGTCTCGAGGGAACCGTTCTCCTCGCCGATTTCGAGCGGGACGGTTCCTTGCATCCCGCCAGAATCTTCATAGAGGCCGATCCTGGGCGTCTCGGGGCGCTGGTGTCGGAGCGCGGCCTGGCGGTGATCGTCGTCGCCGGTCCCGATGGGCCGGCGATCGCTCACGCGCCGGTGCTGCTCGCCGGACGGACTCTAAGATTTCACCTTTCGGCCGCGAACGCTCTTTGCCCCGTCTTGAGCGAGCGCCGTCGCGCCTTGGCGGTCGTCACCGGCCCCGACGCCTATGTCAGTCCCGACTGGTATGGGGCGGCCGATCAGGTTCCGACCTGGAACTATCTCTCCGTCGAGGCCGAAGGGCCGGTGCGCGTCATGGAGCGGGCCGAAACGACCGCCCTGCTGGACGATCTGGCCGCCCATTTCGAAGCCGGCCTCGCCCCCAAGCCACCCGGACCCGCGCCAAGATGACCCCCGCCCGGTTCGAGGTTCTGCTGAGCGCCATCGTCGGCTACGAAATGCGCCTCGAGCGCCTGGCCGGCATTTCCAAGCTCTCCCAGAATAAGCCGCCCGACGAGATCGCCCGCCTGGCGGCGCGCCTGGTCGAGTGGGGTGACGATGGCGCCCGGAGGATCGCCGCGCTGATGGCGCCTTAAGGGAAATTCGCCCAGAAGGTGATTCCCGCCTCGCCGGTCGTTGCTCCCGCCTCGCCCCCCGCCGCCGCCACCGTGGCGTGGACGAAACAGGCGCGCGCCCAGCGCCCGCCCTGACCCGCGCCCCGCGTCTCGCCGTTCAGGCCGCCCAGCACCTCCGGATAGAGCTTGGCGCGTGCGCCGATGGCATCGACGCCCAGAAAGGTCTTGCCGCCGCGAAGGTCGCTCCAGGCGCGCGCCATCCCGCCGACCGCCAGGGCGTCGGCGGCGATCTGGGCGAGATTGAGCAGCGTCCGCGCCGCCGGGCCCGCCAGAGCCGGCGCCGCGACGGACCAGTCGAGGGTGGGCCGAAGGTCAACGAACACCCCGCGGGCCAGGGTTTCGAGCGTCCCGGTGTCGAACATCTCCTCGCCGGCCCCGAACGCCACCCGCGAAAACTCGATGAGCGTCAGGAGCCGGCGAGCGGCGTCGTCGATCATCTCCATCGCCGCGCCGCGCAGATCCTCGCTGGGCGATCCCGCGAGAATATCCAGGCCCGCGACCGTGCTCCCGGCCGGGCCGATGAAGTCGTGGCACAGGCGCGCGGCGATCGCCGAGGCCAGAACCGTCGGATCGGGAGAGGCGATGGGCATGGCGCGACCTTCGCCTGATTTGCCGGCCCGGCCAACCGTCGAGGCGGCGCGCCTTCACACCGGATTTCGCGCGATCAGCCGCCTGGCGATGATGATGCGCTGCATCTCGTTGGTGCCCTCGCCGATGATCAGCAGGGGGGCGTCGCGGTAGAGGCGCTCGATGGGGTATTCCTTGGAATAGCCGTTGGCGCCGAAGATGCGCATGGCCTCGGTGGCCACCTCGAAGGCGGTTTCGGTGGCGAACCACTTGGCCATACCCGCTTCCAGGTCCACCCGCGCCCCGGTGTCGTAGGCGCGGGCGGCGTCCTCGACCAGCAGTTCGGCGGCGCGGGTCTTGGCGGCCATTTCGCCGAGCTTGAGCTGGATCGCCTGGTGTTCGCAGATCGGCTTGCCCATGGTCCGGCGAACCTGGGCGTAGGCCACCGATTCCTTGAGCGCCCGCCGCGCGATCCCCACCCCGCGCGCCGCCACGTTGACCCGGCCGATCTCCAGGCCGCCGGTGGCCATGACGAAGCCCTGACCCTCCTCGCCGCCGACCAGGGAAAGGCCCGCGTCGCACCGATAGTCTTCGAAGGCGATCTCGCCGGTGTCGATGCCGCGATAGCCGAGTTTGGGCAGCTTGCGACCGCGCCGCACCCCCGGCAGGCTCTCGCCGGTCTCCACGTCGCGGGTGGGGACGATCAGCATGGTCATCCCGGCGTGGCGGGGCCTGGCCTCGGGATCGGTCTTGACCAGCAGGGCCAGGACATCGCCCTCGATGGCGTTGGTGATCCACAGCTTCGCGCCGTTGACCACATAGGCCTCGCCCTCGCGGCGGGCGGTGGCGCGAATGCCCTGCAGGTCGGTGCCGGCGTCGGCCTCGGTGAGGCCAAGGCCGCCGCGCAACTCGCCGGTGGCGAATTTCGGCAGCCAGTGATCCTTCTGGGCCTGAGTTCCGAACTTCTGGACGATGAGGGCCATCATCAGATGGCTGTTGAAAAAGCCGGTGAGGCTCATCCACTCCTCGGAGATGCGCGCCACGATCCGCGAATAGGTCAGGGCGGAGAGACCAAGGCCGCCGTATTCCGCATCGATGAGCGCGCCGTAGAGGCCCATCTCGCACATGTCGGCGACCAGCTCGCGCGGGTATTTGTCGGCCTCCTCCAGGGCGGCGGCCACCGGCGCGACCTTCCTGGCGAGCCAGCGGTCGATGGAGTCCATCAAGGCCCGCTCGTCGGCCTCGCTGACGGCGGGGGAGGCGGCCATCTCTCTAGCTCCAGGGGCCGCCGAGGTGGCCCGAACCGCCCGGGGCCAGCAGCCCCTGCCCGGGCACGTGGTTGATCTCAAGGCGAATCCCGTCGGGATCCTCGAACAGCACCGAATAGTAGCCGGGCGCCCATTCGTCATCCTTGGGCGGGTGCACGATCGCCGCCCCGATCGAGACCAGGAAGGCATGAGCCTCATCGACTTCCTCGCGCTCGCGCGCCCGGAAGCACACATGGTGCAGACCCGCGCGGCTCTGGTCGAAGCGCTCGCCGGCGTGCTCGCGGGAGGCGGAACGAATCCCGAAGCCGGTTCGCCCGCCGACGCAATAGTAGGTGCCGGCCGCGTCCATCACCTGTTTGAGGCCCAGGAACGGCAGGAGCCGGCGGTAGAACGCCCGCGCCCGGTCGAAATCACCAACGGTGATGAAGATATGAGCGACGCCGTTGATCTCCATGCCGTTCTAGGTGTCGCCCCTCACGTCCACCGGCGCCGGGTTCTCCGCCCCGCCGACCAGGCGATAGACGATCCCCGCCAAAATGGCCCCCACGAAAGGCGCGGTCCAGAACAGCCACAGCTGCTGGATCGCCCAGCCGCCCTCGAACAGGGCCGGGCCCAGGCTGCGGGCCGGATTGACCGAGGTGTTGGTGACCGGAATGCTGATCAGATGGATCAAGGTGAGGCAAAGGCCGATGGCGATGGGGGCGAAACCCTTGGGCGCGTTGCCGTGGGTCGAACCCAGGATCACGAACAGGAAGCCGAAGGTCATGACGACTTCGCTCACCGCGCAAGCGGCCAGGGTGTAGCCGCCGGGCGAATGATCCCCATAGCCGTTGGAGGCGAAGCCGCCGGCCATATCGAAACCGGCGTGGCCGGTGGCGATTACATAGAGAATGCCCGCGCCCGCGATCGCCCCCAGCACCTGCGCCAGAATGTAGGGAACCACGTCGCGGATCGGAAACCGCCCGCCGGCGTAGAGGCCGATGGTGACGGCCGGATTGAAATGGGCGCCCGAGACGTGGCCGACCGCGTAGGCCATCGTCAGCACCGTCAGGCCGAACGCCAGGGCCACCCCGGCGAAGCCGATGCCGAGGCCCGGAAAGGCGGCGTCGAGCACGGCGGCGCCGCAACCGCCCAGCACCAGCCACAAGGTGCCGATGAACTCCGCCGCGAGGCGCTGACCCATAATCATGAAAACCCCCTTGAGATGATCGGCGTTCGACGGTCGCCAGCTTGGCACGGAGAATCGGCGCGCGAAAGAGGCGGTTTCGCCTGGCCACCACGGGCTTTGCGAACGCGCGCCGCCACGTCATAAGGGCCCGACGATCCACGGAGACCGCTTAAGCCATGGCCCTCGACGCCGGCGAAACCGCCCAGACCTTCCGCTGGGACGATCCCCTCGACCTGGCGGCCCGCCTCACCGAAGACGAGCGGATGATCGGCGAGGCGGCGCGCGCCTACGCTCGCGACAAGCTCCTTCCGCGCGTCGTGAGCGCCTATGCCGAGGAGCGTTTCGACCGCGAGATCATCACCGAAATGGGCGCCCTGGGCTTTCTGGGCGCCACCTTGCCGGAGCAATACGGGGGCGCCGGCGTCAACCACGTCGCCTATGGCCTGATCGCCCGCGAGATCGAAGCCATCGACAGCGGCTACCGCTCGGCGATGAGCGTGCAGTCGTCCCTGGTCATGTATCCGATCTTCGCCTTCGGTTCGGAGGACCAGCGCCGCCGCTGGCTGCCGCCCATGGCCAGGGGCGACATCGTCGGCTGTTTCGGGCTGACCGAGGCCGACGGCGGCTCCGACCCGGCCTCCATGCGCACCGTGGCCGAGGCCGTGGACGGCGGCTACGTGATCAATGGCGCGAAGATGTGGATCACCAACGCCCCGATCGCCGACGTGGCCCTGGTGTGGGCCAAACTGGACGGGGCGATCCGCGGCTTTCTGGTCGAGCGTGGCGCCGACGGGTTCGTCACCCCCAGGATCGAGAACAAACTTTCCCTGCGCGCCTCGGTGACCGGCGAGATTTCCCTCTCCGACGTGTTCGTCTCTAAGGACGCCATCCTGCCGGATGTCAGCGGCCTGCGCGGGCCGTTCTCGTGCCTGAACAAGGCGCGCTACGGCATCGCCTGGGGGGCGATGGGGGCGGCCGAGTTCTGCCTGCACGCCTGCCGCGACTACGTTGCCGGCCGCCAGGTGTTCGGCAAACCGCTGGGGGCGCGCCAACTGGTGCAGAAAAAGCTCGCCGACATGATGACCGAGATCGCGCTGGGCTACGAGGGCGCCCTGGCCCTGGGGCGGCTGATCGACCGGGGCGCCTGGGTTCCCGAGGCGATCAGCCTGATGAAGCGCAACAACTGCGGCAAAGCGTTGGAAATCGCCCGCGTCGCGCGGGATATGCACGGCGGCAACGGGATCGCCGGCGAGTATCATGTCATGCGGCACGCGGCGAACCTGGAGACGGTCAACACCTACGAGGGCGCCCACGACGTCCACGCCCTGATTCTCGGCCGCGCCATCACCGGCGAGAACGCGTTTTGAGCGGAGCGCGGGCTTCCAGCCCGCCAGGCGCCGAGGAATTCCAAGAGCGGGCTGGCAGCCGGCGCTCCATGTTCACCATCGTCGCCGCCTCGTCTCTGGGGACGACCTTCGAGTGGTATGATTTCTTCGTGTTCGGCACGTTGACGCCGGTCATCGCCAAGAACTTCTTCACCGCCCTGGATTCCACCGCCGGGCTGCTGGCCGCCCTGGCCCTGTTCGGAACCGGCTTCTTCTTTCGGCCCATCGGCGCGCTGATCTTCGGCCGGGTCGGCGACCGGGTCGGGCGCAAGGGGGCGTTCCTGATCACCGTGACCCTGATGGGCGCCGCGACGGTGGCCATCGGGCTTCTGCCCACCTACGCCCAGGCCGGTCCGCTGGCGCCCGCGCTGCTCATCTTCCTGCGGATCATCCAGGGAACGGCGCTCGGCGGAGAATACGGCGGCGCGGCGATCTTCGTGGCCGAGCACGCGCCGGCGCGGCGGCGCGGCGTGATGACCGGCTGGATTCAGGCCTCGGGGGTGTTCGGCTTGCTGGGCGCCTTGGGGGTGATCTTCATGGTTCGCACCGGGATGGGCGAAGCGCGCTTCACCGCCGCCGACTGGACCGCCGGCTGGCGCGTTCCGTTCCTGGTCTCCGCCGGCCTGTTGGCGGTGTCGATCTGGATACGCTTGAATCTCACCGAGAGCCCTGCCTTCGCCGCCCTCAAGGCGAATGGGACCGAAACCCACGCGCCCTGGACCGAGGCCTTCGGCCGGTGGACGAACCTCAAGGTGGTGCTCGTCGCTCTGGTGACCATCATGTGCGGTCAGGGGGCGGCCTGGTACACCCTCTTCTTCTACGCCGAGCAGGTGTTCCTGGAACGGTTCCTGAAGATTGACCCCCTCACCGGGACCAAGCTGCTGGTGCTGGTCACCCTGGCCAGCGCGCCGCTCTATGTGGCCTTCGCCTGGCTGTCGGACAGGGTCGGCCGAAAATGGGTGATGTGGGGCGGCATGACGCTGGCCCTCGTCGCCTTCTTCCCGGGCTTCCGGGCCATGACCCGCCTAGCCAACCCGGCTTTCGAGGCGGCCCAGGCCGCGACGCCGGTGGTCGTCATCGCCGATCCGGCCCGCTGTTCGCCGCAGTTCGATCTCCTGGGCAAGGCGAAGTGGACCACGTCCTGCGACATCGCCAAGAACGCGCTCTCCAACGCCGGGATTTCCTACGACAACCAGGCGGCGCCGGCGGGGAGCGTGGCGCGAGTGCGTATCGGCGACCGGATCGTCGTCTCGCACGAGGCTGCGGGGCTTTCAGCGCCGGCGGCGAAGGCCGCGGCCGAGGAGGTCAAGGGCGCCCTGACCGGCACCCTTCGCCAGGCCGGCTATCCGGACCGGGCCGATCCGGCGCGCTTGAACTTCTGGGGCCTCTTCGGCGTGCTGATGATCTTCGTGGTCGCCACCGCCGCCATCTACGGTCCGCTGGCCGCCGCCCTGGTCGAGCTCTTCCCCACCCGCATCCGCTACACCGCCTTTTCCCTCCCCTATCACCTCGGCACCGGCTGGGTGGGGGGCTTTCTGCCGGTCACCGCCTTCGCCATCGTCACCGCCACCGGCAACATCTATTCGGGACTCTGGTATCCGGTGATCTTCACCGGGCTCAGCGTCGTCACCCTGCCGTTCCTGCTGCCGGAGACGCGGCGGCGGTCGATCGCTGGCTAAGGCCCCCGCCGCGACGCCACGCCGCGGCTGACCGCGTCGGAGACCAGCACCGCGGAAATGGCGATGACGGCGGCGATGACGCAGAGGACCACGGCGCGGCTCTCGCCGCCGGGGGTCTGGGTGGCCTGGTAGATGGCGGTGGGCAGGGTCAGGCTCTCGCCGGGGATGGCGGCCACGAAGGTGATGGTGGCCCCGAACTCGCCCAGCGCCTTGGCGAAACCCAGCACCGCCCCGGCGGCCAGTCCCGGCGCGGCCAGGGGCACGGTGACGCGGATGAGCCGCACCAGCGGACCGGCCCCCAGGGTGCGGGCGGCCTCGTCCACCTCGCGGTCGATGGCTTCGATGGAAAGGCGGATGGGCCGCACCATCAGGGGAAAGGCCATGATCCCCGACGCCAGGGCGGCGCCGGTCCAGCGGAAGGCGAACACCACGCCCAGGCTGGCCAGGGGACGGCCAAGGACGCCGTGCGGGCCCAGCAGCACCAGGAGGGCGTAGCCGGTGGCCACCGGCGGCAGGACCAGCGGCAGGTGGGTGAGGGCGTCCAGCAAGGCCCGCCCCGGAAAACGACCGCGCGCCAAAGCGTAGGCGACGCCGAGCGCGATCGGCAGGCCGACCGCCGTGGCCGTCGCCGCCACCTTGAGCGAGAGCAGGACGGCCTGCACGTCTTCCGGCGGGAGCAGGCTCACGACACGGAAGCCGAAGAGAGCACCTCGACCGCGACGCCCAACTCTTTCAACGCCTCGATCAGGGCCGGGTCGGCGGCGTCCACGACCGCCACCAAACGGCCCGCGCGCGCCAGATCGGCCAGCGCCCGCGGGTCGGCCGCGCCGGGCGTCAGGCGCTCGGCGTCGCGGCGCCCATGGCTGGCCAGAAGCGGCCCCGCCGCCTCTCCGGCCACCACCACGTCGGCGATGGCCAGAACGCGCGCCGCGCGCAGCGAGATCAGATCGGGCGTCGCCGCGCCCTCGATGACGCTCACTCGCCCAACGGCGGACCAGCCGCCGGCGACGGCGCCGTCCAGCAGCGCCGAGGCGCGCGCGGCCTCGCCCGCCATGGCCGCCTCGGCCGCCGGCCCGGCCAAAACCGCCCGCAGGAAAGCCCGCCGCGCCGGCAGATCGGGAAAGGCCCGGCGGACCGCCTCGCGCTTGTCGCCCAGCAAGGCGGCGATCAACCCCGCGCCCTCGGGAACCCGCGCTTCCACCTCCGCGCGCAGAAGCGAGGCCAGCAGGGGCGACGCGCCCGCCGTGCCGATGGCCGCCACCACCTGACCGCGATCGACGATGGCCGGGGTGTGAAAGTCCGACAGCTCCGGCGCATCGACCACATTGAGCGGCGCGCCGGCCTTCCGCGCCGCTCGCGCCGCCCGTTCGCGAAACGCGGGATCGAAACTGGCCACGAAGATCAGATCGGCCCCGGCGTAGGCGCCAGAGTCGAAAGCCGCCGCGCCCACCAGCCTGACCACCTCGGCCGGCGAGCCTTCGAACAGGCGCGCCTTGACCTCGGCGGGCTCACCTTCGCCGGCGATCGCCACGCGCTTGCCGCGCAGGGGAAAGAAGGCGGGGAAGGTCTCCATCACCCTCCAGCCTAGCGCGGCGCGCCGCGCGAAGCGACGGCGCTTTGCCAACGGCGGGAAAGCGTCTTAACATTGATCAGTTACGATGAGCGGGGAGCGAATGATGACCACCCTGCGCATGAACGAGGCGCCCACGATCGAGACCTATATCTTGCCCTCGACCGCCCCGCCGTCGGGTGTCGGAGAGCCGGGCACGCCGGTCATCGCCCCGGCCGTCGCCAATGCCCTGCTCGCCCTCACCGGCAAGCCGACGACGAGCCTGCCGTTCGTGAAGATTTAAGCTGGAAGGTCCGGCGCGCCTTTGACGTCCACATCGAACAAGACCCCCGCCTCGGACGACTCGATCTGCACCACGCGTCGGCCCAGCGTCGCCAGAAGGCCTCGCGCCCCCTCGTCGCCGACAAGAGCGCGGAGATCGCCGAACTGTTCCCGCCCAAACAACACCGGATGGCCCCGCCGCCCCTCGAACGCCGGGGCCGCCGCCGGGGCGCCTCTCGCCAAAGCTTCGGCGAGAATCGGGAGAACGGCATGCGAAATCCACGGCATGTCGCCCAGGAAGACAAAGGCGCCGGCGGTGTCGGCGGGCAGGGCCTCGACGCCGGCGCGCAGGGAGGCGGCCATGCCCTGGGCGTGATCCTTCGCGTGGACCAGGCGGAGGCGCGCCGTCTCGCCGGCCTTCGCCGCGAAGGCCTGCGCTGCGTCCGCCACCTTGGGATCGGCGCCGGTGACCACGACGACCGATCGGACGGGGGCGGCGAAGGCGGCGGCCAGGACGCCGTCGATCAGAACACCGCCGCGCCAGGGGGCGGTGAGCTTGCCGCCGCCGAAGCGCGCGCCGGCGCCGGCGGCCAGGACGATGGCCTCCAGATGGCCTGGGACGTCGCCCCCTGTCGCCACGACCGGTTTCCTCCTATGTTGGCGGCCTGATGACGCCCTACGATGCCCCCTCGTTGCAAGCGGCGATGCGCCCGGCCCCGGCGCCCTGCGGGATGATCGACGGTTTCGGCCGCAAAGTGACCTATCTGCGCCTCTCGGTCACCGACCGCTGCGATCTGCGTTGCGTCTATTGCATGGCCGAGCATATGCGCTTCCTGCCCAAGGTCGAAGTGCTGACCCTTGAGGAACTGGACCGCGTCGCCTCGGTGTTCGTCGCCATGGGGGTGCGCAAGCTACGCCTGACCGGCGGCGAGCCACTGGTGCGCAAGGGGTTTCTGGCGTTGGTCGAGAGCCTGTCGCGCCACCTGAAAACCGGCGCTCTCGATGAGTTGACGTTGACCACCAACGGCACGCGCCTGGCGCAATTCGCCCCGGACTTGACCCGGTTGGGGGTGAAACGGGTCAATGTATCCATGGACACCCTGGATCCAGAGACGTTCACCCGCCTGACCCGCGGCGGCGATCTGGCCCAGGTGCAGGCGGGGATCGCGGCGGCCCAGGCAGCGCGCCTGGAGGTGAAGATCAACGCGGTGGCCCTGGCCCGCGACAATGCCGGGGAAATCCCGGCCCTCATCGAATGGGCCCACGCCCGCGGCCACGCGATCACCCTCATCGAGACCATGCCCATGGGCGAGATCGACGAGGATCGCACCGACCAGTTCCTCTCCCTGGCCGACGTGCGCCGCGACCTGGAGAGCTTCTGGAGCCTGCGCGATCTGGCGGCGAGCACCGGCGGGCCGGCCCGCTATGTCGAGGTGGCGGAAACCGGCGGCCGGCTCGGTTTCATCACGCCGCTGAGCCACAATTTCTGCGAGGGCTGCAACCGGGTGCGGCTGACCTGTACCGGCACCCTGCACACCTGCCTGGGCCAGGAGGACGCCACCGACCTGCGCTCGGCGATCCGTTCGGGCGCGAGCGACGGCGAGTTGGCCGCCGTCATAAGGGGGGGCGTCGGTTCCAAACCCAGGGGCCACGACTTCCGCATCGACCGCGGGGCCGCGCCGTCGGTGTCGCGCCACATGTCCGCCACCGGCGGCTGAGATGGCCAAGGTGCTGTTGTTCGGGCGACTGCGCGACGTGGCCGGCTGGCGCGAGCGCCTCTATGAGCCGGCGCCGCCGACCCTGGCCGCCCTGAAGGCGCTGATCGTCGCCGACCACGGCGATCTCGCCGCCGCCCTGGAGGCGCCGGGCGTCCAGGCGGCGGTGGACCGGGTGCTGGTGCGCGGCGACTGCGCGCTCGGCGACGGCGCGGAGGTGGCGTTCATGCCCCCCATGAGCGGCGGATGATCGCCCTTGCCGACCGCCCTTTCGATCCGGGCGCCGAGCTGAACCGCTTTTGCCAGGGTCGCGCGGCGACCGGCGCGGTGGCGAGCTTCGTCGGCATCGCACGCGGCGAGGCGGGCCGGGGCGTATCTCTCGAACTGGAAGCCTATCGCGGCTTTACCGAAGGCGAGATCGGCAAGATCGCGGCCGACGCCACGGCGCGCTTCGCCTTGCACGACGTCGCCATCATCCACCGGGTCGGGCGGATCGCCCCAGGCGAGGCGATCGTCCTGGTGCTGACCGCCGCGACCCATCGGCGCGAGGCTTTCGAGGCCTGTGACTTCCTGATGGATTATCTGAAATCCCAGGCGCCGCTGTGGAAAAAAGAGCACGGCCCCGCTGGGTCCCGCTGGGTCGAGCCCACGGCGCGGGATCGCGCGGATGCCGGTCGGTGGGCCCCCCTCCAAGGAGACGGCCCCAAATGAACCCAACCCTAGCCCCTGGCGGCCGGGTCGATGAAGGCGCGGCGCTCACCGCGGTTCGCGTCGCCGTCCTGACCATTTCCGACACCCGCGACGAGGAGAGCGACACCTCGGGCCATCTGTTGGCCGAGCGTGTGACCGGGGCCGGCCATGTTCTGGTCGATCGCGCCATCGTCGCCGACGACATTGAGGCTATCCGCGCCCGGATCAAGGCCTGGACGACCTCCGGCGCGCTGGACGCCATCGTCACCACCGGGGGCACCGGCCTCACAGGCCGGGACGTCACCCCCGAAGCCATTGAACCTCTGTTCGACAAGCGCATCGACGGGTTCTCCGTGGTGTTCCATCTGGTCAGCTACCAATCAGTGGGACTCTCCACTCTGCAATCTCGCGCCCTGGCGGGCCTGATCGACGGCGTGTTCGTATTCTGCCTGCCAGGTTCCAACGGCGCGGTGCGCGACGGTTGGGACAAGGTCATCGCCGCCCAACTCGACAGCCGTCACCGGCCCTGCAACATGGTCGAACTGATGCCAAGGCTTCTCGAGGCATGAGCCGCCTCACCCATCTGGACGAGGCGGGCCGGGCGCGCATGGTCGATGTGTCGGCCAAGCCGGCCAGCGCGCGCGAGGCGGCGGCGCGCGGCCTGGTGCGCATGACGCCGGCCACGCGCGCCCTGGCCTTGTCCGGCGAGGGCAAGAAGGGCGACGTGCGCGCCGTGGCGGAGATCGCGGGCGTCATGGCCGCCAAGCGTACGGCCGACCTGATCCCCCTCTGCCACACCCTCGCCCTGTCCAAGGTCGAGGTGACGGTGGAGGCGGCGGATGAAGGCCTCGCCGTCACCGCCCGCGTCAAGACCACCGGCCCCACCGGCGTGGAGATGGAGGCCCTCGCCGCCGTCGCGGTCGCCTGCCTGACCATCTATGACATGCTCAAGGCCGCCGAGCGCGGCATGGTCATCGAGGCGGTGCGGCTGATCGAAAAGAGCGGCGGCGCCTCGGGCGACTGGCGGGCGCCGTGAAGCTGCTTTCCGTTGAGGAGACGAGGGCGCGGATGCTCGCGGCGGTCGCGCCGTTGGGAGTCGAGGATGTAGCTCTGGGCAAGGCCCTGGGCCGCGTACTTGCCCAGGATGTCGTCGCCTCCCGCGACCAACCCCCCTTCGCCGCCTCGGCCATGGACGGCTGGGCGGTGCGCGCCGCGGACGGTCCGGGCCGCTTGAGGATCGTCGGCGAAAGCGCGGCCGGTCACGGGTTCGCCGGCGCGGTGGGCCAGGGCGAGGCGGTGCGCATCTTCACCGGCGCGGCGGTTCCCACCGGGGCCGACGCTGTGGTCATCCAGGAGGACGCCACGCGGAACGGCGATCACGTCGTCATACCGGCGGTGACCCATCCGCGCCATGTGCGACCACCTGGTCAGGACTTCCGCGCCGGCGATCGACTGCTGGCCCCCGGGACGCGCCTCGACCCCTGGCGCCTGTCGCTGGCGGCGGCGGCGGGCGTGGCACAGATCCGCGTCTCACGCCGGCCTAGGGTGGCGATCCTCTCCACCGGCGAGGAGATCGTCGAACCGGGCGCGGCGCCTGGGCCTTTTCAGATCTTCAATTCCGGGACCACCGCCCTGGCGGCGCTGGCGCGCATTTGGGGAGGTGAGTCTCTGGTCCTGACGCCGGTGGGCGACGAGGCGGCGGCGACGGCGCGGGCGGTGGCGGGGGCGGCCTGTGATCTCATCGTCACCATCGGCGGCGCGTCGGTGGGCGATCATGACCTGGTCAAGCCGGCGCTGGCGAGCCTTGGCCTGCGCCTCGTCGTCGAGAGCGTGGCCGTGCGACCGGGAAAACCGACCTGGTTCGGGGTGCTGGCGGACGGTCGCCTCGTGCTCGGCCTGGCCGGCAATCCCGCCTCGGCCCTGGTCTGCGCGGAGCTTTTCCTCAAGCCACTGCTGGCCGGGATGCTGGGCGCCGACCCCGCCCTTCATCTGGTGGCCGCGCGCGCCGTCGGCGCCGTCGCGGCCAACGGCCGGCGTGAACATTGGCTGCGGGCCCGCCTCACCCATGCGCCCGACGGGACCCTCAGGGCCGAACCCTTCGCCGATCAGGATTCATCTTTGGTCAGCGTCTTCGCCGCCGCCGCCGCCCTGGTGAGGCGCGCCGCCGGCGCCCCCGCCGTGGAGTCGGGCGAACTGATCGAGTTATTGCCGCTGGCGCGATTGAACTGAGAAGGAGCCGATGCTGATATGCGGTTGATATCCAGGGACCGGGGGAATTGTCGATGTTCGTAATCGCCGCCATGGCGCTGAGTTCGTTCTTTTACCAGCCCCACCCGCCGCAATTGACCGAGCGGCTCTATCGGTTGGCCGGCTGGCGGATCGCCGTCGCCCACGACAAATTCACCGGCCAGGTTTCCTGTTCGCTGAGCGCCAAGCACGTGCGCTTCAAGAGCGACGCCCTGATCTTCCATGTCGGCCCAGGCGTGGAGACCACCCACGCCGTCTTCCGCATCGACGGCGGACCGGCGCGGCCGGTTTCGCAAGCCTTTCGCGACGACGAGGCGCGGGGGTTTTTTCCGCGGCGGGGCTGGATCGACGATCCGGCCGGGGGCGACGTGGCTCTGCCGGCCGCCTACCTCAAAGGGGCGACGCGACTGTGGATCAGAGCCACGCCGGCCACCTATCCCCAATTCTACAACGTCAGCCGCTTCGCCGACGCCCTGGCCGAGGCGAAGGCCGAGGGATGCCCGGTCCCGGCGTTCGCGGCGCCTTCGTAGCGCAGGGCGGTGATCTGGGCCATCACCGCGATGGCCACCTCCCAGGGCGCCTTGCCGCCGATGTCCAGGCCGATGGGGGCGTGGAGGCGGGCGAGGTCGCGATCCGAAAGGCCGGCTTGCCTGAGGCCGGCCACGCGGTCGGGCACACGCCGCCGGGCTCCCAGAGCGCCGACGTAGAAGGCCGGAGAGGGCAGGGCGGCCACCAGGGCGGCGTGGTCGAGTTCGGCGTCGTGGGTGGCGACCGCCACCGCCGTCCAGCCGTCGAGGCCGATGGCGGCCAGCGCCGCCGCTGGCGCGTCGCGGCTATAGGCGACGTTCGCGACGGGCGGCGACTCCGGCGGCCCTTTCGGCCGCACCAGCGTCGTCTCGCAACCGGCCTGAGCGCCCAGCGCAGCTATGGCCAGAGCGGTGGGATCGGCCCCCAGAACGATCAGGCGCGGCGCCGGCTCGTAGAGCCTGCGAAAAGCGCCCGGCCAGGGCGCGGGGTCTTCGGCCAGGGACGCGCAGGTCCGACGCTCGCCATCGCTCAGCCAAACGGCGGGAACGCGGACCTCGGTCAGGGCCAGCAGGCGTCGCGTCGCCTCGTCGCCCGGCGCGATGCGCTCGAGCAAAACCTCGATGCGCGCGCCGCAGAGCAGACGAATGTCGGGCCAGGGACTGCCCTCGCCGTAAATCAACCTCCTGGACGCGCCGCTCTCCAGAACCTGGGCGGCGTGACCGGCGACATCGGCTTCCAGGCAGCCGCCAGAAAGGAAGCCGCTGAGCGCGCCGTCGGCGATGACCATCTGGGTTCCCACCGGCCTGGGACCCCCGCCGCTCAAGGCGACGATGGTGGCGAGCGCCGCCGGCCGCCCGGCCCCGGCGGCCACCCGCAACGCCGGGCGGATATCGCCCGCCAAGCCGAACAGCGGCCAGGGCGGCAGAATTAGCGCCGGCGGTGCCAGGTTAACAATCCCTCAAGGCTGTCGATACGGCTTCTTTACGCTCTAGCGTCCATTGTCGCCGCCGCAAGTTATCACCGGCCCTCGCGGACAACATCCCCTCCCATGCACCCACTGATCTCGAAACTCGGGCTCGGCGTCGCCCAATTCGGCCTGGACGGCACCGCGCGGACACGAGGGCGCGCGCCCGAATCGGAGGTGCGCGAGATCCTCGCCGTCGCCGCTCAGGCGGGAGTCGGCGTCCTGGACGCCGGCGCGGCCTCGACCCACGGTGAGGCGGTCATGGGCGCGGTCATGCCCAGGCCGGCGCCGTTTCGGGTGACCGTCAAGGCGGCGCGGGGCGACCGCGGCCCTCTTTACGTGGAAGCGGAGGCGCGCGCCTCCCTCGCCCGGCTCGGCCTCACCCGCGCCGACGCCATCATGGTTCAATCGGCCGGCGATCTGTTTTCCCCATACGGCATGGCCTGGTGGGACTGCCTGAAGGCGTTGCGCGATGACGGCCTCTTCGCGCGCGTGGGCATTTCGGCCTACGCCTCCGACGATCCGCCCGGCCTGGCCCGGCGCTTTCAACCCGATCTGATCCAGGCGCCGGCCAGTCTGCTCGATCAGCGGCTGCTGGTGGACGGCAGCCTGGCCGCCGTACGCGACCTCGGGGTCGAGGTTCACTTGCGGTCGATCTTCCTGAATGGCCTGTTGTTCCTGCCGCCCGATCGCGCGCCCAGCCACCTCGGCGCCGCCTCGGTCAGCCGACTTTCGCGGGCCCGCCGGCTGATCGCCGAGGGCCGCAGCGACCCCCTGCAGGCGGCCCTCGGGTTCGCCCTGTCGCGCCCCGAGGCCAGCGCGGTGATCGTCGGCGCCGCCACCGCCGCCGAACTCTCCGCCGTCGTGGCCGCCGCCGCCAGCCCGCCGCCCGACCTCGATTGGGACGACATGGCCCTGGAAGACCCCGAGGCTCTCGATCCCCGCCGGTGGGCAGCGGCCTAGTCTCTCACCCGCACCCCCACCAGGACCATCCGCCCCGGCTCGCCAAAACCCAGAGTCTCTTGATACCGCCGGTCGGCGAGATTGGTGACGCGGGCGGTGAGTTCGACGCGCGGGGTGAGGCGCCAGCCCGCCGCGATATCGGCCAGCACGAAGCCCGGCCGGTCAGCGGGAAGGCGGGTGTTGGGATCGACATCGGCCTGGTCGCTTTCGGCGCGCACGGTGAAGGCGCCGCTCAGGCGACCGCCGGACCACAGCAGGCTCGCCGACCCGGCGTCCTTGGGAACGCGGGGCAGCGCCGCGCCGGTGGATTGATCGATGGCGTCGGTGTGGGCGTAGGAGGCCTTGACGGTGAGAGCGCCATTGAGGCGGGCGGCGGCGTCCGCCTCGACGCCGGTGGAAAGGGTGCGGTCGATGTTGACGTATCGGCCGGCCCCAAAGCTGATCTGGTCGCGCACGGCCAAATGAAAATAGCTCAAGGACGCCTCGAAGCGCCCGTCGGCCGTTCGCCGGCGCAGGCCGATGTCCCACCCCTCGGCGGTCTCGGGCTTCAGGCCCACCGACGGGCCGGGCGGAAAGCAGAAGTCGCAGGCGATCTGGCTGATGGTCGGTGTCTTGAACCCCTGGCCCCAATCGCCGGTGAGCGCGAAGCCGGCGCCCAGATCCCACACTGCCCCGGCCCGCGCGGTGGCGCGACCGGTGAAGCTGTCGGGGGCGTCGTAGCGCAGGCTCGCATTGAGGATGAGGGTGGGGAGGGGGCGATCCCGCGCGACCGCGAAGGTCGAAGTGTCGCCGAGCTTCGCCGCCTCGCCAGTGCTCAGCGTGGCGTGGGTGACGTCGCGCTCGACGCCGAACGCCACCCCGAACGGATCGCCCGGCGCCCCCCTTTGCGCCATCCAGCGGATATCGCCGCGGTCGGCGCGGTAGCCGGAGGGATAGGCGCCGCCCAGGGAGGCCCGGTTCAGGTCATAGCCATCGACCAGCAGGGTCTGGGTGAAGCCCCATGGCCCGGCCAAAGTCGCCCGCGCCGAACCGGTCCATGACCGCGAGGTGGCGTATTCGGCGGTGTCGCCGAAGGTGGGCGCGTAGCCGTCGATATCGACATGGGAGTTGGCGTAACGCACACGCCCGTCCAGGCTGATCTCGGGGGTGAGGGTCACCCGACCGGCCACGCCCGCCGTCCATTCGTAAAATGGGTCGCGTTCGGGAAAGCCATCGGCCTTGGAGACACCGCCGGTGCTGAAGCCGGACGCCGAGGCGCCCAGCGCCCAATCGGAGTGGCTAACACCCCCTCCCGTCGAGGCCCGCACGGTGGAAAGCGAGCCGCCCTCCAAGGCGGCGCGCCCGCCGCTCTCCTCACGGGTGGTGAGCGCGATCACTCCGCCGATGGCGTCCGAGCCCCAGAGCGAGCCCTGCGGCCCCGACAGCACCTCGACGCGCGCGATGTCGGCCAGATCAAGGGCGCTGAAATCGTAGCCGCCGGCCGGCTGGGAGGCGTCATTCTGGACCACGCCGTCGATGACCACCAGGGTCTTGTCGGCCGAAGCGCCGCGAATGCGTACCCCGGTGACGCCGCCGAAGGCGCCGTTGTCGCTCACCGCCACGCCTGGAATGAGGCGCAGGACATCGGCGGCGAAGCTCGCCTGGCGAAGTTCGATCTCCGCGGCGTCGATGACGTGCGCGTCGGGGGCGTCCACGAGCTCGGCGGGCAGGCGGACGGCGGTGACGATGAGTTCGCCCACCGGCGTCGGCGGATCGGCGAGCGCCGGGCCGGCCAGAAGGGGCGCCAGGAATAGAAGCGCGCGCATGGCGTATCTCCTTGGCCGCGCGCGACGCCGCGAGGCGGTCAGCGACTTATTCGGCGCGTCGGCCGACTCAAGTCGCTGCAAGGAGAAGACGAACGCCTCCCACGCCGACGGTCTGAACCCGGACCCCGGACGAGCGACGCGGCGGCAGGTCTCCTGGCTCACGGGTCATCGAACCGCGCCCTCGCCTTCCCGGTTTCCCAGTGGCGCCGCCCCTAAAAAAGGGGCGGGTTGGACGCACGTTCTCGCCGCTCACAGTTGCGGGCACAGCCGCGGATTTGGGGATTGCCCCCCGCACCGCGTTCCCTCTTGGCCCCCCGGCGAAGGGAGGACCGCCTGTGGGGATTATCGGCGGGTTTGGGCCAGGCGGCAAGAGAGTAGCGCCGTCCGCCCGAGGCCGGTTAGGGAGCGCTGGCGAGTCGCGTCAGCGCCTCGCCGGTGAGCTTGCGGGTGATCCATTCGGTTTTGGCGGTGGCGCCGAGGCGGTCGTAGAAGGCGATGGCCGGGGCGTTCCAGTCGAGGACGGCCCATTCCATCCGCGCCAGCCCTTCGTCGGCGCAGCGCCGCGCCAGCCGCGCCATCAGCGCCTTGCCGGCCCCGCCCCCGCGCGCGGCGGGGCGCACGTAGAGATCCTCCAGATAGAGGCCGCGATGGCCCTCGAAGGTCGAGACGCTGTAGAACCACAGGGCGAAACCCACCGGCGCGCCGTCCAGTTCGGCGATGTCGCAGAAGGCGTGTGGCGTCGGCCCGAAGAGGAGCTGGCGGATATTGTCTTCGCTGATCTTCACCTCGCGGGTGAGACGCTCGTACTCCGCCAGTTCGCGGATGAAGGTAAGGATCAGGCCGGCGTCGGCCGGGGCGGCGGTTCGGATGGCGAGGGCCGTCACGCGCCGACCTCCACCCGGGGCGGCGGCGTAACGTCGGCGGGGACGAAGAAATCGGGCATCAGGGCGCGGGTCGGATCGATGCGGTATTTTTCGAAGTCGCGGACGCCCTCGCCGTAAAGGAAACTGTCATCGATCAGGAAATTTCCGGTGAACTCGCGCGCCGGCTTTTCGAAGATGGCGTGGGCGGCGTCGGCCATGATCTCCACCGTCCGGCAGCTTTTCAGCCCCTCATCGCCAGCCAGGGCGAAGCGGATGGCGGCGGTGGCGATGCCGGTGCGCGGCCAAAGGGCGTTGAAGGCGACGCCGTCGGCGCGGAATTCCTCGGCCATGCCCAGTACGCAAAGGCTCATGCCGAATTTGGCCATGGTGTAGGCGACGTGCGGGGCGAACCACCGCGGCGCCATGTCCAGGGGTGGCGAAAGCATCAGCACATGCGGATTGGTCGCGCGCTTCAAATGCGGGACGCAGGCCTTCGAGGTCAGAAACGTGCCGCGCTGGTTGATCTGCTGCATCAGGTCGTAGCGCTTCATGTCGGTGGCCAGGGTCCCGGTGAGCTGGATGGCCGAGGCGTTGTTGACGCAGATGTCGATGCCGCCGAACGTGGCCACGGTCTTTTCGACCGCGTCGTAAACGCTCGCTTCGTCGCGCACATCGACGATCAGCGGCAGGGCCTTGCCGCCGGCCGCCTCGATCGCCTTGGCGGCGGTGTAGATGGTGCCGGGCAGATGTTTATGAGGCTCGGCCGTTTTGGCGGCGATGGCGATATTCGCCCCGTCCCTGGCGGCGCGCAGGGCGATGGCCAGGCCGATGCCGCGCGAGGCGCCTGTGACGAACAGGGTCTTGCCGGATAGGCTCATGGGTCAGGCTCCCGTGGTTTTTTCGGAAAGGGTCCAGAGACGCTCGGCCGCTTCGGGATCGAGGGCGTGGGGCATGACGCCCCTGAACGGGATGTCCTTCGTCCACGGCGCCGCCTGGGCGCAGTCCTCCAGATAGAGGCCGCCGACCCCCTCCAGCTCAGGACCCACCGCCGCCCACACGCTGGTCGAGGCGCCCTGTTCGGGGGTCTTGAAGCCTTCGGCGACCTTGCCGGCCTGGTCCATCCAGCCGAAGGCGATCATCTCCTCACGGGGCAGGTGCCGCTGCAACGGCGTCATGATGCCGCCGGGCATGACCGAGTTGGCGGTGACGCCCTGGTCGGCGTGGCGGGCGTTGAAGCCCACCGCGAAGAGCGCGTTGGCGGTCTTGGACTGGCCATAGGCTTCCCATTTGTCGTAGGGGCGCTGGCGATAATGGGGGTCGTCGAAATTCACCGCGCTTCGGCGATGACCGATGGAGGTCAGCGACACCACCCGCGCCGACCGGCCGAGCCCGTCCGCGGCCTTCCGCAGGGCCGGCGCGAGGAGGGCGGCGAGCAGATAATGGCCGAAATGGTTGGTCCCGATCTGCATCTCCAGATCGTCGGCGGTGTAGCTCTGGGGGCAGGCCATGACCCCGGCGTTGTTGACGAGAATATGCAGCGGCGCGGCGCCCCATGCCTCGGCGAAGGCGCGCACCGAGGCGAAATCCGAGAGGTCGAGTGGGCCGACGCTTACCTTGCCGCCCGTGGCCGTTCGGTTGATATCGGCGGCCGCGGCTTTCCCCGCGGCGCGGTCGCGCACGGCGAGGGTAACCGCCGCGCCAGCCTCGGCCAAGGCGCGCGCCGTCTCGACGCCGATGCCGCTCGTGGCGCCGGTGACCACGGCGCTCACGTCGTGAAGGTCATGGCCGGCGACGACCTCGCGCGCCGGGGTGAAGGGGCCGAAGGGGGATGTGATGCGGTCGGTCATCTCTAGCAACGTGTCCTTCGGGTCGTCCCGGGCTTGTCATGAACCTTTTCGCGCCTTGGCCACTGTAAGCCAAGCTTGGACTGTCGGATCGTGGCGAGCTTGACCCGGCGGCCCGGCGCGGGCATTGGACCACAAAGAACAACAAGCCTAGGGAGATTTCGCCATGAGGTCGATCGGCGTTGGTGTTTTGGCCGTTTTGGCCATGGCCGTCCTTGCGGCCCCGGTGGCGGCGCAAATGGGGGCGCCCGCGCCGCGAGCGGCGCCCGCGCCGCGCGCCGCATCCTCGGCCGGCCCGATGAGCAAGGAATCGCGCGCCAAGGGCATGGCCGCCGCGCCGGGCCTGATCTCGGAGGCCGGCCTCGATTGCAAGCTGGCCGACGCCCGCCTGATCGGCGAGGGTAAGGACCCCAAGACCAAGGGCAAGTTGTCTCTCTACGAACTGGCGTGCACCGGCAATGAGGGAGTCGTCCTTGAGCAGGCCGGCGACGCCGCGCCCCAGACGTTCACCTGTGTGCAGACGGCCGAACCGGGCCCCGACGGCAAGCCCAGCAATATCCAATGCCTCCTGCCCGGCAACAGCGATCCCAACGCCGGCCTCGCGCCCTACATCGCCAAGGCCGGCAAAATCTGTACGCCGGACAAGGTCCGCGCGCTGGGCCAATCGCCCACCAACACCGTCTTCGAGCTCGTCTGCCGCGAGGGCGGTGGCGGGTACATTCTGGAGATTTCCGCGCCGCCCCGCCTTGACAAGCCCGTGGTGATGAACCCCTGCGCCGGCTATCCGCCGGACAGCAACGAGGCGTGCAAGCTCACCGACCGGGCCACCCAGTTGGCGGTGGTCGATCGGCTAATGGCCAAGTCGGGCAAGGCCTGCGCGATCAAGGACCGCGCCTTCGTCGGGGCCACCGCGTCGGGCCTGGTGATCTACGAGGCGGCCTGCCAGGACGGCAAGGGCTACATGCTCGAACAGGCCGCCAACGGCGATCTCAAACAGGCCATCGACTGCGCCGCCGCCGACACCATCGGCGGCGGCTGCAAGCTGACCGACGCCCGCCAGGCCAAGACCGAGCAGGCCGGCCTTTACACGACCCTGGCCAAGAAGGCGGGCTTCGATTGCCAGGTGTCCGGTTACGCCCCCCTGCCCGCCAACTTGCCAGGAAAGGAGGTCGTGGAGCTGGCCTGTTCCAACCGTCCCGACGGCGGCATCGGCGTCTTCGGCGCCACGGCGAGCGATTCGTCGGTGGTTTATGACTGCGCCCGATCGGAACTCGAAGGCTACCGCTGCGGCCTGAGCAAGCCGGCCGCCGCTTACGGCAAGCTCACCGCCGACCTGAAGACATTGGGCAAGACCACCTGCCAGGTCTCGGCCGCCCGCACCGTCGGCGTCACCGCCGACCATCGCGGCTATCTGGAAGTCGCCTGCTCGGACGGGCTACAGGGCTATATGATCGAGTATGCGATGGCCCCTCTGACGCCCAAGACCACCATCGTCTGCAGCGACGCCAAAGGCATCTCCGGCGGCTGCGCGCTGGCGGGGAATGTGAAGAAGTAGCGGGGTGCGCTTGCCTCCTTCCCCTTCAAGGGGAGGGAGAATTACCCCCGCTAAGAGATCGCCGCCTCGATGAAGTGAGGCCCGCTCTCTGCCATGGCGCGGGCGAAAGCGACGTCGAAATCCTCGGCGGTTTCGCAACGGCGGGCGGGAACACCCAGTCCCCGGGCCACGCCCACCCAATCGATGGCCGGCTCGTCCAGGCTCAAGAGACGCGAGGCCGCCGGGCCTGGATTGCCCGCCCCGGCGCGGCCGAGCTCGATGCCAAGGATGCGGTAGGCGTGGTTGGCGAACACGACGACGGTGACGTCGAGGGCCTCGCGGGCGAGGGTCCAAAGGCCCTGCACGGTGTACATCGCCGCCCCATCGCCGTTCAGCGACACCACCTTGCGACCCGGGCAGGCGACCGCCGCGCCCACCGCCGCCGGGATCCCCTGGCCGATCGCGCCCCCGGTCAGCCCCAGCCAATCGTGCGGCCGCGCCCCGCGCGTTAAGGCCAGGATCGCCTGACCCGAGGTCACCGAATCGTCCGACACGATGGCGTCCTCCGGCAGATGGCGGGTGAGGGCGGCGCCGGCGGCGGCTGGGGTGAGCGGGCCGGTCGGCGGAACGGGCCGGGCGAGCGCCTCCACTTCGGCCGCCCCCGCCCCCAGGCGGTCGGCCAGAGCGGCGAGGGCCGCGGTCCCGTCCTCGCCTCGGCGCGCCAGCACGGCGACCTCGCATCCCTCCGGAATGAGGCCGCTCGGTCGATCCGGATAGGCGAAAAAGGCGACCGGGGCGGTGGTCTCCACCAACACCATCAGATCGACCCCCTCGAGATCGGCCAGGGCCATCTCGCCGAAATACATCATCCGCCCCGGCGAGAATCGGCCGGCCCCGCGCGGCTGGCGGGCGATGAAGGTGTCGGTGAGCACGCGCACGCCGGTGGCGGCGATCCGCCCGGCGGCGGCAAGGGCCGCCTCGCCGCAGGCCCCCGACCCCAGCAGCAGAACCGGCTTGTTCGCGGTCTGGATCCGGCGGGCGATCTCTTCGGCGACGGTGGCGTGCGGAGCGGCCTTGGCCGGAGCCTCGACGCGCGGTCCGACCTGGGTCGTCGCCGACCAGGCGCAGTCGGCCGGCAGGATCAGGCTGGCCGGGCCGCCGGGCGGCCCGTGGCTGGCGGCGATGGCTTGCGAGGCCAGGGCGCCCACTTCGTCGGCGATCCGCGCCGACCTGACCCAGAGCGAAGTGGCCCCGGCGATGGCGGCGATGTCGGAGGTCAGCGGCGCGTCGAGGGCGCGGTGCCAGGTGGCGTGGTCGCCGATGACGTTGACTATGGGCGTGAAAGCGCGGCGGGCGTTGTGCAGATTGGCCAGGCCGTTGCCGAGGCCCGGACCCAGATGCAGCAAGGTGCAGGCCGGGCGGCCCGTCATCCGGCCGTAGCCGTCCGCCGCGCCGGTGGCGACGCCCTCGAACAGGCACAACACTGGGCGCATGGCGCCATGCCGGTCCAGGGCGCTGACGAACGGCATCTCGCTGGTGCCGGGATTGGCGAAACAAGCGGTGACCCCGTTGAGGATCAGGGTCTCGATCAGGGCGTCGGCGCCGTTCATTTCAGGTTTCTCAGCGTCCGCCCCGGCGCGATATCCTGGACGTCGGTCTTGATGTGGATCAGCGCCGGTCCGCCGACCTGGCGCGCCGACCGCAGGGCGTCGGGGAACTGGGCGGTTTCGTCCACCCGCGTCGCCCAGGCGCCGAAGGCGCGGGCATAGGCGGCGAAGTCCGGATTGGCCAGATCGGTGGCCATGACCCGCCCTGGGTAGTCCCGCTCCTGATGCATGCGGATGGTGCCGTAGGAGCCGTTGTCGATAATGATGAAGACCGCCGCCGCCTTGTATTGCACCGCCGTCGCCAGTTCCTGGGCGGTCATCAGGAAATCGCCGTCGCCGGCCACGGCGATCACCTCGCGGTCCGGAACGGTGATCTTGGCGGCGACAGCGGCCGGGACGCCGAAGCCCATGGCCCCGCTGGTGGGGGCGAGTTGGGTGCCAAATCGTCGGTGGCGATAGAAGCGGTGCAGCCAGGCGGCGAAGTTGCCGGCCCCGTTGCAGACGATGGCGTCGGCGGCAAGCGCCCGCCCGAGATGGGCGAAGACTTCCGACAGGTTCACCCGGCCTTCCACCGGCACGGGCCTGGCGAACGCCTCCACATCGGCCCGCGCTGCCGCCGCCTCGGCCTGCCATCGCGCCCTGGGGAGGGCGATGGTCGTGAGCGCCATGGCGGCGACGGCGCAGTCAGCGACGGCGGCGAGGGCCGGAGGCCAGACGCGGCCGATTTCCTCGGGCCCGGGATGAATGTGGACCAGCTTCTGGGCCGTCTCCTCGCGCGTGAACAGGCTGTAGCCCTGGGTGGGATTTTCGCCCAGGCGCGCGCCGACGGCGACGATCAGGTCAGCGTGGCGGATGCGCTCGATCAGTTTGGGATTTGGCCCAAGCCCAAGGTCACCAGCGTAGCAGGGATGGTCGTTGTCGATCAGATCCTTGCGCCGGAACGACAGGGCGATCGGCAGGCCCGCCTCGCCGGCCCAGGTCGCCAGGGCGGCCAGCGAGGGAGCCGTCCATCCTGTCCCGCCCAGGATCATCAGCGGTCGCTCCGCCGCCCTCAGGCGCTCGCTCAGGGCGTCGATGAACTCAGCGTCCGGCGCGCCGACCGCCCGCGCGCTGGCGCTCACCGGCCCGGCCGGAACTTCGTCGCGAAGCATGTCCTCGGGCAGGGCGATCACCACCGGCCCGGCGCGGCCCTGAACGGCGGTGCAAAAGCCGCGCTGGACCAGTTCGGCCATGCGATCGGCCTGGTCGATCTCCACCGCCCATTTGGCCAGCGGCCCGAAGGCGGCGCGGTAGTCGATTTCCTGAAAGGCTTCGCGGTCCCTCTGGCCCCGCGCCACCTGGCCGACGAAGAGGATCATCGGCACGCTGTCCTGGCGCGCGGTATGCACCCCGATGCTGGCGTGGGTGGCGCCGGGACCGCGGGTCACCATGCAGATTCCCGGTCGCCCGGTCAGCTTGCCGTGAGCCACCGCCATGTTGGCCGCCCCCGCCTCGTGGCGGCAGGCGATGACGGCGATGCGGTCGCGGACATCGGCCAGGGCGTCCAGGACCGCCAGATAGCTTTCCCCCGGCACACAGAACACATGGGTGACGCCCTCGGCGAGCAGCACCCGCACCAGGCATCGGGCGGCCGTGATTTGCGTCATGGCCGCGCCTCAACTCAGCAAGGTGACCCTGCCCGTCGCCAGGCCGTAGTAGGCGGCGACGACCTTGAGCGCGCCCTGCTTGATCATGTCGGCGATGACCGGAGACGAGGTGGCGATGAGATCGGCCTGGATGCGGGCGTTGGCCTTGGCCACCGCCTCCACGTCGCTCCCGGCCTGTTCTACGGCCGGGCGCAGTGGCCGATAGAGGGCGCTGATCTGACCGGGAACGGCCTTGCCGGCGATGGCCGCCTTCACCGCGCCGCAGGACTGATGGCCCAGCACCACGATCGCCCGGGTCCCCAGAACGGCCGCGCCGTATTCCAGGGTGGCCATGACCTCGGGGGTGGCGACGTTGCCGGCCACCCGGGTCACGAACACATGGCCGATGCTCTGGTCGAAGACCAGTTCCACCGGCACACGCGAGTCGGCGCACGAGAGCACGGCGGCGAATGGCGCCTGGCTCTCGACCGTTCCGGCCTTGAGGATATCCAGATCCTCCTGAAAGGAAGCCAGTCGATTGCGCGCGAACCGCTCGTTGCCGGCCATGAGCTGGTCCAGGGCGGCGGCGGGCGAGAGGGCGCTCTGAGCGCGCGCGCCCGGCGCGGTGAGGATCGCGGCGCCGCCGGCCAGAGCCGTCGCGGCGCCGGCGGCGAGGAACCGGCGGCGCGCCAAGCCGGGGATGGCCAGATTCGCTCGCCGTGTCTCCCCGGCGTGGGCGGCGCGGGCGCACCCGCCGTCCAGATTCGGATTGGTTTGGTGAATGTCGGTCATGTGCTCCCTCCACGTTTTGGCCCGTTGCGCCATCGCGCCTCGGGCATGGGAGGAAGCTAGACATCAACTTCGCCGACTACACCAGCGCCAGCGGCCTTTTCCGCGCCGGCGCCAGGCTATCTGGCCCGGATCTCCGAACCCGCGGCGATCGCGCCCCCGACTCGGCTACAGGCGTGGCGGCAGGTGGCCGGCGGCCGGGTCGGGGCCGTGGACGCGCGCCTCCCAGGCGTGCGTCCGGCTGCCGTAACGGCCGCCGAACACCGCGCCCACCGCTCCCAGCAGCATGGTCAGGAACGACCACAGCGCGAGGGTGGCGGTCGCGCCGGCGACCTTCTGGACGGTCGCCGGGCGGGGCGCGGGCGGCGCGGGGACCCCGTTCGCAGCGACCCCGCCGGCGTCGGGGGAGAGCACCGTGCCATCCGACTGCAAGACGCCATTGGGGGCCGAAAAATCCGGCGCCGCGGCGGCGTCGGACGCGGCCATGGCGCTGGCGGTGTCCGCGCCGCCGCCGCCCAGAGCGGCGGTTACGCCGCCCGCGGCCGTGGCGCCGGCCACGAAGAGGGCGACCAGGAAGGCCACCGCCCACACGATCAGGCCGTGAAGCATGCCGCGATGATGATCGGCGTATTTCGCCGCGCGGCTGGCCACCACGCCGCCTGCGAACAGGGCGACGGTGTTGGCCAGGGCGATCCACAGCCCGGCCCCGACCGTGAACGCCTTGGCGCCGGAGCGCGTCGAGTCGAAGGGGTTGAGCGCTCCGGCGCCAAGGGCGACGCCCAGCAGATTGAGCATGGCCCCGGCGGCGACGGCGACGGCCGCGCCGGCGAAGACGGCGGGCCAGGAGATCAGGGTGGGGAGCGGGTGAACATCATAAGCGACCGGGTCTGAGTGGGTCATGTCTAGGGTCTCGCCAGAATGCTCGAGCTTCGATCCAGATCAACGATCCAGCGGCCCGGTTGGTTCATTTCCGCCGCGGACGGCCCCCGGCGCGAGCCGGGGGCCGCTCACATCAATAGACGTTGGAGACGATCTCGGCGATCCTGCCGGTGGCCAGGGACATCAGCACGATGTTGTCGTCCAGATAGACGTAGCGATAGCCGTAGGGGGCCCGGCGCAGGTGGTAGAAATAGGGATCCTCCACGTAGAAGCTCCGGTAGGCGCCGGGAACGTAGCCGCCGATCCGCCAGTGATAACCGATCCACCGGGGGTCGGGGCGGTAGTAGCCGCGGCCCGGCGTGAACCAAAAGCCGGGGCGGCGGCCGGCGAAGCGGTCGAACCCGGCGCGCCCGCGCCACCAGTTGCGATCGTTGCGATCCCAGCCGCGACCTTGCCGGTTGTCCTGGCGGACATCCTGCCGGTTGTCCTGCCGGTTGTCTTGCCGAACATCCCGACGGACGTCCTGCCGGTTGTCTTGACGGACATCCTGTCGATTGTTCTGGCGGTTGTCCTGCCGGACGTCGTGCTGGGCGTCCTGACGGTTGTTCTGATCGTTTTGAGCGAAGGACACCGCCGGAAGGGCGAGAGCTGCGATCGCCGAGGCGGCCAGTAAGATGCGTTTCATCATTTCTCCAATTCCGAAACAGGTTGATTGGGTGGTTCGTAACGCGACCCTGCGCGTCTTGCCATGAACCTCCATTGAACGGCGCTGGCCGCCTTCGGTTCATCTTGCGGCACGAAAAGGATCGACTGGCGTCCATCCTGCCTGGGCCCGCCGCGTTTTGGCAAAGCTTCACAGCCGCCTCGCGCCGCCCTAGGATCGAGCAAGGACGGGATGGCGGCCGACCGCGCCGCGCCGGCGCTTTCAGGCAGGGGAGACTTCATGGGCCTTCGAAATCTTCTCACGGCTACGGCTCTGTTCGCCGCCGTCGCCGGCGCGGCTTTCGCCCAGGCGCGTGCGCCTTTCAAGACGCCCATCCCGGTGGACCAAATGGGCGCCAAGCTGAATCCGGGCTATCACCACCCGCTCGACGTGAATCTATCGACCCGGGCCGAGTGGGACGCATTCCGCGCCTCCGTGGCCTCGGGCGCGCTGAACACCCTGCCGACCTCCAGCGGCACCTTTTCCATCGCCGGGAAGCGCTATGTCTACACCCTGGTGGGGACGGCGCCGACCGTCCCACTGACCACCGTCATCCCCACCGTTATCGTGCCGATCCGCCTGACCGTCTCCGACTATTCGGTGGACGGCGTTCACCCGGTGGTGTTCGACGGGACCCGCGCCATCGCCTCGATGCTGGGAAGCCCGATCTTTCAGGCCTCTCCCTACGCCAGCGGCAACCTGCAGTTCGCCGACGCCATGCTGCGCACCGAGTTCCCGGTCGCGCCCGGCAAGTGGCACACGGTGTTCTCGCCGTCCGTCGCCGCGCCCATCGACATCGTGGCCCCACCCGGAACGGTGCGGGTGATCAAGACCGGCTCGGGCAAGCTGCTGGGCGTGATCCGCGACGGCGGCATCATCGACGTCGGCCGCGACGCCCCCATCAACGTCGCCCTGCGCGCCGCCTCGCCCCAGACCTATGTGGTGTTCGTCACCTACAATGCGCTGGAAAGCTTCGCCTTCGGCTACCACAGCTTCGCTTATACCCAACGCAAGGCCAGCGCCGTGGTCTACACCTACACCTCGTGGCTGGAAGGGGTGAACGACGCCTTCTCCATCCCCTCGCCCGACGCCGCCACCCTGGCCCACGAGATCGCCGAGGTGGTCCACGACCCCCTGATCACCAGCGTGACTCTCAAATGGGGCGACGCCTTCAACAAGAATCGCTGCTTCCAGAAATTGATCGAGGTCGGCGACGCCGTCGAGGACGCGCCGGCCAAGGTCCAACTGTGGAAGCAGACCGTTCAGTCGGGGGGCACGGTGAAGACCTACACTCTGCAGACGGAGGCCCTGCTGCCATGGTTCGAGCGGCAGACCCCCTCGATGGCGCTGGACGGGGCCTACAGCTTTCCAGACCAGGCGTCCCTGACCGCGGCGGCGGCGTTGACGTGCGTGAAGTAGGAGGGGAGCCTAGCTGATGCGGAACGCGGTCATCGCCGTCACCGGCGGCTTCGGGGTTCTGGGGCGGGCGGTGGTCGCCGCAGCGCGCGCGGCGCGCGCGGAGGCGGCGGCGATCGGCCGCTCCGCCGCGCCAGGCGATTTCGAGGATGGCGTTCTGGCGATCGGCGAGATTGATCTGGCCGATCCGGCGGCGGCGCACCGGGCCATGGAGGCGGTGGCGGCGCGTTTTGGCCGGCTGGACGCGCTGGTCAATGCGGCGGGCGCCTTCCGCTGGCAGACCCTGGCCGACGAGCCGTTCGAGACCTGGGCGCGGCTTTATGCGGTCAATGTGCTGACGGCGGCGGCGGCGTCCAAGGCGGCCTTGCCGCATCTGGTCGCCTCGGGGCGCGGGGCGATCGTCAACGTGGGCGCCGCCGCGGCGCTCAAGGCCGGAGCGGGCATGGGCCCCTATGCGGCGGCGAAGGCCGGCGTTCACCGCCTCACCGAAGCCTTGGCCGAGGAATGGAAGGGCAAGGTGCGGGTCAACGCCATCCTTCCCTCCATCCTCGACACGCCCGCCAACCGCGCCGACATACCCAAGGCCGATCCCACCGCCTGGGTTTCCACGGCGGAAGCCGCCGAGGTCATCCTGTTTCTGGCCTCGCCGCGCGCCTCGGCGATAACCGGCGCCTTGCTGCCGGTGACCGGGCGCGTATGAGGGTAGCGGGGCGACGGCGATGGAAGCGGCGATGGAGCACTTTGACGTCCTGGTGGTCGGGGCCGGCATTTCCGGCATCGGCGCCGGCTATCACCTGCAGACTCTATGCCCGGGCCGGACCTACGCCATCTTCGAGGGCCGCGCGGCGCTGGGCGGGACGTGGGATCTGTTCCGTTATCCGGGCATTCGCTCGGACAGCGACATGTTCACCCTGGGCTACGGGTTCAAGCCGTGGACCCAGGCCAAGGCGATCGCCGATGGGCCGGCGATCCTCGACTATCTGGAGGAAACCTCCCGGCAATACGGCATCGAGCGGCACATCCGCTATCGGCATAGGGTGACCGGCGCGGCGTGGCGTTCCGAGGAGTCGCGCTGGACCGTGGACTACCAACGCGGGCCGGAGGGAATCGCCGAACGCGTCACCTGCAATTTCCTCTTCATGTGCACCGGCTACTACAATTACGCGCAGGGGTACCGGCCCCATTTTCCGGACGAGGAACGCTTCGCCGGGCCGGTCGTCGAGCCGCAGTTCTGGCCCGAGGATCTCGGCTACGCCGGAAAAAGGGTGGTGGTGATCGGCAGCGGGGCCACGGCGGTCACCCTGGTTCCGGCGATGGCGGAGACGGCGGGCCACGTGACCATGCTGCAGCGCTCGCCGACCTATGTGGTGTCGCGCCCGGGCGAGGACGCGTTCGCCAACGCCCTGCGCAAATGGCTGCCGGCCAAGCTCGCCTACGCCATCGTCCGCTGGCGCAATGTGCTCTTTCAGATGCACATCTACAACGTCGCGCGAAAGAAGCCGGCGGCCACCAAGAAGGCCATCATCGACATGGCCCGCGCCGCGTTGGGCCCCGACTATGATGTCGATACCCATTTCACCCCTTCCTACGACCCCTGGACCCAGCGGCTGTGCCTGGTCCCCGATTCCGACCTGTTCGAGGCGCTCAAGACCGGCCGCGCGGAGGTGGTCACCGACCACATCGAGCGCTTCACGCCAGGGGGGATAGAGCTGAGGTCCGGCAAGGTGCTGGAGGCGGACATCGTCGTCGCCGCGACGGGCCTGGACATGCAGGTGCTGAGCGGCGCGGCGTTCACCGTCGATGGTGAACGCGTCGATTTCAGCCGCGCCTTCAACTACAAGGGCATGATGTACAGCGGGGTCCCCAACCTCGCCTCGGTGTTCGGCTACATCAACGCCTCGTGGACCCTGAAGGCCGACCTGATCGCCAAACATGTGTGCCGGATTCTCAGGTACATGGATCGCAAGGGGTTTACCGAGGTCCGCCCGGTCAACGACGATCCGGACATGGCCCCGGCCCCCTGGTTCGATTTTTCGTCCGGCTACATCCAGCGGGCCCTGGAGCGCTTCCCCAAGATGGGGCCGACGACGCCCTGGCGCGCCCACCAGAACTACGTCAAGGATCTGCTCTATCTGCGGAGCGGCACGGTGAACGACGGCGTCCTGCGCTTCTCGGCGCCGGCCAAGGGGCCGACCGGGCCGGAGGCGCCCGCGGGCGCCGCGGCCAGTGGTGCTGAAGCGATGCGGGTCTAGGGGGCGCGGCGGCGCGGCGGCCGGAGAGTCGTCATCGGCGGGGGCGAGGTTCTGAACGATCCGGCAATCCGCCCCGTCGGAGCGCGACTTGGAGGGGACATGGAGGCCGCGCTCGTCCTTGACGGGGTGACCAAGCGCTACGGCGCCTTCACCGCCGTCGACGATCTTTCCTTCGAGGCGCGGCCGGGGCGAATTCTCGGCTTTCTCGGCCCCAACGGGGCCGGCAAGACCACCACTCTGCGCATGGCCCTGGGCCTGGTGGCGCCCACCGCCGGACGGATCGCCGTCATGGGCGCCCCGGACGCGGCGGCCGTGCGTGCGCGCATCGGCTTCATGCCCGAGGAGCGCGGTCTCTATCGACGCATGACTCCCGTCGGCGTCATCGCCTTTCTCGCCGGCCTCAAGGGCGTGAGCGGCGGCGAGGCTCGGCGCCGGGCGCGCGCCTTGCTTGAGGCCCAGGGTCTGGGCGAGGTCATGCATCGCCAGATTCGCTCGCTGAGCAAGGGCATGGCCCAGAAGGTCCAACTTCTCTCGGCGCTGGCCCATGAGCCGGACCTGGTGATCCTGGACGAGCCTTTCGCGGGTCTCGATCCGGTCAACCAGCAATCCCTGGAGGTTCTGCTCCGCTCCATCGCCGCGCGCGGCGCGGCGGTGATCTTTTCCACCCATGTCATGCAGCACGCCGAGCGATTGTGCGATCAGGTCGTCCTGCTGGCGCTCGGGCGCAAGGTGTTCGACGGCACGGTGGAGGAGGCTCGGGCCGCCGCCCCGCGCGCCCTCATCCTCGAGGGCGCGTTCGAGGCCTCAGTCATGGCCGATCTGCCGGGGGTGACCGGGTTCGCGGCCGAACCGCTGGAGGGCGGCGGCGCGCGGGTGACCGCCTCGCTGAGTCCTGGCGCCCCGGCCCAGAAAACGCTCATGGCCGCCTTCGCCAAGGAAGTCGAGATCAGCCGCTTCGAACTGCGCGAGCCGCACCTGCACGACGCCTTCATCGTGCTGACCGGGGAGGGGAAGGCACCATGAGCCGGCTGTTGAAAATCGCCGGGCGCGAATACCTCGCCTATGTACGCACCCCTGGCTTCTGGCTTTCCATCCTGCTGTTGCCGGTGGGACTGTCCGTTCTGGCCCTGGCCCCGGTGCTCATGGCGCGCTCGACCCCTCTCCCGGCGCTGGCGGTCGTGGACCTCAGTGGCCGGGTTCTGACGCCGGCCGTGGCGCGCGCAATGCGTTCCGGAGGCCCGGACGGGCGGCCGATCGCTCGTATCGTCGCGCCACCGGGGGCGCCCTTCGCCAGCGCCGATGACGCGACCGCGCGGCTGAAGCCCTACCTCGGCGGCCGGCGCGCCCTGCCCGGGGGCGGCCGGCTCAGCGCGGTGGCCATCCTGCGCCCGGCCGGCGACACCGTCGCCATCGACTTCTGGAGCCGCAACGTCGCCGATGGGGCGATGGAGCGCGCTGTTGGCGGGGCGGTCACCCGCGCCCTGCGGCGTGGCGCGCTTGCCAGGGCCGGCCTCGACCCCGCCGCCCTCGCTTCCCTCGACGCCCTCCAGGCGGGAGTCACCGACTTCTCCCCCAAGGCCGCCGCCGGCAAGGTGGCGCTTGGCGATCGCCTTCCCGGCGTGGTCGGCGTCGCCATGGGTTTTCTGCTCTGGATGGTCGTGCTCACCGGCGCCGGCATGTTGCTGGGCAGCATCATCGAGGAAAAGAGCAGCCGTATTCTCGAGATCCTGCTCTCGTCGGCCTCCGTACCCGAGATCATGGGGGGCAAGATTCTGGGCGTCGCGGGGGTTACCGGCACGGTGCTGGCTTTCTGGCTGACCATCGCCGCCGTGGTGGTGGGGATAAGGCTCCCGGACGTCGCGGCCGATCTGGCCGCCATCCTTCTGGCCAAGGGGCTGTGGGCCTATCTGGCGCTCTATTTCATCGGCGGCTACCTGATGTTCGCCACCCTCTATGTGACCATCGGCGCGTTCTGCGAGAGCCCGCGCGAGGCTCAGACCCTGATGGGGCCGATGACCATCCTGATGAGCGTTCCCCTGATGTTCATGAGCCAGGCCCTGGCCCGGCCCGACGCCCCGCTGCTGACGGTCCTCTCCTTCATCCCGCCGTTCACCCCGTTCATGATGGCGGCCCGCGCCGCCACCGATCCGCCGGCCTGGCAGATCGCCGCCACCCTCGCCCTGATCGCCGGCGTCACCGCTCTGGAGTTATGGGTCGCCATACCGGCCTTCAAATCCGGCGCGCTGAGGAGCGGCCGCTTCGAGCTGAGGACCTTTCTGGCCAGCCTAGCGCGGCGGGGACGGGATTGAGGATTGGGCCGGGGAGCATTCTACGCGACTTATGTGGACATGGACGAACTCCAGGCAGAAGATGCGGCGATGCCGGGCGAGGCGATCGCTGAGGATGGGGCCCGGTTTCTGAGAGAAATAAACTATAAGGCGACCGCCGGGCGACAGGCCTCGCGACTTGCCGCAACGTTCGCCTGAGCGACCACGACAACCCCAACGGAGACTCCCATGAAGATCGTCATTCTCGCCGCCAGCCTGGGGATCGCCGCCGGCGGCG
The DNA here is from genome assembly GCA_038227925.1 of Caulobacterales bacterium. Classification (GTDB taxonomy): domain Bacteria; phylum Pseudomonadota; class Alphaproteobacteria; order Caulobacterales; family Caulobacteraceae; genus Acaudatibacter. The sequence continues at coordinate 3,239 of JBBRPN010000008.1, read as the reverse complement.
TCGCCGGATCGGCAAACGCCGTTGGATGCCTCTCTGGGGCCGTGGTTGGCGGGGTGGCCGGCCACATGGCGCACCACCACGCCCTGCTGGGGGCGGCCGCCGGCTGCGTGGTCGGCCATCACATGGCGGTGGTCGCCAAGCGCAAGAAGCTGGCGGCCCGGCAGGCGGCGCGGATGCAGGCCGCCCATCCGGCCCCCGCGCCCGCCCATCCCTAACGCCACCGGGACGGGAAGATGGGCGTATCGCGAGGCCGGCGGCTTGGCGCGGCCGCTCCGGCTATCGTCAGCCCGATTTGCATCGACGGCGCCCCTTGTGCATCATTCCCGATGAGAGACAAAAAGGCGCGGGCATGACATTTCTTCCGACGGCGCCGGCTTGGATTTGCGCTCTCTTCGCGGCCGCGGCGCCCTTGGCCGGGGTTCGGGCTCAGCTAACCCGCCCCGCGACGCGGGCCGCCAGCCCGGCCGACCCTCGCCGCTCGAATTCCCCCGGCGTCTCGGGCCAAGGTTTCGTGGTGGTACGCTGCGAGTCGTTCAGACTGCGGCAAGTCGCCTGTTCCGCCGCCAGCGATGCCAATGTCAAGGTCGCCCGCGTCCTCGGGGGTCGCTGCCTGCCCGGCCTGACATGGTTCTACGACCGTCGCGCGATCCATGTGCGCGGGGGCTGCCGCGCCCTGTTCCTGGTGGGCGGCGCGCCCCAGACCGCCGCCAGCCGACGCTGACTCGCCCTAGGCGTAACGTTCGCCCCCGCCGGCCGCGTCAATGCAGCGGGGGAGCGTATCCGGCGGCCGGGCGCGGGACGCTGGAGGGCGCGATCGCCCTTACCGGCCGAACGGCGACCCGTCGACAACCGAAGCGCCCGCACCGGCCAACTCGCGCTCTCGCGGCGGGCCCGGCGAGAACCATCGTCTTGCCGACACCGGGCGTGCCGGCGCCATAACCGGGCGCGGGGGCCGGCGCGGCCTGAACCACGGGCGCCGCGCTCGCCGTCGAGATCGCCCCAAAGGCAAGGGCCGAAGCCAGAATCAAACTACGCATGGATTTCTCCCAATAGGCGCTTCACCGCGCCTTGTGCGAACGAGCCCCGCCCGTCACGGTTCCATCCGCGGGGCGCGTTTGGGTGCTGTCAGTCCAACGGCAACTTGTCTTCGGCAGGGCGCAGGAAGCCCAAACCCAAGTGGGGGTTATCCCATGACTGCGCGCCACTCAGCCAGGGCGGCCGAGCGTCTCTCCTTGTAGAGTTTCCGGCTGATGAGATGGCGCTCCTGACTGAAATGGTTGTGAACTGAACCGTGGACCGAGGCGAATTTCTGGAGTGTCTTCATCCTCCGAAATCGCAGCATGGCCCGCTCTCGTCGTCGCAGCGGTTGGTGTGAGTTTTCCGCCCGGTTGTTGAGCCAGTGGCCCACCTCCTGACGATCGGCATTGCCGATCTCTTTGAGGGCGGCGCCATAGGAGCGAAGACCGTCGGTGACGATGGCGCCGGGCCGGCCATGGCGCTTCATCGCTTTCTTGATGAACCTGAGGGCCGCGGCCTTGTCCCGCTCCTTGGTGACGAAGGATTCCAGGACCTCGCCCTCGTGGTCGACAGCGCGCCACAGGTAGCGCATCTCACCATTGATCTTCACGTAGACCTCGTCGAGATGCCATCGCCAGTGAGTGAAGGCGCGCATGTGCTGGACGCGCTTCCTGCGGATCTCGGCGGCGAACATGGGACCGAACCGGGTCCACCACAGCCGCACCGTCTCGTGGCAGATATCGATCCCCCGCTCGAAGAGCAGGTCCTCCACATTGCGCAAGGACAGCGGGTAGCGCACGTACATCATCACCACCAGCCGGATCACCTCCGGCGATGAATCGAACCAGCGAAACGGGTCGGGTGGCTTGCTCATCCGGCCCGGCTACGGCGTACCGGTTAGCGGCTCATGAATTTTGGTCTGACAGTGCCCGTCGCGATGCTCCGCCCGGCTCGGCCGCTGAAGGCGCGAGTCATCGCGGTCTTCTCCGGCAAGGTGACGGAGAGAGCGTCGGCCCAGGCGGGGTGTAGCCTTGCTTCAGGGCAGCGCAGAAAGCCGGTGCCGATCTGGACAGCGCTGGCGCCAAGCAAAAGCGCCGCGGCCACGCCTCTCGCGTCGGCGATCCCCCCGGTCGCGACCACGGGCGCACGTACGGCATCGACTACCGCGGGTAGGAGAGCGAAAAGACCGACCAGCTCGGCCTCAGCGTTCCCGGCGACGAAACACCCGCGATGGCCGCCAGCCTCCATACCTTGGGCGACAATCACATCGGCCCCGGCCTGTTCCGCGGCGCGGGCCTCCATCACGGTGCTGACGTTTGCCCACCAAGCGATGTCATGGGTCTTGAGGCGATTCACGAACTCAGGCGGGTAGAGCCCCATGACGGACGACACGATCGGAGGCGCGACCTGAAGCAGCGTCTCGCATTGCGCGGCGAAGTCGGGCGGCGTTGCATCTCCCGCGTCCGGCGGCGCCGCCGGTCCCCAAGCGCTTAGGAAGGCCCGGACCTGCGCCTCATGCTCGAGGTTGCGTTCCGGCGCGGGATCGGGGACCCGGAGATTGAGCTGGAAGGGTCCGTTGGCGCGTTCGCGCACCTCGGCGCTCCAGGCCGCGATCGCGTCCGGTTGCATCAGCAGCGCGCCACACGCGCCGAGCCCGCCCGCTTTGGCAACGGCGATCGAGAGCGAAGGGGGGCTCACGCCGGACATCGGCGCGAGCAGGATCGGCAGGCGCAGGCCGAACCGGGCGCAAAAGGCTTTTGCGCGCTCAATAACAGGCTTCGGTTGACTGATCATCTCGCCTGGATTCCAGAGCTACCTTCTCCGACCAGTGGCCCTCCTTCAAGGCCTCGGAGATCGATCGTTTGCCCTTCTGCCCCAAGGTCCGCGCGCAGGAGGTAGGCCAAGGGCCGCTGCTGGCGCCGAGCGGCCGCACAATTTGCCATCTGGACAAGCACGAGACGGTGAACACCACCCTCCGGGCGCTCGTGGGGACGCGAACACTCAGAAGTCGTGCGGCCCTACGTCGGCTCGCGCGGAGATGAGCGCCTGCAACTCGGCCTCAAGATCGGAGACTACGCTACGGCTGTCAGCGCCACCGCCAACGCTCGATGGGGATTGGATGATCTCCAATTCCCGACGCACCTTTTCGATCGCATCGTCCAATTGCTCGCGGAGGGGTCTGTCGTCATCCGGCATGTCATAGCTTTCTTTAACGGGTGGGG
>JBBRPN010000007.1:0-62188 GCA_038227925.1 Caulobacterales bacterium | reverse complement strand
TTCTACAATCGCGGCTACAAGGGCGGCGGGGCCAATCCGCCGGGTATCGGCTTCGCGACCGAGGGGCCGGGCGGCGGGCCGCCCGCCGTCGTGCCGACCGCCTTCCCGGCGACCTTCGCGCCCGAATATGTCAACGCCTTTGAGGTCGGGACCAAGAACACCTTGCTGGGCGGCCGCTTGGTCCTCAACGGCGACGCCTTCTTCTACGACTATAAGGGCTATCAGGTGTCGCAGATCGAATCCGACACCGCCATCAACGAGAATTTCGACGCCCATATCTGGGGGGCGGAACTGGAATCGGTGTTCCAGGCCACCCGCCGCCTGCGCCTGAACGTCGCCTTCGGCTACCAGGGCAGTTCGATCGCCGACGGCACGAAGTCCATCGACGTGATGAACCGCACCCAGGGCAATCCCGACTATATCGTCTTCAAGCCCAACCCGCTGTCGCCCAACAACTGCGTGGTCTCCGCCGCCTTCGTCGCCTACGAGATCGAGCAGTCTCGCGCGGAGGGGCAGCCGGACCAGGCAAGATTCCCGTCCATCTGTCCGGGGACGTCTCTGAGCATTATCCCTCCGGCCCCGTTCGACCCGGCGCAGGTCTTTCCCAACGGCGGCATCGGCTTCTTCGCCGACCTGTCGGGCCATCAGCTCCCCAACCAGCCGCACACCACGGTCTCGTTCGGCGCCGACTACACGATCGACCTGCCGTTGGGCTGGAACGCCACCCTGCACGGCGACATCTATCATCAGGCCTCGTCCTGGGCGCGTGTCTATCAGGACCCGATCGACAAGTTGAACGCCTGGACCAACATCAATCTCGACCTGGTCGTCGCCCGGCCGGCGTCCGGCCTGCAGGTCGAAATCTACGTCAAGAACCTGCTGGACAGCTCGCCGATCACCGGCGCCTTCATCAACAGCGACAACACGGCGCTGACCACCAACGTCTTCACCCTCGACCCGCGCCTGGTCGGGGCCAGCATCACCAAGAGGTTCTAGCCGTGACCTTTCGTCGCCGCCGCCTCGAAAATCCCCGCGACGGGGAGAATTGTCTTTACCGCCGTCCCCCCAGCCGTCACCATGGAGCGGCCAGAAAAAGCTGGGGGATATGTCGCTCCACCCATGGCCCCCTCCGGCGTCGCTCAACTCGCAAACAGGAAGAAACGTCATGAAATCCATCATCGCCATCGCCGCCCTCAGCGTGGCCACCTTCAGTTTCGCCACCCAGGCCGACGCCTTCAAGCTCAGCCCGCCCAGCACCCACTTCACAATTAAGGGTCCGACCAGCCTGACGGCGAACGGCGTCACGCTGGCCTGCACCTCGACCTTCAAGGGCAAGACCACCGCCAGTGGCACGGGTAAGATCACCAGCTTTTCCGCCACCGGCCAGACCGGGTGCACCTCGGTCGTCGGCAGCAACTTCCCCTGGTCGGCGAAAGCAACCAGCGCCACCAACGTCTTGATCTCGAACGTGGCGGTCAGCATTCCCGGGCTGGTCTCCTGCGGCCCGGGCAGCGTGAACGCCACCGACAACGCCAGTGGCCAGTTTACGTTCAACGCCATCCTCAACCCGGGCAACTGCATGGTCAGCGGCACGGTCCAATCGACGCCGCACATCGTCATCGTCCCGTAAGCTTTCCATCGTCTGAACTGGCAACGGCGGTCCTCGGGCCGCCGTTGTTTTTTGACGCACAGGCTGGTCCGGACACGCATTCCCGACCGAACCGGTCGTGATCGCGGGCTTGGCGATCAGTCGTCAGTGTCGGCGCCGCCCGACGACTTGGCCGACCAGACCACGACATCGCCGGCTTTCAATCCCGAAAGAACCTCCACCCCGTCGGGCGCCACCTGGCCGATGCGAACGTTCGCGCGTCGGAGTTGGCCGGTGCGCCGATCCTTCACCGTCACGAAGGTGTCGGGCGCCTCGCCCTGGATGGCGGCCGGCGGCGCGACCACGGCGGCGCCGTTGCGATAGAGATCGATCGCCACATTGGCGGTCATGCCGATGCGGATGAGCGCCGCCTGCGCCGCCGTCAGGTCGTCCAGGCGCGCGCTGGCGGCGAAGCTGACCGTCGAGGCGCTGGCCGAGGATGGCGTCGCCTCCCGGGCCACCGACGCCATCGACCCGTGGAGGTCGAAGCCCCCGAAACCCGGGCCGGTGACCTCCACCCGCTGGCCCGGACGCACGCGGTTGGCGTCCGCTTCGCTGAGTTGGAAGGCGACGCCCAGGGCGCCGGGCTTGGCGATGGCGCCGATGAGCTGGCCCTTGGTCAATTGCAGGCCGGCATGGAGCGATGGGCCCGCTGCCTCGAGCTTTTCGCCGGTCGGGCGCACGATCACGCCGGCGACGGGGGCGCGCACGATCGCGCCGGCGCGCTGGGCGTCGAGATCGGCCAGGCGGGCTCGCGCGGTCATGAGGCCGATCTCGACCACCCGCCGATTGGCTCCGCCGCCCCGCTTCAGAACCTCGGCCGCATCCTGCCGCGCCCCGGCCAGCGCCGTCTCCTGACCGTGCTGCTGCTGAGTGAGGCCCTCGTACTCCTCGCGCGCCACCAGGCCGCGGTCGAGCAGGGCCTTGGTCTCCACGATCTTGCGCCGGGTGTCGGCGAGTTCGAACGCCGCCGAGGCCTCGGCCCGCCGGGCCTGCGACATCTCCTGGCCGCTGGACCAGGTCGCCATGTCGGCGGCGGCCTGCGAAGCCTTGAGAAACTCCGCTTCCGCTTCCTCGCGCCTTTGTTCGATGTCGGCGGTGTCCAGTTCGACCAGGGACTGACCCTGGCTGACCAGGCCGCCATATTCGAATCCCACCGACCTTACCCGGCCATCGAACGGCGCGGTGACATCGACCGCGTCGCCCGGCGTGACGGCGCCCACCAGGCTGAGGGTCGAGGCGAAGGGCCGCGGCTGGATGACCACGCTCTGTTCCCCGGCGACCGCCGCGCCGCCGGCGGCCTGGCGGCGGGTCAGAACAAACCCGATCACGATCAGGACCATCAGCACGGTGGCGATCGCCGCGCCCGGTCGCGACCTCAGCGGCGGAAGTCCTTTCAGGCGCATGGCCATGGCTCGATCCCAATCTTCCCCGCGACCATAGCGCCACGAAGGCTCCCATAAAGGGGGTTGGCGGCCGACGCCATTATTCCGACCGCAGCGCCTCGATGGGATTGAGCCTCGACGCCTTGACCGCCGGGTAAAGACCGAAGGCGACGCCCACCAGGGCCGCCACCCCGGGGCCCAGCGGCAGGACCCAGAGCGCCAGGCTGAACGACCACCCCGACGCCTTGGCGGTGACCAAGGCGGCCAACAGGCCGCACGCCAATCCGACCACGCCGCCGACGAAGGCCAAGGCCCCGGCCTCGACCAGGAACATGAACTGCAGATCGCCAGGCGTGGCCCCGATGGCGGCCCGCAGACCGATCTCGCGGCGGCGCTCCATCACCCCCATCAGCATGACGTTCATCACCCCGATTCCCCCGACCAGGAGGGAGATGGCGCCGACCGCCGTCAACAGTTGGCTGTGGATGGCCTTCTGGGCGTTCATGCCCCGGATGAGGTCGCGCGCGCTCATCACCTGCAGGGTCGCCGTGCGATTGGCCAGGGCCGCCGAAATCCGCTGGCCGGCCGCCTTGACATCCGCCTCGGGGCGCAGGTGAACCAGGGCGGTGGTCGGATCGGGCGGCTCGAACACCCGGCGCGCCCCGGCCAGGGGAATGAGCACCGAGTTGTTGACGTCCATCGGATCGAGGGCGGTGTAGGGCACCGAGTCCAGGACGCCGATCACCGTGAAAATATAGCCTTTCAATCCGACCTTGGCGCCGGGGATCAGCGGCGCGCCGGGCGCCGACAGCTTTTGCGCTGCCTGGACGCCGACCACCGCCACCAGATTGTCGTCGTCGATGGGTTCGATGAAGCGGCCCTGGCCGACCGTCAGGGTCATGAGTCGCGGCAGGCTGGCGGTCACCGCCGCGATGCCGAGGTCGAAGGTCTTGGCTCCCGCCGAGACGGTGTCGTGATCGGCCACCAGCGGCGTCGCCGCCAGGACCGCCGGATCGCTGGCCGGCAATCGTTCGACCACGCCCCGGTCCAGCACCCCGGCCGGCGCGTCGCCCGCCGGCATGGCGTGAATCTGCAGCATATCGACGCCCAGGTGGCGGAACAGCTTGAGGGTCTCGAGCTGGGCCATGTGGCCGATCGTCAGCATGGCGACGATCGAGGCGGTGCCGATCAATATGCCGAGCAGGGCGAGGGCCGAGCGCTGGCGCTGGGCGTAGAGGTTGGCGAAGGCCTCGGCCACTGATTCGGCCAACGGCAGGCGGGAGGCGGGGAGGGGCCAGGCGATCATGCAAAGGCCGTGTCGCCGACGATCCGGCCGTCCAGCATGTCGATCCGGCGATCGCAGCGGTCGGCCAGATCGCGATCGTGGGTCACCATGAGAACGGTGACGGCAAGCCCGCGGTTGAGATCGCGCAGCAGCGCCATCATCTCGCCGGCGGTGACGCTGTCGAGATTGCCGGTGGGCTCGTCGGCCAGGATCAGCTTGGGTTCGCGGATCAGCGCCCGCGCCAGGGCGACGCGCTGTTGTTCGCCGCCCGACAGCTCGAAAGGACGATGGCCGGCCCGTTTGCCAAGCCCGACCTGTTCGAGCATGGCCACGGCGGCAGGCTTGCGTTCTGCCCGCGGCGTGCGCCCGTAGAGGAGCGGCAGGGCGACGTTCTCCCACGCCGTCAGCCGAGGCAGGAGATTGAAGGCCTGGAAGACGAAGCCGAGCTCGCGGCCGCGGATCGCCGCCGCCTCGTCGGCGGAGGCGACGTCGATCGCCGCGCCGCCCAACCGCACGGCGCCGGCGCTCGGCGCCTCCAGCAGGCCGGCGATGTTCATCAAGGTGCTCTTGCCGGAGCCGGATGGGCCGACGATCGCGCAGAAGGCGCCGGCCTCGATCGTGAACGAAACGCCTCGAAGCACCGGGATCGGCCGACCCGGCTGGCCATAGTTTTTTTCGACCTCGATCAATTCCAGCACGGCCACCGTCATGTCACCCCGGCCAAGATAACCTTCGAGATCATTCATCGCGGTTTGGAGATTATATGATAGTCCCTTCTCGCTCGATCGGAGCAAAAGGGCGCCGGCGCCGGGCGTCGCCGATCCTAGAACCGTTGGCGGGATTTGTCGGGGAGCCTCGAGGATGGGCGCGGGCGTTTTTAGCGGAGCGGGCCGCGCCGTCAGGAAGGGTCGGGTCGATCCTCCAGGGGGGCCGCATGCGCCATAGGGTCCGGCGTGGCGTAGGCGGGGAGGGGATCGGCTTCGCTGGGACGCACCATGGTCGGAGCCGCCGAGGGCGCCTTGAGGACTTTCGGGGTGGCGCAGCCGGCGAGCGCGAAACCGCCCGCCAAGGCCCAAAGCGCCAGCGTCGTGGGCATCCGCCATCTCCTCTTCGCCGCCTCGCCGTATCGGCGGCGCTGGCGATAGTGACGCTGGGGGCGGGCGCCGTGAAGGGGCAAACGCCGCCGCCCCATCCGCCCGTGCCGTCTCCGCCGAGCCCCAGGCCCACCGCGGCGGGGCCGCGCCTGCCGCTCAGCCTCGCCGACGCCGTGTTCATCGGCCTGCGCGACAACCGCACCGTGAAGTCGGCCTATATCGCCCGGATCGCCGAGAAATACGATCTCTACGTGGCCAAGGGGCGATTCTACCCATCCGCCGTTCTCGACGCCAGCATCGAAGCCTCGCGCGACGCCGGCGTGATCGGAACCACCACGGTTCTCACGCCGACGGCGACCTGGCTCATTCCCACCGGCGCCCAATTCCAGTTCTCATGGTCGCGCTTCGATTTCCGCGGCGGCGGCGTCAACGAGGGGACGGACATCGCCACCCTCAGCCTCACCCAGCCCCTGCTGCGCGGGGCCGGGATCGCGGTGAACACCGCGCCGATAAAGATCGCCCAGCTTCAGGAGAAGATAAACCGTCTCACCCTCAAATCGACGGTTTCCAACACCGTCACCAGTATCATCGTCGCCTACCGCGGCCTGCTTCAGGCCCAACAGCAACTGACCATCGCCGAACAGTCCCTGGAGCGATCGAAGACGCAGCTTCAAACCAACCAGGCGCTGATCGACGCTGGACGCATGGCGGCGGCCGAGATCGTGCAGACGCAGGCGGACATCGCCAACCAGCAGGTGGCGCTGCTCGCCGCCGAACAGGAGCGCAACAGCGCCCAGCTTGCCCTCCTCAGCCTCCTGGCCATCGATCTGCATACCGACGTGTTGGCCGCCGACCCCCTCAAGGCCGAGCATGTCGCCATAGATCTGGACCGGGCCATCGCCATCGCCCTTGACAACCGACCGGACTATCTTGCCCAGCGATGGGCGCTCGATCAGGCGCGGCAAGGTCTGATCGTCGCCAAGAACGATCGCCTCTGGACCCTCTCGGCGGTCGGCAGCCTGCAGCATCAGACCGAACGCGGCGGCCTGGTCGCCATCGACCCCAAGACCGGCCTGCCGGTTTCGGGGCTCAACGGGTTCAGCGAGAGCGTCGGCCTAGAATTGTCGGTGCCGCTGGGCGACCGCGCCCTCGCCCAGGCCGAGGTTCAGGCGACGACGGGTCTTCGCACCCAGGAAGTTCAGTTCGCCGATCTTCGCCAGCAGATCGAGGCGCAGGTGCGCGACGCCGTTCAGGGCGTCGAACTGACCTGGCGCCAGGTGGATGCCGCCCGCCAGGCGCGCGACTTGGCGGCCGAGACCCTGGACCTGGAACGCGAAAAGCTGCGGGCGGGCCGCGCTTCCAATTTCGAGGTGCTGAGCTTCGAGACCAATCTTCGCGCCGCCGACACCCAGGCGCTGTCGGCCTCCGTCGTCTATCTGAACGCTCTCGCCACCCTCGATCAGCAACTGGGGACGACCCTCGATACCTGGAAGATCAGCCTCAACGATTGAGGTGACCGTTCGATTTCCCCACCGTCCTATTTCGATGTCCCGCCGCGCGGCCCTGGCCCTTAGAACAACCCGAGCGCCTTGAAGCTGGCCACCCCCTCCCGCCCGACCACCAGATGATCGTGGACGGCGATCTTCAGGGGACGGCCGGCTTCGACCACCTGGCGGGTCATGTCGATGTCGGCGGCCGAGGGGGTGGGGTCGCCCGAGGGGTGATTATGCACCAGGATCATCGCGCTGGCCGACAGTTCCAGGGCCATGCGCATAACCTCGCGCGGATAGACCGGGGCGTGATCGACGGTGCCGCGGCTCATCACCTCATCGGCGATCAACCGGTTCTTTTTGTCGAGAACAGCACCCGGAACTGCTCGCGCGCCTCGTGGGCCATGGCGATGCGCGTATAGGCCAGGAGCGCGCTCCACGAGGAGATGACGGTGCGTTTCGCGAATTCGCCGCGGCCCATGCGCACCGTGGCCTCGTGCACCAGCTTGAGGTCGAGCGCCACCGAGGGCCCGACGCCCGTGACGCTCTTCAATTCCGCCAGGCCCGCCCCCAGCACACCGGCCAGGCCGCCGAACCTGGCGAGGAGAGCCTTGGCCATCGGCTTGGTGTCGCCGCGCGGCAGGCCGCGCGCCAGGAGAAGTTCGAGAAGCTCATAGTCGGGCAGGGCGGCGAAACTGATCGCCGCCCGCGCCCGCAGACGTTCGCGATGGCCGGCGTGGGGCGCCGTGGTGATCGCCGGCGCTCCGCGATCCGGTCCGACCGCACGATCCGCCCGGAAGGCGAATCGACCCTGTTCCTCCAGCAACGGCAGCCCCTTTTTGTTCGCCGGTCCAGATCGTGGAGAACAAACTAAGAACAATCGTCGCCGCGCGCCAGCGCTTTTTTCCTATCGCCAGGCGCGGTTGACGAGGCGGCGCGCGCCGTCGAGGGAAAGGCCGAATATGAGGTGGGAAATCAGCCCGTAGGCATGTTTGCCAGCCGGAACGTCGGCCCACTTGTCGCCGAGGCCGAGGGCCGGCAGCAGGCCTTCATCGAGACCCAGCCACACGGCGGACGAATAGCCCGATCCCGCGCCGGCGGTCACCGCGGGCTGGAAATGGGCGGCGCCGGCGTAGGCGGCGCCCAGGGCGGCGCCCAGGCCGTAGTGGGCCACCTCGCCGGCGAACGGGCGAAAGGTCTTTGGGATCGGCTTGCCGGTGACCGCCAGGCACAGGCGATCGGCGACCTTGACGGTCACCGGCTCGGGCGCCGGGCCCGGCTTCGATCCGCTCCCATCCATCGCCGACCAGGCTTTCTGGAACTGGTTCATGACGTGGGAGGCGAAGAGCCCGGCCCCGACGCCGACCGCGATCCCTCTGAACAACCTACCCGAGGGGCTCACGATGTTGCTCCAAGCTGGCGCGGCGTGGAACCGACGATCGTCGGACCGGGCGATTTGCGGCCGTCGCCGACCGGAAAATGTTTCATCATTCCGGCTGGGCGACCTGGGCCGGGGCGCCGCTGGCGATCGGCGGAAGCGACACCAGATAGGCGGCCATCGCGGCGCGATCCTCGGGGGTGAGCTGCGAGGTGCTGCGCACCACCTCCACCATCGGCCCGCCCACCCGGCCCACCGGATCGCCTTTCGCGGCCATGCCGGTCTCCAGTAGCTTGACCATGTCGTCCTGCGACCACTTGAGGTTGGTGAGGTTCGGAAAACCGCCCTTGGCATAGCCGATCGGATTGCCGGAAAAGCGGTTGTCCGGGGCGATAGCCCCCAGAGCGTTGCGGGGGCTATGGCATTCGGCGCAGTGTTCGGGGCCGTTGACCAGATAGGCGCCGCGATTCCATTGCGCCGACTTCGACGGATCGGGCTTGAACGTCTTGCCGTCGAGGTAGAGCAGCTTCCAGAGCCCGACTCCGCGGCGGATATTCAACGGGAACGGCACATCGGGGTCGCGCACCTTACCCGCCACCGGCGGCAGGGTCTTGATGTAGGCGAACAGGTCGCGCACATCGTCGGGCTTCATCCGCTGGAAGGAGGCGTAGGGGAAGATCGGATAGAAGTGTTCGCCTTCGGGCGAAGTCCCCTTCGTCACGGCGGTGACGAATTGCGCCTCGGTCCATCCGCCGACGCCGTCCTTGGCGTCGGAGGAGATATTGGGGACGTAGAAGGTTCCGAATTTCGAGACTAGGCCGAGGCCGCCGCCCAGTCTGGTGGCGTCGGCCTGCATGGGCGTGGCGTGGCAGGCCGAGCAGTCGCCGGCCAGGAACATCGTCTTGCCGTTGGCCAGATCGGGCGTGTGCGGGCCCAGCGCACCCGCCGAAACGGTCGCCGGAATGGTCAGGAACCAGAATCCGGCCAGACCGAGCACGACGAGCCCGCCGGCCACGAAGAGCAGTTTACGAAGCATCGCGGCGCCTCACCTCGCTGGATGGCCAATCGTCCGAAAAAGGAACGTCTTCAGGGTCATCGGCGCCTAGACCTGCAGAGGGGCGTCGATGATGGCGAGACGTTGCTCGCCCTGCTTGTAGGTGACGGTTCGGATGCCGAGCATGGTGCGCACCTTTTCGGGGGGAACCTTCTTGGGCCCGGGCCCGGGCGCGGTCCCCGGCGCCGACTGCGGGAAGGCGGTGGAAAGGGCGGTGTGGAACGTCACATTGCCCTCGACCTTCTGCAGCACCTGATGGATGTGTCCGTTGAGCACGGTCACCGAGCCGAACCGCCGTAGCAGCGCCAGCGCCCGTATGCCGTCCTCGGTGCCCCAGCCCCAGGACGGATAGACCGACCACAAGGGGATGTGGGCGAACACGACGATCGGCGTCGAAGCGGCGCGGCCGTTCAGGTCGTCCCGCATCCAGGCGAGTTGCTCGTCGCCGATGACGCCCAGACCGCCGGCCTTGCCGCCGGGATTGTCGATGTTGACGCGGCTCATGAAGCGGCCGCCGCTGCCGACGTTGACGAGACCGATGAAGTGGACGCCGTTGGCGTCGAAGCTGTACCAGCCGGCGCCCTTGGTTCCGCTCCCGTGCCGTTCGCTGTAGAGCGCGACTTCGGGATCGAGGATGTCGTGTTCGCCGGGCACATAATGCACGTCGAGCCCCGCCTGCGAAATGATCTGTTCGGCGTCGTCGAATTGCGCCGGCTGCGACAAATGGGTGATGTCGCCGGTGTGGATCATCAGCGAGGGCTTCACGGGCATGGCCTTGATACGCCCGATCGCCTCCTCCAGCGTGCCGGCGACGTTGGGGTTCACCGGCATTTTGAAGCCCATGTGGCTGTCGCTGATCTGCATGAAGGTCAGGCCGCCGGCCCCCTGCGCCATCGCCTCGCCGACCAGGCCCAGCGAATAGGGCACTCCGCCGGCGATCGTCCACAACACCCCGGTCCCGGCCCAGGTCATGCATTCCAGCACCCCGCGCCGACTATGGCCTTGCGTTCCGCCGCGCCGTCCGTCGCCGTCGTGATCGCAATCGCTCATCGCTTATTTCCCAATAAGCCTCTCGCCGCAGGCGAGCGGGCCAGTAGGCTGGGCCCAGTATGCACAGAGGCTCCCAAGCGATAAGACCAACGCAAAACAGGTTTTATTCCCTGGGACGCGAAAAATAATTCCCTTGCGAAGCGAGCACGGCCGCCGGACACTTGAGCGGTGGGAGGATCGCAGTGACAGCGGGAGGCGACGCCGAGCGCTTCGAGCGATTGATTGCGCCGCATCTGGATGCGGTTCACAATCTGGCGGCCTGGCTGACCGGGGACGCGGCCGACGCCGCCGATCTGGCGCAGGACACCTATCTGCGCGCTTTTCGCTTTTTCGACCAGGTGCGGGGCGACAACGTCAAGCCCTGGCTACTGAAGATCTTGCGCAACACCCATTATAGTCGCCTCAAGGCCGCGAGCCACACGCCCGCATTCACCTCGTTGGATGACGCCGAAGCCGAAATCGCGCTAGTCACAATGGCCGGCGTCGAGGCGGGGTTCGCGAGCGACCCCGAAGCCTTGCTTTTGCGAACCGAGGATCGTGAACTCATCCGGCGAGCCATGTTCGACCTCTCCGAGGATCAGCGCATGATCCTGGTTTTGCGGGAGACCGAAGGCCTAGCTTACAAAGACATCGCCGAAATTCTGGATATTCCCCTCGGCACGGTCATGTCGAGATTGGGGCGCGCCCGCAAGCTGCTCAGCGCCCACGTCAGTCGCTTAAGGCAGGAGGCCGGCAATGGATCACGCCGAAGCTGAACTGCTCGTAGACCTCTACGCCGACGGCGAGCTCGACGCCGGCTTGGCCGGGCGGTTTGAATCGCATCTGGCCGAATGCGAGATATGCGCCGCTCGCTGGAGGAGGCTGAACGCCGACCGCGCCGTCCTGGCCCTGGCCCTGGCGCGGCAGCCGGCGCCGCCTGACCTGCGGGCGAAGATTCTCAACGCTATCCGGGATGCGGCGAGGCGGGAGGATAGGCGTCGGGTCACCCCCCCGTGGATGCGATACGGGGCGACCATCGTCGCGACCGCGTTGCTGACCGGCGCCGCGATGCTCGCGCTCACCGGTCACGCCGGCCGGCGGTCGGTCACCGACACGGTGTTCAACGACCATGTCCGCGCCCTCGCCACGCATCGGATGATCGACGTCGCCTCCTCTGACCAGAACGCCGTCAATCCATGGTTCGGCGGAAGGCTGAGCTATACGCCGCTTGTGGATATAAGGGAGAAGGGTTTCCCGCTACTCGGCGGCCGGGTGGATTACATCGACGGTCAACCCGTGGCGGTGTTCGTCTACGCTCGGGGGCCGCGTCTTATCAGCCTGTTCCTGCGGCCCGTTCGGCGCGACGACCGGCCGGCTCACGTCATCACGCGCCGCGGAGGATTCAACATTGCGTGGTGGTCCAACGGAACATTTGAATGCTGGGCGGTATCGGATGTCTCCGCCGGAGATTTGCTGCAACTCAGGAAATCCTTTTTGAACGGTCGAGGGGGCAGTCGGCTATGACGCGCGGATGTGCGTGCACTGCCCGACGTGAACCCCTCCAAGGTGAAGTTTCCGCTTTATTCGATCAGAAGCGCGTTGGGTGCGCGATGCTCCCGATAGATAGACCGCCGCGAAACAAGGTTTTATTCCCCGTAAAACGAAAAATCATTCCCTTGCGACGCGAGGCCGCCCGCCGGACAATTCACCGGTGCGGAGGATCGCGGTGACAGCGGGAGGCGACGCCCAGCGCTTCGAGCGATTGATCGTGCCGCATCTGGACGCGGTTCACAGTCTGGCGACCTGGTTGACCGGGGACGCGGCCGACGCCGCCGATCTGGCGCAGGACACCTGCCTGCGCGCGTTTCGCTTTTTCGACCAGGTGAGGGGCGACAACGTCAGGCCCTGGCTGCTGAAGATCCTGCGGAACACCCATTTTAGTCGCCTCAAGGCCGCCAGCCACACGCCCGCGTTCACCTCGTTCGACGACGCCGCGGCCGAGGTGGCGCTCGCCGTGGCCGGCGGCGGGGAGTCGGCGAGCGACCCCGAAGCCTTGCTTTTGCGAACCGAGGATCGCGACCTCATCCGGCGGGCCCTGTTCGATCTTTCCGAGGACCAGCGGATGATCCTCATTTTGCGGGAGGCCGAAGGCCTGGCTTACAAGGACATCGCCGAAATCCTCGATATTCCCCTCGGCACGGTCATGTCGAGACTGGGGCGCGCCCGTAAGCTGCTTGCCGCCCGCGTCAGTCGCTTGAGACAGGAGGCCGGCAATGGATCACGCCGAAGCTGAACGGCTGCTGGACCTCTACGCCGACGCCGAGCTCGACGCCGGCTTGGCCGGGCGGTTTGAATCGCATCTGGCCGAATGCGAAATATGCGCCGGTCGTTTGAGCAGATTCGAGGCCGACCGCACCGTGCTGGCGCGGGTCGTGGCGCGGCAACCGGCGCCGCTCGACCTGCGGGCGAAGATCCTGAACGATATCCGGGCTGCGGCGAGGCGGGAGGACAGGCGTCGGGTCACCCCATCCCCGTGGATGCGATACGCGGCGACCGTCGCGGCGACCGCGTTGCTGACCGGCGCGGCGATGCTCGCGCTCACCGGTCACGACGGCCGGCGGTCGGTCGCCGACACGGTGTTCAACGACCATGTCCGCGCCCTGGCCACGCACCGGATGATCGACCTCGCCTCGTCCGATCGGCATGTCGTCAAACTATGGTTCGACGACAGGTTGAGCTATGCGCCGCCGGTGAAGGATTTGAAGACAAAAGGCTTCCCGCTACTCGGCGGGCGAGTGGACTATGTCGATGGTCGGCCCGTGGCGGTGTTCGTCTACGCTCGGGGGCCGCGCCTCGTCAGCCTGTTCCTGCGGCCCGTTCGGCGCGACCAGTGGCCGGCTCACGTCATCACACGCCGCGACGGGCTCAACATCGCCTGGTGGTCCAACGGAACTTTTGAATGCTGGGCGGTATCGGATGTGTCCGCCGCAGATTTGCTGCAACTAAGGAAATCGTTTTTGAACGGTCGAGAAGGCATCCGGTTGTGACGCGCGGGAGTGCGCGCTGCTGACGTGACCTCCCTTTTTCATTCATCCTGATGAGCCTGGCGCCGGGAGCGTAGTGAACGCCGCGAAGACCGGCGCCGAGCTTAACCACCACTGCATTGCCGCCCCCGCTCACAACACCAGAAAGTGATGAGCCTTCCAATAAATATAGCGCTCGTCAGCGGAATAAAGCAGCCTCTCGGGGAGTCTAGCCTCATACACAAGGAGATGTGATATGCGGACCTATGTTGCTTTTCTGCTGGCGGCCCAGGCGGCGGCTCTGTCGGCGGCCTTGCCGGCGGTCGCCCAGGGGGCGCCGGTGTTGGCGGCAGGGCAGACCACCGGGCAGTGCACAAACCTGGCGAACCCGCCGATGGCCAGGAACTGGCGGATTTCGAGCCAGCCGGCCTTGCCCACACGGTTGCAATTCAACGCCTTTGTCGAGCGGGGCGAAAACTTCAGCTCGGTGGCGGGCACCTCCACCACCGATGTGTGGGCGGTGGGCGGCGGTAACCCGTTCGGCCCGGAGGGGCCGGGGGGCAACGCCCTGACCTATCATTTCGACGGGACGCAATGGTGCCGCGTGAGCGACCGGGATTTGGAAGGCATCAATGAAGTCAGCGGCCTGGGCGGGGTGGTGGCCCTGGCCCCGGACAATGCCTGGGCGGTGGGCTTTCAACTCATCGTCGGGCCGGCGAGCGTGATTCAGCACTGGGAAGGGACACGCTGGAAGACGGTGCCGAGCCCCAACCCGGGCGATCCGAACACCGCCGCCGGCTCGCTGTCGAGCATTTCGGCCGTCGCGCCGAACGATATCTGGGCGGTGGGCTACGACGAGGACAAGAGCGGCGTCCCATCGGCGCTACTGGCTCACTATGATGGCCAAGCCTGGACCGCGGTGACCCCGCCCAAACTGCCGGGGAACAATACTTTTGCGATTCTCTTTCGCGTGTTCGCCCGCGCCCATGACGACGTGTGGGCGGTCGGCTTGAAAAATCACATCGGCGGCTTTTCGACCACCTTGATCGAGCATTTCGACGGAAACGTTTGGACGGTGGTTCCGAGCGTAAATGGGGGAGACTCCGTGAATATCTTGTTCGGCGTCACCGCGACGGCGGCTAACGATGCGTGGGCGGTGGGATATTCACAGGTCCTGAGCCATAAAATGATCCAGTCGCCGTTGGCCGAACATTGGGACGGCAAGCGCTGGAGCTCCGTACCCACCGCGCCGACCCGGCAACCGAACACCGTGCTTCAGGGCGTGACGGCGCGATCGGCGAGCGATGTCTGGGCGGTGGGCTACAGCAACGGTGGTATCGACAGTCCCAACTCCGAGTACTTCACGCCGCTGGTGGAACACTGGACGGGAACGGGTTGGGTGGTCGTCCCGGCGGCCAAATCCAACGTGCCGGGTAGCACGACTCCCATCCAGGGTATCACCATCGGCAACGCGCTGACCGACATCGCCCTGTTCCCGGCGGGAAGTGGAGAGACCCTTATCGCCGCCGGCCAATACAGTACGCCGGTCACAAATCCGCAGGGGACCACCTACGGGAAGCGGCATCCCTATACGATCACCATGGCGCCGTGAGAGGCGGATTGAGGGCGGTGAAGGGGCGCCTTTTTTTGACAGCCAGGGAATAAACCAGCCGTCCGCGAGTCTTATGGAGCAAGAGGGGCTCGTTCGCATCCGTCTCCGACCCGCCTTTGCGCGGCGGCGACGGAAGGAAAACAACCATGCCCACGCCGACCATCACCTGGAATCTGAACGCCGACGGCAATTGGGCGACCAAGGCCGATTGGACCCCCCAACGGCTTCCCAACTCCACCGACGATGTCTCCATCGATACCGCCGATCTCCACACGGTCACCCACAGCACGGGCGTGGACACCGTCAACACCCTCACCGTCGGCAACGATGATTTCGTGGTCTCGGGCGGATCGCTGGCGATCAACTCCACTTCGGGCTTCGCTAATTTGCTGACCGTGTCGGGCGGGACATTGGCGTTCGGCGGGAACGCGACCGCGGCAAGCTTCACCCAGAGCGGCGGTACGGTGTCGGGCGCTTCCACCTTCACGGTGACCGGCCCGACCGTGTTCTCGGGCGCTTCGCTGGAGACCGGCCCGGGCACGACCCTCCTCAAGGGCGTCACGACCTTCGCCAACAACCCCGCTCCCGCCTTTGATGGCGGGCGTATCCTGGAGAATCAGGGAACGTTGATATTGTTGGATGCCCAGGAGATCGACCTTGGCCTCAATCCGTTCGGCAAGGCTCTTGGCGGCGGCACGCTGAAGAACGACGCCGGCGGGACGATCATCATGGGGCAGGCGAGCTTCATCCGGGATGGCGCCGGCGCCATCGGCTTCGTCAACGCCGGCACGCTCGAATTGCAGGCTGGGACCGGCGGCGCCGTCATCGGCGTCCCCCTGAGCAACACCGGCAGGGTTTTGGTTCAGAGCGGCGAGTTGGATCTCTTTGGCTTCACCAACAGCGGGCCTGGAACGATCTCGATCTCCTCGGGCGCGAGCCTCGCTCTCTATGGCAGTGGTGGATCGGCCAGCGCTTCGGCCTTCACCGTCGCCTCGGGCGGGAAGCTCGATTTCTTTCCGGGCAATTTCACCGCCGGCCGGTTTTCGCTGGGCGCCGGGACCATCCACGGAACCGGCACGGTGGCGGTGGACGGCGGCGAACTGGCGCTCGGCGCCGGAGCGGTGACCGTCACCAACTTCACTCAAGGCATCAACAGCACGGTGTCGGGCTCGGGAGTTTTGACGATCACCGGTGTCGGCGGCTTCACTGCCAGCCTGCAGACCGGCCCGGGGACGACCCTGTTTACGGCGTCCTCGCTCTTCAGCCTGGGGGGCTACCTCGATGGCGGCCGTGTCGTGGAGAACCAGGGCGGGACTGGGGATTTGGGGGTGGTGCTCGGCGCCAACCCCTTCGGCCCCAGCCTGGGCGGCGGCACGATCAAGAACGACGCCGGCGGGACCCTTCTCCTCAGGGGCGATACCGGAGTCTTTAACGGCGCCGGCGCCAACAGCTTCATCAACGCCGGCACGCTCGTGAAGACCTTCCTCCCGGAGATTGCCGGCTTCGCCGTCATCGGGGTGAACTTCACCGACACCGGGGTGATCAAGATCGAAACCGGAACCCTGGAGTTCACCGGCGCGACCAACAGCTTTGATGGGCCGATTACCGGACCCGGAAAGGGCGTCCTGCCGGTCACGCTTTCCTTCGCCGGCGGGACGAGCGCCATCAACGGCGGCGCTATCACGGTCGGAGAATTGGACCTGTCCGCAGGCGCGGTGGTCAACCTCAACGAAAGCCTCCGCTTCAAGGGCCGCTTCTCCCAAACCGATATCGGCACGACCCTGAATGTCGCCACCGGCGACACCCTGACTCTGAAAGGCGCGGCGACCCTCACCGGAACGGTGGGCGGGGCCGGAACGGTCAAGCTCTCCACCGCCACGATCGCCGATTTGACCGTGACCGGCACGGCCACCCTGAGCGATGTCGGCGTGGTCGACCAGGCCGGCGCCGTCACCCTCGGCGACGCCGGCTCGAACGTCGCTACGCTATCGATTGCGGCAGGCGCTACCTACCGGATCGACGGCGACTGGGACATCGCGCGCGGCGCCTCTCTCGCCTCCAGCATCCACAACGGCGGCCTGCTGATCAAGTCCGGCGGCACGGGAACCAGCGTGGTCGGCGTCAGGATCGCCGACACCGGTTCCATCGAGGCGGCCAGCGGAACGCTCGACCTCACTCAGGCGATCACCGGTGGCGGAACCCTGAGGGTGGACGCGGGCGCGACGCTGGAAGTGGGCTTCTCGGCGGCGGCGACGCTGGGCATGTCTTTCAACGGCGGCAATGCGACCCTGGCGCTGGGCAATCCCTCGCAATTCGCGGCGACCATCCGCGGCTTCGCCGCCACCGACACCATCGAACTCCTGGCCCGCAAAGCGACGGCCGCCACCTTGGAGGCCGGCGACATCCTGGTGATCACCAATGGATCCAAGACGGTCGCCACTTTGCAACTGGCGGGGAATTTCGCCGGCGACACCTTCCACGTCGCCTCGGACGGCGCCGGCGGGACGAATGTCACGGTGACCATGTCCGGGGCGGCCGGCGGCTCCCCCGGCGGGGGCGCGAGCTTGCCTCACGACCCGGCGTCGAGTTCCGGCCACCGGTTCATCGCCGCCATGGCCGGCTTCGGCGCGGGCGCCGGCGCACCGTTGGATGCGATGAGCCACGGGCGCCCCGACGCCTGGCGGCCCGCCCTCTCCATGGTGAGACCGGTCCACTTCGCTTGAGGGTCAAAAACCGGCGCTCTCCTTGGAACCTTTTCCTCTCCGATGCCACTAACCGATTGAACCCCGCCCACACTCACGGCAGGGAGGCCGATACGGTCGGCACGCTCAACCAATGAGGAGACAAGTCCATGGCAAGTAGCTGGTTCGCCGCCACCGCGGCGCTCATGCTTTTTGGCCTGCAACCTGCCTCGGCCAAGCAGATCGTGTCGCCGCAAGGTGGGGCGTCGCCCATTTCTCGGTCAGGGGCGGAATCCGGAGGGGCCAAGGCGGGGTCGCTCGATCCGGCATTCGGGCACGGCGGAAAGGTCGTCACGCTCATTGGCACGGTCGGTGTCGCGGCGGTCGCATTGCAAAGCGACGGTAAGATTGTCGTTCTCGCAACCACCGGTCACGGTGTCGAATTGATGCGCTACCTTGGCAATGGATCGATCGATGCCGCCTTCGGTCAACACGGCAGTGTGAAGAGCCATCTTATTACCAGCAACTTCGGCCACGCGCTCGCCATCGAAGCCCACGGCAAGATTCTCGTCGCGGGGACCGGCAAACACGGCAACCTTGCCACGGTCGCGCGTTTCAACCCGAGTGGAACGCTCGATACGACATTTGGCAGCGCCGGAAAAGCAACCGCACCCTTTCAAGAAGCCACCGCGATACTTGTGCAGCCGGATAACAAGATCGTCATCGGCGGCGGCGGCTCCGAGTCGAACTTCGCGCGCTTCCTGCCGTCGGGACAGCCCGATCCGACCTTCGGTAACGCGGGTGTGACGGGTTCTACAGGGCAGGTTCTCTTCTCGATTGGGCTGGTATCGGATGGAAGCCTGATCGGCGTTGGTTCAATGACCCAAGGTTCAGGGCTGCCGATCGAACATTTCAGCAGTTCGGGTAAATTCGAGCAGGCGCCCCCCGCGAACGACAGGCTTTTGGCGCTTCAATCGGGACCGGGGGAAGCCGTCACGTTACAGGACGATGGGAAAGTCGTGTTTATGAACGGTGGCGGAGGTGGATTTCCATTTCAAAACGCACGCTATACGAAATTCAATGAGGTCGATCCGACGTTTCAGACACCGATGTATGACTTGGGCGATCGCGGGGTCGTGGTGGCCACTACCGTGGAAACGAATGGAAAACTGCTCGTCGGCGGAAGCGGAAATTTAGGCGAAGAGTTTGCCACCGCCCGCTTCAATGCCGATGGCGCCTTCGACGCCACGTTCGGGAATGGTGGCGAGGTATTCACTGCGTTCAAGGGTGAGGACGAGGCGGCGATTGCCGCGTTCGCGATTCAAAGCGACGGCAAGATCGTGGCGGTCGGCAGCGTTTTCAATAGTCGAACCCAGACCCGCGGCGGAATCGCCTTGGTGCGGTATCTTGGCCCCTAGGGGCGTCTTTGCGACTTTCGCCACACGATCGCGAATGATTGCAACGCCAACGCCGTTATCGGCTACGGCGAGGTTCGGTTCATCGCCGCCATGGCCGGTCTTCGCGCGGCCGACTCGCGCTCTTCGGCGGGCGCCAGGGCGTCCGGCGATGAGGGAAAAGCTGGGCCATGGCCGACACGGCGGATAAGGTCAAGTCGGGACTGAGCGAAGCCCAGACCCTGATGTTCGGGGCGGAGTTTCTGCTTGGTTTCCAGTACGCGGCGATATTCCAGAAGGCGTTCGCCTCCCTCTCGCCGACGCTGAAACCCCTCGAGTTGGCGGCCTTCGCCCTGCTGATCGTCGTGCTCGTCACCTTGATCGCGCCGTCCTCGCACCACCGGATCGCCGAGCGCGGCGAGACGACCCGCCGCCAGTCCCGATTCACCGACCACATGATCGCCCTGGCGCTTCCTCTCTTCGCCGTGGCCACCGGCATCAATGTCACGGTGGTGACCGATGGCGAGCTGGGCGGGTTTTTCTCCATCGCCCTGGGGCTTGCGGTCGTCGCTCTGGCCCTCATCTTCTGGTTCGGGATCGCCCTGATGAGCAAAACATCGCCAACGCCGGCCAAGGACGCCGTCCCCGCAACGGTCTCCCTGAAGGACAAGATCACCGAGGTGATGAACGGCGGGCGCACCGTTCTGCCCGGTGTCCAGGCCCTGCTCGGCTTTCAGCTCGCCGCCTATCTGGCCGAGACGTTCAAGAAACTGAGCCCCCTCGACAAGGGCGTACATACTGCCAGCCTCGTCCTTCTGACCCTGGCGATGATCGTGCTGATGGCGCCGCCGTCCTTTCACCGGATCGCCGAGCGCGGCGAGGACACCGGGCGCGTGGACAGGATGGCCGTCGCCTGCCTGCTCTGGGGCCTCGCCGCCCTGGCCCTGGCGCTGGCCGGCGACTTCTTCATCGCCCTCGACCTGGTCACCAAGAGCCTTGCCCTGGCCGCCATGGGTTTCGCCGCCGCCGCGCTCCTGGCCCTGCTGGTGTGGTTCGCCCTTCCCCTGTGGCGGCGCCGGGCGGGATGAACTTCGAGAAAGCCCGGCGTCCTGCGCCCCGTCAGAGCGGCTTGAACAGCCCCTTCGGCGAGAGGGTGAACACCTCATGGCCGGTTTCGGTCACCCCCACCGAATGTTCGCACTGGGCCGACAGGGACTTGTCGCGCGTCACCGCCGTCCAGCCGTCGGCGAGCAGTTTCACAGGATGGCGGCCCAGATTCACCATCGGCTCGACGGTGAAGAGCATGCCCGCTTGCAGAACCACGCCCGTGCCCGGCCGGCCGAAATGCAGAATGTTGGGCGCGTCGTGGAACACCCGGCCAAGCCCGTGGCCGCAGAAGTCGCGGACCACCGCGCAGCGCATGGATTCCACATAGGACTGGATGGCGTGCCCGATATCGCCCAGCCGCGCCCCGGGCTTCACCTGGGCCAGTCCCCGCTCCAGCGCCTCATAGGTGACGTCGATCAGCCGGCGGGCGCGGGGCGCGACCTCGCCCAGGGCGTACATCCGCGATGTATCGCCGTGCCAGCCGTCCACCACCACGGTCACATCGATATTGGCGATGTCGCCCTCGCGCAGGGTCCGCTCGCCGGGCATGCCGTGGCAGACCACATGGTTGGGCGAGATGCACAGGCTGTGGGAATAGCCGCGATAATAGAGGCAGGCGGGCAGGGCGCCATGATCGAGGGTGAACTCCCGCGCCAGCCGATCCAGGTCGCCGGTGACGACGCCCGGCTTCACATGAGGCGTCAGCATGTCCAGGCACTCGGCGGCCAGGCGTCCCGCCGCCCGCATGCCCTCGAACGCCTCGGGCCCGTGGACCTTGATCCGTCCCGTGCGGACCTCGCCCTCCAGTTCGTCGTCGACCAATGCCATGACTTTATCTTTTCAGGTGATCGCCGCCGGCGCGTGAATCCACGGCAGGCGCCGCGCGATGCGGATCTCGCCCACGCCTATGTCGCAACCATAGCACAAGACTTCAACACCCGCGCCGGCGGCGGCGATCAGGCCGGCGGCATAGGCGGGATCGAGATCGGCGCAGGCGGCGAAACGGTCGCAGTCGGTGCGCTGGATGACGAAAAGCTGGACCGCGCGGTCGCCGGCCGCGACCCGCGCCGTGAGCTCCCGCAGGTGCCGCGCCGATCGCGCCGCTACGCAGTCGGGAAATTCCGCCAGGCTCCCCTCGCGGCGCAGGTGGCAGTTCTTGACCTCCAGCCAGCACGACGGTC
The DNA here is from genome assembly GCA_038227925.1 of Caulobacterales bacterium. GTDB lineage: Bacteria > Pseudomonadota > Alphaproteobacteria > Caulobacterales > Caulobacteraceae > Acaudatibacter. Next base: position 40,827 of record JBBRPN010000007.1, on the reverse strand, counting down.
GATCCGGGTGGGTGAGCAGGAAATCGACTCGGCTGGCGTCGCCCAGCCGCACTTCGCGGCGGTGAACCGCGTAGCCGGTCAGTTCTGGGATGGCGTCCGCCGCCAGGGCTTCGGCCGTCAAGGCGTTGGGCAGCAGAGTGTTGATCCCCACCAGGCCGCCATCCGCCTCCACCAGTTGCAGGGTCCAGGCGAGTTTGCGCTTGGCCCCCGTCGCCGGCGAGACCCAGGCGCCCAGGCCCGGTGTGTTCAGCCCCAGCATGGCCCCGGGGTTGGGGCAATGGGCGGTGACGGCACGGCCGTCGTCCAGCACCACATCGGCGAAGAAGCGCTTGTAGCGGGCGGCGAGGCGCCCGTGCGCCAGCGGTTGCGGCAAAAGCATCGGCGGCCTATGCCCGTCCCCCGGGGGCGACGTCCAGGGGTGCGGTCAAGGAGGCGGCCATGGCGACCAGTGAAACCGTCACCGCCGCGGTCCTGATCATCGGCGATGAGATCCTCTCCGGCCGCACCCAGGACACCAACCTCAACGCCATCGCCCGCTATCTGGCGCCGTTCGGGGTCGATGTGGCCGAGGCCCGCGTGGTGGGCGACGTAAAGGCCGAGATCGTCGGCGCCCTGAACGCCCTGCGCGCGGCGTACGACTATGTGATCACCACCGGTGGTATCGGGCCCACCCATGACGACATCACCGCCGAGTGCGTGGCCGAGGCCTTCGGCGTCGAACTCCATGAGCATCCGCAGATCGTCGCCCTGATGACGGCGCGCTGGGCCGGCGACCTCAACGCCGCCCGCCGGCGCATGGCGCGGATTCCGGTGGGCGGCAGCCTGGTGAAAAACCCGGTGCAGGGGCCGCCCGGCTTCCAGATCGGCAATGTCTTCGTTCTGGCCGGGGTGCCGCAGATCATGCGCGGTATGCTGGAGGATGTCGGACCCCGCCTGAGGACCGGCGCGGTGGTGATCTCGCGCACCGTGCGCGTCGAGGGCATGGGCGAGAGCGCCATCGCCGCGCCTCTGGAGGCCCTGGCCAAGGCCCACCCGGCCCTGTCGCTCGGCAGCTACCCGTTCTTCGGCGAAGGCGGCTATGGCTCCAACCTGGTCATCCGCGGCCGCGACCGGTCAGAGGTGGAGGCGACGGCCGAGGCGCTGGTGGCGAGGTTGGCCGGAATCGGCGCGGCGGCCGTGGTCCAAGTGGTGTCCGAAGCGTGACCGCTGGCCGCGGCAGCCTTAAATGTCCGTCGAATGCGCGCTATGACGATCCGCTTCGCGCGGGCGTGGCGGAATTGGTAGACGCAACGGACTTAAAATCCGTTGGGCTTTGGCTCGTGCCGGTTCGATTCCGGCCGCCCGCACCAGAATTAGGTATTGTGTCCCCTGGTCTTCCGCGCCCTATCACGATTGGCTAACGACGACCGACTCATTCCCTTTTGGATGACGAGATTCCGTTCTGGCTCCCTGCCGACCGCGGCCCGGTAGTTGAGCTAGTCGTGACCGAAGAGACGCAGCCGCAGCTCCCGCCCTCTTTTGGTCAGGTATCGCCCGCGCGAGAGCGGGGGCCATCACCGCGTAGCCCAAGCCATTGTGATAACACAATCATTATCCACGAATTGATTCTCAATAATATATATGCTATTTACTGTGCGGAGGATGATAACAAATGAGTTCTAAATCAGCGCCAAAATCCCTCGCCCAATCGGCGCTAGAGAGCCAACTCGCGCCTCTGCGCAAGGCCCAGGGGGTAACCCGTCCATCACGCGGCTGGATCAAGGCCATCCGCGAATCCCTCGGCATGACGACGGCGCAGTTAGCGACACGAGTCGGAGTTTCGCAACCACGTATCACCGCCATCGAAAAGGCCGAAGCCAATGACTCGATCACGCTCAGAACCTTGCGCCTGGTGGCTGAGGGATTGGGCTGCAAACTCGTTTATGCGTTCGTTCCCGACCAGCCTCTGGAGAACGTCGTACGGGAACGCGCGCGCCAAATCGCCAGCGCGCAACTTGCGCGTACTCACCACACCATGAAGCTTGAAAACCAGGCCGTTGAGCCACGAAGGCTCAAAAAGGAGCGCGAGCGCCTCATCGATGAATTGCTGCGCGGCGATCCGCGTCGGCTGTGGGAGACGCCATGAGCGATCCGCTCATTGACGCCGAGAACGACGAAGCCGCAACGCCGCTCACGCCCGAAGAGCGTGAGGCGCTCATTCCGAGCTATATCGCCCACCGTCGCGAGTTGAACGAAGTCGAGCAGATGGGAATTGGCGACGCCGATCGCTGGGCGTTCGCCCGAAAGCGCGACGTGCTCACCGAGGATTTTCTGCGCCAGCTTCATGGGCGCATGTTCGCCGGCGTGTGGAAGTGGGCTGGGCAGTTTCGCACGACGGAGCGCAACCTCGGGGTCGCCGAATGGCAGATCGGTCCGCAGCTTCGCGCGCTGCTCGATGACGTCCGCTACTGGATCAAACATCAGACGTTCCCGGTCGACGAAATCGCCGTGCGGCTCCATCATCGGCTCGTCTTCATTCACCCCTTTCCGAACGGCAATGGCCGTTTGTCGCGCCTGGCGGCCGATCTTCTCATCGTCCAGCTCGGCGGGAGTCGCTTCAGCTGGGGAAGCGGCAACCTCGCTTCCATCGCGGATTTGAGGAAACGGTACATTGACGCTCTCAAAGCCGCCGACGCCCAGGTTATGGACCCGATAGTGGAATTCGCCCGCTCATAGACATCTTGCCTTCGTCGTCGGTCAGGTCGCGGAAAATGGCCGTTTTTTTCACAGTCTCTTGCAAATACGAAAGGTGAAGGTGGAAAAGGCATTGCCTGCCAATGGTTTACAGCTCACCGCGCCGGACTTAAAATCCGTTGGCCGCAAGGCCGTGAGGGTTCGAGTCCCTCCGTCCCCACGATTTGCGGAGAAGCGCGAGCGATGAATCAGGGATGACCGATGCGCCTGGACGCCGCAAAAGGCGCAACCTCAATTCCCTCGTGCGCGAAACGCTGCTGCGGCGAAAATTCCGCGCCGACCGCTATCCGCATGTCCTCGACTACGACTGGGCGGCGATCGCCTACAACCGGATCTCGATCGTCAATCTTCTTCTATCGGGCAATGCCGGCGGCGACTATCTGGAGATCGGCTGCGCCTCGAACCTGCTGTTCGATTCGGTGATGGCCAAGCACAAGACGGGCGTCGATCCGGTGAGCGGCGGCACCCACCGGCAAACCAGCGACGATTTCTTTGTTGCCAATCCGGACGCGCGGTTCGACGTCGTCTTCATCGACGGCCTCCACCTCTACGATCAGGTGCGCCGCGATCTGGTCAATTCGCTGAAATGCGTCCGGAAGGGCGGCTGGATCGCCCTGCACGACATGCTGCCGCGAGATTGGATCGAGGAACACGTCCCGCCGCTATCGACCGCCGGCTGGACCGGCGACGGCTGGAAGGTCGCGTTCGAGCTGATGGCTTCCCCCGACGTGGATTTCCGCCTGCTCGCCATCGACCATGGCGTCGGCGTGATGCGCGTCCTTTCCGATCAGCCCAAGCTCTTGGACATGCGGGCCGATCTCGCGCCCCGCCGCTTCCCTTACTTCCACCAAAATTTCGCGCGACTGCCGGTGTTGGGCTACGATGAAGGCCGCGCGTGGATCGAGACGCATCTGGCTTAGCGTGGGCCGCGCGAAATGTGTTTGGAGTGACGATGAAGGACATGATCGATCTGAAGGGCGCCTCGGGGGCGGTCTATCGCTTCAACCTGTTCCGCGACGGCCGGCCCCTGTCGCCCATGGGCGGCAACTACGTCTATGTGCGCGAGGCGGGCGAGGGCTATGAGATCGTCCATGTCGGCGAAGGCCAGAATCTTCTCACGGACGCCCGCGTCCTTTGGGCCCAGGCGGTTCGCGATCACGGCGCGGCCCACCTTTTCACCCGCCTCAACATCACCGAGCGCGTGCGCCGGCACGAACACCAGGACATCGTGGCCGCCGTCCAACCGCCGATGAACGCCGCGCCAGCCGAGGCCGGCAAGAGTTAGGCGCCGTCCCCGGACGCCAGCGGAAACAGCGCGTTCAACTTCCCGCCCGCCTCGGCGCGGTCGAAGGCGGTGAAGGTTCCCTGCGAGGCGATCTCGCGGGCGGCGCGCAGAAATTCGCCCCAGGCGGCCCGGGCCAGCGATCCGCCGACGCTGATCCGCCGAACGCCCAGCCCCGCCAGGGCGGCGACCGGGAGGCCCCGGGTGAGCACATTGACCGGCTTGGGGGCAACGGCCTTGACCAGTTCGGCGATCTGGCTCTCCTTGTCGAGACCCGGCGCATAGAGGCAGTCGGCGCCGGCGGCGGCGAAGGCGCAAAGGCGGCGCACGGTCTCGCCGAAATCTGGTCGGCCGGCGATGAAGCCCTCCGAGCGGGCGGTGAGAATGACGCCGGATCCGCTGGCGTCGATCGCCTGGCGGGCGGCGGCGACGCGCTCGACGGCGAGGGTGAAATCGTAGAGCGGCGCGGCGGCCTCGCCGGTGGAATCCTCCACCGACAGGCCCGCGACGCCGGTCTCGACCGCCAAGGCGACGTTGGTCGCAACCCCGGCCGGATCGTCGGCGAAGCCGTTCTCGAAGTCGGCGTTGAGGGGAATATCGACCGCCCCAGCGAGGGCTCGCAGATGGGCGAGCACCGCGTCCAGCCCGACCTTGTTGTCCGGCCGCCCCATCGACCACGCCAGGCCGGCGCTGGTCGAGGCGATGGCCCTGAACCCCAGCCTCTGAAGGGCGATCGCCGAGCCCACGTCCCAGGGATTGGGCAGCACGAAACAGCCGCTCTCGTGCAGGCGACGGAAGGCGGCGCGTCTGTCGGCGGGCGTGGCGGACATGCGGAATGCTCCTTGTGGTTGCAAAGGGCTACCGCATCGCCAGCGGGGCGTAGCCCAGATGCAGGCCGGCATCGACCAGCAGGGTCTCGCCGGTGATGTGGCGGGCGGCGGGCGAGGCGAGGAAGACCGCCGCGCCGGCGATGTCTTCGGCCGTGGAGGCGGCCTTGAGCGGCGTCGCCGCCGCGACCCCCTGGCGGGTCCGCTCGAGCTGGTCGGGGTTCATGGCCCGCCCGAACCAGGGCGTGTCGATGAATCCGGGGCAGATGGCGTTGACGCGGATCTTCGGCGCCAGGGCCCGGGCCAGGGACAGGGTCATGGTGATCATCGCCCCTTTTGAGGCGGTGTAGGGAACCGACGAGCCGATGCCCATCACCCCGGCCACCGAGGCGGTGTTCACCACGGCGCCAGCCTGGGGCGCGGCCTCCAAGAGGGCGCGGGCGGCGCGGATCATCTGATAGGCGCCCACCACATTGACCCCATAGACGCGCAGGAAATCCTCGGCCGATACGGCGTCCAGATCGGCGTGGTCGGGGGCGAACTTGGTTATCCCGGCGTTGTTGAACAGGGCGTCGATGCGCCCGAAGGTCGCCGCCGCGGCGACGATCCGCCGGCAGTCCTCGTCCTTGGCGACATCGCCCTGAACCACAACGCCTTGGGCGCCCTTGGCCTCCACGAGGCTCGCCGTCTCCTCGGCCTCCGCTTGGCTCGAGGCGTAGTTGATCACCACCGCCGCCGCGCCGCGCTCGGCCGTCTCCACCGCGATGGCCCGGCCCAGGCCGGTGGACGCGCCGGTCACCAGAACCGTCCAACCGTCGAAGTCCTTGCCCGCCATGAATTCCTCCCGCTCTGTCGCGAGTTCACCTTCCACCCGATCCGCGCTAAACGCCACCGCCATGGAAGAGACGCGCCTCACTCAACTCGGCCGCGAGGCCAAGGTCGCCGCCGACCCCGGCCAGGCGGTTCTCGAGCGCGTGCCCAACCCCCAGGCCGGCATGCTCTACCTCGCGCGCTTCACCGCGCCGGAGTTCACGACCCTGTGCCCAGTAACCAGCCAGCCCGACTTCGCCCATCTGGTGATCGACTACGCCCCCGCCGACTGGCTGATCGAATCGAAGTCGCTGAAGCTCTATCTGGCCGCGTTCCGCAATCACGGCGCCTTCCACGAGGACTGCACCCTCGCCATCGGCCGCAAGATCGCCGAGGTCGCGGCGCCCACCTGGCTGCGCATCGGTGGTTACTGGTATCCGCGCGGCGGCATCCCCATCGATGTCTTCTGGCAAACCGGCCCGCCGCCTGATGGCCTGTGGCTGCCCGACCAGGGCGTCGCGCCCTATCGGGGTCGTTAAACCCTCCAGACGCTCGTCAGGGCGAGCACGTCCGGCCTCACCCGCTCGAGAGGCGGCTCGGCGGGCGTCCCGATGTGGACGAAGCCGGCCACCTTCTCGCCAGCGGCGAGGCCCAGCAGCCGTCCCGCCGCCTCGTCGTAGGCGTACCAGTCGGTGATCCAGTTGGCGCCGTAGCCCATGGCCTGGGCGGCGAGGATCAGCAGGATGCAGACCGCCCCGGCCGAAAGCCGCTGCTCCCACTGCGGAATCTCACCTTCGACATATCGTGAGACGACCGCGACGGTGAGCGGCGGGGCGCGAATCTTGCCGAGCTTGGCCGTCGCCTTGACCGCGTCGGGCCGCCCCTGGGCGATCGCTTCCAGCCGAGCCACGAAGTCCCTCTTGCCCTCGCCGCGCAGAACCACGAACCGCCAGGGCGCGAGCTTGCCGTGGTCGGGGACGCGGGCGGCGAGGGCGAGCAGGCGCCGCAGTTCGTCCTCCGTGGGTCCCGGCGCGCTTAAGGTCAGCGCCGAGGCCGACCGACGGCGGGCGAGAAAGGCCAGGGTCTCGGGCGAGGGCCGGCTCGGCAGAGCCTCGCCGAAGGCCGGCGCGTCGGAAAAGGCGTGGGGCAAGGGCGGCCGATCCTTGAAAAAAGCGTCTGCGGAAATCCTCTACCAGCCTAGCGCGCCCTTGGCCCGCGCCCCATATAACGCCTCGAAGGACCGATGCGAATTGACAAGAGGGGAGGGCGCGATGGCCCAATACCTGGAAGTCGTCGATGGCGCCGCGGCGGCGCCGGTGTGGGCCGCCCTGCGCAACGAAGCGCAGCATATGGCCAGGAGCGAGCCCAGTCTCGCCTCCATCCTGAACGCGGTGATCCTGCGCCACGACCGGCTGGCCGACGCGCTTTCCTATCAACTGGCGCGCAAGCTGGGCGATCAGGAGTTGCGCGCCCTGAGCCTGCGGGAGATCGCCGACGAGGCTTACGCCGCCGATCCCTCCCTCGTCGATCGGGCCGAGGCGGATATGCGCGCCGTCTTCGAGCGCGACCCCGCCTGCAAGGGCTATGTCCAGCCCCTGCTCTACTTCAAGGGCTTTCTGGCCCTGCAGGCGCACCGGGTGGCGCACCGGCTGTGGGGGCAAGGGCGCGAGGGGCTGGCCTTCTACCTGCAGAGCCGCGTCTCCGAACTGTTCCAGGTCGATATCCACCCCGCCGCGCGGATCGGCCAGGGCGCCTTCTTCGACCACGGGACCGGCATCGTGATCGGCGAGACGGCGAGCGTCGGCGACGATGTCTCCATGCTGCACGGCGTCACCCTGGGCGGCACCGGAGCGGAGCAGGGCGACCGCCATCCCAAGATAGGCAGGGGCGTCCTCCTGGGCGCGGGGGCCAAGGTGCTGGGCAATATCGCCATCGGCGACCACGCCAAGATCGCCGCCGGCTCGGTGGTGCTCAAATCGGTGCCGGCCCACTGCACCGCCGCCGGCGTTCCGGCCCGCCTGATCAATTGCAAGACCTGCCCCGAGCCGGCCCGCAGCATGGACCAGACCATCCCCGACGCCGCCTACGACTACGCCATCTGAGACTTGCGGCCGCCCCTTGCGGTGTTCGGGAATGCCGCTAGGTTCGCGCCGAGAATTTCCCCTTGATGGAGCGCCGCCATGGATCAGAGAGACATCGACCGCGTCCAGGCGCACCTGAAACGCACCTTCGGCAATCCCCACATCGCCCTGAAGGCCCGCCCCAAGCAGAAGGATTCCGCCGAGGTCGAAATGAAAGGCGAATTCATCGGGGTGATCTACGAGGACGAGGACGAGGCCGGCTCCTTTATGTTCGAGATGGCCATATTGGCGGAGGATCTGGAGGGTTAGAGACGTGGAGGAACGTGACAAAAATCCCAAACGATCACTGACGGAGGTTCTGTTGGATCCTTCCATCCGAGGGATTCTCGAGCCGGGAGAAGAGAAACTTTTCGAACGCGATCGCAGTCCCGGCCGTCCGCCGCCGGATTTTGCGGAGGCTTCATCTGTTACCCTCGCGAACCGCCCCTAAACTCTACCGTCACCACCGGGCTTGTCCCGGCGGTCCACGACCGCCGGTTTTGCCGTGATCGCCCTGGGCGGCATTGCTCCGTTCGAGATCATGGATGACCGGGGCTTTCGCCCGGCCATGACGGTCGTTCGGGTTTGAGCGTCGTTCTCACCCCCGCTCCAGAAAACTGTCGATCACCCGCTTTTCCCCCGCCTTCTCGAAGGCCACGGTGAGCTTGTTGCCTTCCACCGCCGTCACCGAGCCATAGCCGAACTTCTGGTGGAACACGCGGTCGCCACGGGCGTAGGCGCTGGCCATTCCCGGGTCCGAGATCGCCACCAGGCGGCCCTCGCCCTCGATGACCTGGGTGCGGCCGGGCGGGCCGCCGGCGTAGCCCCGGGCCTGGGCGCGCTTCCAGCCTGGGCTGTCGTAGCCGGCCCCGTAAGCGACGTCCTCCCAGCGCGAGCCGACCTCGCGCATGCCGGGGCCGCCGCCGTAGTAGCCGGTCTCCGAGGCCGCCTCGACGCTGGCGAGCGGCAGTTCGTCCACGAACCGGCTGGGCAGCTGGCTGGTCCAGCGGCCATAGACTTGACGGTTGGCGACGAAGGAGATGCGCGCCTCCTCCCGCGCCCGGGTGAGGCCGACATAGGCCAGGCGCCGCTCCTCCTCCAGGCCCTTTTCGCCGCTCTCGTCCATGCTGCGCTGGCTGGGAAACACGCCCTCTTCCCAGCCGGGCAGAAAGACGAGGGGAAACTCCAGCCCCTTGGCCGAGTGCAGGGTCATGATCTGCACCGCGTCGTCGCCGCCGCCGCGGTCGAGGTCCATCACCAGGGAGACGTGCTCCAGATAGGCCTCCAGAGTCTCGAAGGCGCCCATGGACTGGACCAACTCCTTGAGGTTCTCCAGCCGGGTCTGGCTGGTCGGTCCCTTGTCCAGGCGCAGGGCGTCGATGTAGCCGCTTTCCTCCAGCACCGTCTCGGTGAGGCGGGGGTGGGGGAGGGCTTCTCTCTGGCCGCGCCAGCGGTCCAGGTCGCGCAGGAAGCCGGCCAGGGCGGTGCGCGCCCGCCCGGCGATCTCGTCGCTCGCCGCCAGGTCGCGCGCCGCCGCCATGGCCGACACCCCCCGGCGGCGGGCGAGTTGCAACAGCTTCTGCACCGTGGTGTCGCCGACCCCCCGGCGCGGCGTGTTGACGATGCGTTCGAAGGCCAGGTCGTCGTCGGGCGACTGGATCAGGCGCAGATAGGCGTGGGCGTCGCGGATCTCGGCCCGTTCGAAGAACCGCGGGCCGCCGATCACCACATAAGGGATCTTGAGCAGCACGAACCGCTCTTCGAAGGCGCGCATCTGATAGGAGGCGCGCACCAGTATGGCCATGTCGCGATAGCGGCGGCCCTTCTTCCAGCGCTCAATGTCCTCGGCGATGAGGCGCGATTCCGCCTCGCCGTCCCACACCCCGCGCACCTGGACCTTCGCCCCGCCCTGGGCCTTCGTCCACAAGGTCTTGCCGAGGCGGCCCTTGTTGGCGGCGATCAGGCCCGAGGCGGCGGCCAATATGTGCTCGGTGGAGCGATAGTTGCGCTCCAGGCGGATGACCTTGGCGCCGGGAAAATCGCGCTCGAAGCGCAGGATGTTGTCCACCTCCGCCCCGCGCCAGCCGTAGATCGACTGGTCGTCGTCGCCGACGCAGCAGATGTTCGAGCGTTTCTGGGCCAGCAGGCGCAGCCACAGATACTGGGCGACGTTGGTGTCCTGGTATTCGTCCACCAGAATGTAGGCAAAGCGGCGGTGGTACTCGGCCAGCACGTCCGGATGGGCGGTGAACAGGGTCAGATTGTGCAGCAGCAGATCGCCGAAGTCGCAGGCGTTGAGGATGCGCAGCCGGGCCTGATAGGCGCCGTAAAGCGCCGCGCCGCGGTTGTTGGCGAAATGCGCCCCTTCGGTGGGCGGCAGTTTGTCCGGCGTCCAGCCGCGGTTCTTCCAATGGTCGATCAGGCCGGCCAGATGGCGGGGCGTCCAGCGCTTGGCGTCGATGTTCGCCGCTTCCAGGAGCTGCTTGAACAGCCGCTCCTGATCGTCGGTGTCGATGATGGTGTAGCTCGACTTCAGGCCGACCAGTTCGGCGTGGCGGCGCAGAATCTGCGCGGCCATGGAGTGGAAGGTGCCCAGCCACCGCAGGCCCTCCGCCCCTGGGCCGATGATGTCGGCGATGCGGGTGCGCATTTCCCGCGCCGCCTTGTTGGTGAAGGTGACGGCGAGCAATTCCCACGGCCGCGCCTTGCCGGTGGCCAGGAGGTGGGCCAGGCGGGTGGTGAGCACCCGCGTCTTGCCGGTCCCCGCTCCGGCCAGCACCAGCACCGGCCCCTCGGTCGCCTCCACCGCCGCGCGCTGCTCGGGGTTGAGGCCGTCCAGATAGTCGGGGCCGGCGACGCGGGCCAGATCGGAAATGCGCGGGGCGGGAAGGTCGGACACCAGGGGACTCGTAAAGGGACTCGTGGGGGGACTCGGGAAGACCCCCTTCTACCACGCCTTGAGGCGCCTTATCCGGCTTGAACGAACCGCAACGCCGCCAGCCGGCACGCCGAAGCCAGCGGCCGCGCGCCACGCTCGGCGTCGATGCCGGCGATCAGGGCGGCGAGGCTGACGGCGCGGGCCGCGGCCAGTTGCTCCAGAACCGCCCAGAACGCCGGCTCAAGGGCCAGCGAGGTGGCGTGCCCGGCCAGGGACACCGACCGCTTGCGCAGACCGCCGGGTATGGCGCCGTTCTCGTTCATGGGATGCTTGGCGGTTTTTGGCGGTTTTTGGCGGTCGTCGGGCGGGCAATTGGCGGTCGATGGCGGGTTTTGGCTGCCGTCGTCGAGGGTTATCTATTGTTTTCCCTTGAGTTTTTCTCCACTCTCGCGAAAATGGCAGTCGATGCCGGCGTTGCGCGGGTTGGATTTCACGCGAACCAAAGAGAGATTGCATAGTGCAATATCCTGTGGCGAATGTCAACCGTCCCACCCTCGCGGGCGAGCGGGGACAGGAGTACCCGTCACCGAGGCGCCGCCATCTCGCACGGCGAGCCGGGCCCGGTGAGGATGGCGTGGGCCTGGGCGATGGTCATGGCGGGCCAGGCGGCGGCGGTCATGGCAGGCGTTTCCTCGAATTGACGGAGCGTCGGCGAAAAAGCATGGGGCGAGGCGCGGTGCAAATCGGCCCGTGGTGCGAACCCGACAGATGGCGAGTTGCCGGCAAGCGGGCGTTGCGAACTTCGGCGATGGGGTGGATTGCAGTCGTTGCCCAGGCTAGCCTAACCGCTATGGGAGGCGCCCATGACTCCGATCAACGTCGACAGGCTTGCGGCCAAACGGTTCACCGACGAGACATGAGACGACAATGGAGCTGAACAACTTACTATCGATCGGCAATGTCGATCCCACCCGAACGCTTGTTCTCCGCCATCGACCGACGGAGCCTGAACTGAGAAAAGCGTTGCCGCTGCTCGCGGCCGAGCGGCTTGATATCTTCAATGCCTATCAAGCCTACCAAAATCCGAGCGCCGAAAGATCTTTCGCGGCCCAGGTTGGTGGTTGGCTCGCATCCTTCATATCGTATGGTCCGGCGAAGGCCATCTTTGTGGGCGTCTATAAAATCGAGGGAGCTGAAGCCGAGAGCCACGAAAAATACTGGAGCCGCAGCGAGAACAACGAACTTGCGAAACTTGGTCTTGGAGCCTATTCGACAGCCCACAGCGGCACGCCTTCTTTGCGCTTTGATCTGCGCTTGACCTCTTTTCAAGAGGAATGGCGAGGCAAGCTGGTCGTTGGCTGGCCGCCGCCCGAACGGAGTTGGGTGCGACGCGCGCACAACAACATCATGCCGGTCCTGGCCATTCGTGAGGAGAGCGCGTTCTCTGCCGAACCACCTCCGTGGGACGAAATCGATTTCACGTGGGCTCAGCTAGGAATTCTGCCGCAGCGCATGCGCGGGGCTTTGGAGCAATGGCGCGGAGTGTATTTGATTTGGGACGCGTCCGACGCGAAGGCTTATGTCGGCTCGGCTTATGGCACCGCCAACATCCTCGGCCGTTGGGAAAGCTACTCCGCAACCGGTCATGGCGGGAACAAGCATTTGCGCGGGCGTGATCCCACCAACTTCCGGTTCACCGTGCTCGAGCGGGTTTCACCTGATATGCCGAGCGACGAGGTGATCCGACGGGAGCGCTCCTGGAAGCGACGGCTGCACACCGCAGCACCTCAGGGGTTGAACGAAAACTAGGTGTTCGAACGCACCCGTGCCGTCCGATGCAAGCCCTTCGGCAAGTCCGCCACGGGTCGAACTTCCCCATTGGCGGCCCGCCCAAAAGCGGACACGAGCCTGCCTGCCGGAACACGATGGCCGGGTGCCATCTGTCCGGTTCGCACGCTAGGCCAGCGCCTCCAGGCGCGCCCACGCGGCTTCCAGGCGAGCCTTGGCGTTCTGGGCTTCGGCGAGGCGCTCGCGGTTTTCCTCGACCACCGCCTCGGGGGCGCGGGCGATGAAGTCGGGGTTGCCAAGCTTGCGGGCGGTGCGGTCGATGTCGGCGGCGTGGCCGGCGATCTCCTTGGCCAGGCGCGCGGCCACGGCGGCAAGGTCGATATGCTCGGCGACGGCCAGGGCGACGGTGGCCTCGCCGATCACGAACAGGGCCGACCCGGCGGGCGCGGCCGGCGCTTCCTCGGCGCTCGCCAGGCGGGCAAGGCCGAGGATCAGGTCACGATGACGCGCCAGCCGCGCTCGCGTGGCCTCGCCCGGGCCGATCAGGGCCAGCGTCGGGCGGGCGGCTGGCGGGACGTTCGTCTCGGCGCGGAGCTGGCGAATCTCGCTGACCAGAGCGATCAGCCAGCCGATTTCGGCGTCGGCGTCCGGGGCCAGATAGGAGTCCAGAAGATCGGGCCAGGCGGCGGCGATGAGCGGGCTCTCGCGCGGCGCGCCGGCGGTCTTGTCCCATAGTTCCTCGGTAAGGAAGGGCATGACCGGATGGAGAAGGCGCAGGATGACATCCAGCACCCAGGCCGCCATGGCTCGCGTCTCGCGCCCCGCCGCCTCGTCGTCCCCGTTCAGGATCGGCTTGGCCAGTTCCAGAAACCAGTCGCAGTAGATGTTCCAGACGAACCGATAGAGAGCGCCGGCCGCCTCGTCGAAGGCGCAGGCTTCCAGAGCGGCGGTGACGGCGCGCGACGCCTTGACGGCCTCGCCGAGAATCCAGCGGTTGGCGGCGCCGGTCGCCGCGCCCGGATCGAAATCCGCCGCCAGAACGCAGCCGTTGATCTCGCAAAAGCGCGCCGCGTTCCAAAGTTTGGTGCCGAAATTGCGATACCGTTCGATCCTCTGCGTGGACAACTTTATGTCCCGAGCTTGGCCGCTCATGGCGGTCAGGGTGAAGCGCAGGGCGTCGGCCCCATAGGCGTCCACCAGGGCCAGGGGGTCCATGACATTGCCCTTGGACTTGGACATCTTGGCGCCTTCCGCGTCGCGGATCAGGGCGTTGATGAACACCCGGCGGAACGGGACCTCGCCGGTGAAATGCAGGCCCATCATCATCATCCGGGCGACCCAGAAGAAGATGATGTCGAAGCCGGTGACCAGGGTGTCGGTGGGATAGAAGCGGTCCAGGTCATCCGTCCGCTCGGGCCAGCCCAGGGTGGAGAACGGCCACAGGGCCGAGGAGAACCAGGTGTCCAGCACGTCCTCGTCCTGGCGCAACGGCTCGTCGCGCCCGTAGACCTCCAGCGCGGCGGCCTTCGCCTCGTCTTCCGTCTCGGCCACGAAGACGCGCCCGTCGGGGCCGTACCAGGCGGGGATGCGATGGCCCCACCAAAGTTGGCGCGAAATGCACCAAGGCTCGATGTTACGCAGCCAGTCGAAATAGGTCTTTTCCCAGTTCTTCGGCTCGAACACCGTCCGGCCGTCCTCCACCGCCGCGATGGCTGGACCGGCCAGGGCCTTGGCGTCCACCCACCACTGGTCGGTGAGATAGGGCTCGACGGCCACGCCGGAGCGATCGCCGTGAGGCACGGCGTGGCGGGTGGGCTCGACGCCGCGCAGCAGGCCCAGGGCCTCCATCTCCGCCACCACCTTGGTCCGCGCCGCCAACCGGTCGAGCCCCCGATAAGGCGCCGGCGCATTGTCGTTCACCCGCGCGAAGGGGTCGAAGATGTTGATCATCGGCAGGTTGTGCCGCTGGCCGACCTTGAAGTCGTTGAAGTCGTGGGCCGGGGTGATCTTCACCGCCCCCGAGCCCTTGTCCGGATCGGCGTAGTCGTCGGCGATAATCGGGATCGGCCGCCCGACGATGGGCAGACGGACGCATTTGCCGATCAGGGACTTGTATCGTTCGTCCCCGGGATGCACCGCGACGGCGGTGTCGCCGAGCATGGTCTCCGGCCGCGTGGTGGCGACGACGATCTCTCCCGAGCCGTCCTCCAGGGGATAGGCGAAATGCCAGTAATGGCCATCCACCTCGCGCTGCTCGACCTCCAGGTCGGAGATGGCGGTCTGGAAGTGCGGGTCCCAGTTGACCAGGCGTTTGTCGCGATAGATCAGTTTTTGTTTGTGGAGGGCCACGAAGACCTTGCGGACGGCGGCGCTGAGGCCTTCGTCTAGGGTGAAACGCTGGCGGCTCCAGTCGCAGGAGGCGCCCAGGCGGCGGAGCTGATCGACGATCGTCCCGCCCGATTGTTCCTTCCATGCCCAGACGCGCTCGACGAAAGCCTCCCGGCCCAACTCGCGGCGGCCGATGTTGCCCTCGGCGGCCAGTTGGCGCTCGACCACCATCTGGGTGGCGATGCCGGCGTGATCGGTCCCCGGCAGCCACAGGGCCGCGGCTCCGCGCATGCGGGCGAAGCGGGTCAGCACATCCTGCAGGGTGGCATTGAGGGCGTGGCCGATGTGCAGGGCGCCGGTGATGTTGGGCGGCGGGATGGCCATGGAAAAGACCGGCGCGGCGGGATCGTCGCGGGGCGCGAAGGCGCCCGACGCCTCCCACTCACGGTAGAGGCGCGGTTCGGCGGACTTGGGGTCGAAGGCTTTTTCGAGCATGAAGAATCCGATTGCGCGATCAGCCCAAAACAGGGGGCTCACCGGTGAACGATGGCTTATGTCTCCGCGCGATGGCGGAGCGGCGCGAGCCTCAGCGTACTCGGCCCCGCGCGATACGCGCCACTTCCTCTTCCACGCTGGTTTGCACGATCGTCGGCAGGTGCTCGTCGAGCCACGCCTTGAGCAGCGGGCGGAGCAGTTCGCGGGTGACGTCCTCGAGGCTGCGCCCCGGCGGGGGCAAGGCCATGGTGGCGCGCGCCTGAGCCGCATCGTCGGCGGAAACCTTCAACGCTTCGAACGAGGATTCCGCCACGCCGGCGGCGGCGTCGCCCACCAGAGCCTCGTGGACGGCGACGGGCGCGGGCGGGGCGGTTGTCGCCGGCGGGGGTTCTTTCACCGGCGCGGGGTCGGTCTTCGCCGGCGCCGAGGGAAGCTTGTCGGTCAACTCCAGCACATCGGCGTCGGGGCGCGCGCCGCCGGCCGCCATCGTCTTGCCGGATGGGACGTCGTCCTCGGAGATGATGCGTCGGATGGAAGCGAGGATTTCATCCATGGAGGGTTCAGGGGGGGTCTGTTCGGGCATTGCGGCGAACCAGGGTTTGAGAAGGGCAAACGGCGTGAAGCGGCTTTGATACGCGCCCGCCGCCGATCCCGCAATTTCCGCGAGGCCGTAAACATCGACTTTTCCGCGATGGAGTGAGCGGTGTCCATCAGTCGCCGGGCGCGGCGACCGGGGCCGGCCGCTCGACGATGGTCGGCGCGCCCAGACGATCGACGGCGGCCACCGCCGGCGTCCATGGGGCCCAGCCGTAAGCGTGGCGGACCTTGTCGAAATTCTCCCTGGGATCGTAGAGCGGCGTCCCGGTGACGAGATTCTCGGCGATCAGCGAGCCCATGGCGGCCAGGAGGACGGCGGCCGCGAAATACTCGTCGTGGCGGGAGTTGACCAGGGCCAGCTGGGCGTTGCTGAGGTTCTGTTCGGTGATCAGCACGTCGAGCGTGGTGCGCAGGCCGACCTGCGCCTCCTGACGGGTGCCCTCGAAAGCGATGTTGGCGGCGCGCACCTGCACCTCGTTGGCGGCCAGGCTGGCCCGCGCGCCCAGAAGCTGGTTCCAGGCCTGGGAGACCAGCAGCAGCACCTGGCGGCGGGTTGCTTCGATGCCGATGCGATCGATATTGTCGTTCTCCGCCGCCTGGCGGATCTGCGAGGAAGTCAGGCCTCCGGTGAACAGGGGAAAGTTGGCCACCGCCGTGGCCGAAACGTCCCGGCTGTAGTTGGTGAACGGCGAGGCCGGCCCGAACGAGCCGCCGCTGTAGCCGAGGCTGGCCTGAAGGGCGAGCGTCGGGCGGGTCTGGGCCTTGGCGGCGGCCACCCGCGCCGCGCTGGCCTGTTCGGTGTAGTCCGCCTGGCGGATCTGCGGATTGTTATGCTCGGCCGCGTCGAAGGCTTGATCGACGCCGGCCGGCAGGAGCCTGGCCAGAGACGGCTCGGGGGCCAATGTCCCGGGATTTCGCCCGACGACGGAGGCATATCCTGCCCGGCTGTTGGCGAGCTGGGCCTGGGCGACCGAAAGCTGGGCCTGCGCCGCCGCCACGCTGGCCTGGGTCTGGGCGACGTCGGTGCGGGTGATCTCGCCGACCTCGAAACGCGCCTGGGCTTCGTCGAGTTGGCGTTTGAGCAGGCCAACGTTCTCCTGCGCGATCGCCTGGTTTTCCTGATCGCGGCGCACGTCCACATAGGCCTGGATGACGTTTTGCAGGACGCTCTGCTCGGCCTGGCGCAGGGCCTCGCGGCCGGCCAGGACGCCGGCTTCAGCGGCGCTCACCTGGCTGGAGACCCGGCCGCCGGTGTAGATCGGCTGGGTGACGGTGACGACCGCTCCGGAGGTCTCGGTCTGGCCGGGGAACTGCTGGCCGGGAACGCTCTGAAACTGCGAGAGGTTGTTGGAGGTGTATCCCAGGGTGGCCTGCAGGCTGGCGCTGGGGCGATAGCCCGCCTCGGCCTGGACATAGGTCTCGTCCAGAGCCCGCTGGCTGGCGCGCTGGGCCTGCAGGGTCGGATTGCTCTGATAGGCCAGGGCGATGGCGTCGGCCAGGGTCTCGCCTCGGGCCTCGGCGGCCCAAAGAACGCCGGCGCTCAGCAGCCCGGCGCCGGAAACGGCGGCCAACCAGCCGGCCCTGAGACCTCTCGACATCGACCATCCCCGAGGCGCGCGCAAAGCCCGCCGCCCGCTATAGGGCAAGCCCGCCCCGCGCCGCTAGCCTCGGGCCGATTAAGCTTTCGTCACCCGGCGGAGGGGGATTCGCCGGCTTGGCGCCTAGAAGGCGAAACCGTGCTCGGCCTCGAAACCCGCCAGGATCGGCGGCGTGGAATCGAACAGCGGGCGCGAACCCATGCTCGGCCCCGAACGCAGATAGAGCATGGCGCGGCCCACCGGACCGTCCCGCTCCACCACGCCCAGGCGACCGCCGTCCTTGAGCGCGGCGAGCCAAGCGCCCGGCGCCTTGGCCACCGCGCCTTCACAGACCACGAGATCGTAGGCGCCCGCCGCGGGCGCCGGGCCGCCGGCCTCCACCGACGTTACCTCCAGCCCCATGACGACGAGAACGGCGCCGGCGTAGGGGGCGGCGATGGCCAGGGCGCGTTCGCCGGCCCTGGGTCGCACCGCCTGCAGGAGCTTGGCCACGTCCCTGGGGCGAAGCATCCAACGGCCGGGCGCATATTCGATCTCGGCGTCGGCGTAGGCGAGCCAGCTCTTGTCGGCGGGCGTCAGGGCTTCGCGCGGCACCGCGCGCATGGCGTCCTGAATGGCCAGATCGGTCACGTCGGCGGTGCGCACCTGGCTGTCCACCATATTGGTGCGGCTGGCCGCGAACTCGACGCTCATCGGTTTGTCCAAAGGCTGCGCATGGCGGCGCGCTTATAGGTCCCGCCGCGGCCTCAAGGCAATCGCCGCCGCTCGCGGTTGCCGGAACACCGGCCATCTGTTAGCCATCCCCCCTCGCCGGGCCTGGTGGCGGAGTGGTTACGCAGCGGACTGCAAATCCGCGCACCCGAGTTCGATTCTCGGCCAGGCCTCGCTTGTTTTACTTGGGCAATTCACCGGTTGTCCGCTCCGGCCGTCCGCCCTTTGTGTAATTCCTGTGTAACGTGTGTTTGCACGTCGTTCTTTTCTGGGGCGGCGGGTTCTGGAAGCGTTCTATCGAGCGCGGCCATGGCGGCGTCGATGTGCGCGCCCGAGACGTGGGCATAGCGCAGGACCATCGATAGCGTCTTGTGGCCACTTATCCGCTGGATCGTAGGCAGGTCGATCCCCGCCTGGACGAGCCGGGTGATCGCCGTATGGCGCATGACGTGGGGCGTGATCCGCTTCGGATCTAGTCCGGCCCGGACCACGGCGCGGCGGAAGGATCGCTGCATGTTGCGCCGCCAGCCCTCGCCGTGGCTGTCCTTGCCGCGTGGCTTGAAGATAAAGCCGTCGTGGTCGGCCCGCTGTTCACGCTCGGCTTTCAAGATGGCGACCAGCGCGGGCGTCAGGGGCTGTTCCCGGCCTCCCGCCTTCGCCTTCCCGATATGCAGGCGACCGCGATCCCAATCGATCTCGTCGAACCGCGCTCGCAGGATTTCCCGATGGCGCATCGCGGTGTTCAACCCGAAGGCGACAAAGAGCCAGGTGTCCGGGTCCTGGTCGCCTACGGCGCCGCCCATCAACGCGTCCGCCTCGGCCTCTGACAGGACGATCGTGCGCCCCTTGGGCTCGGAGAGCATGGCGAAGGTGCATGGGACCGCCTTCAGGTCCTTGGCCTTCACGGCGTCCCGGAGCATGTGTTTGAGCGTCGCCAGCTCGCGATTGATGGTCCCCGCCGCCGCCTTCTGGTCCAGGCGCTTGCGCTTGTAGGCGCTGATCGTGAACTCGGTGATGGTGTCGGCGCGCTGGGCGTCGAAGTAGGGCGTCAACCACTGATTCAAGTGCTGCTTCTTGGCTTTGAGGTTCCGCCCGCCGCCGTCCTCCATCCTGGTGAGATAGCGTTCGGCCACCTGCCGGAACGAGAGCCAGGTCTTGCGACCGGTCGGAAGGTGAAGCCGCTCGGCCCGTTCCTCGGTTCGGACGCGCTCGATGAAGGTGTCGCAGTCCGCTCGGCTCACGCCGTCGCTCTCCCTGCCGATCACGCGATGGATGCGTCGGCCGGCGACCATGACGTTGACCGTCCAGCGGACATCGCCATCGGCGAGCCGGGACGCGGTGATGCCGCCCTCGGCGAGCTTCTGCCCCGCCGTCAGGCGCTTCACGGCGTCGCGGGTTAGGCGGCCGGCGCGGCGGGTCATTCTGCGTCCTTCGTCAAGTCGAGCGCGATGTAGCGGCCGAAAGCTGCTGCCTTGTTGAATGCGGCGCCTTGTTGCTCCGAACGCTTCTCGCAAGCGCGGACGAGAGCGATGGCGGTGGCTATCTCTGACTTGGCAGTGTCGCCGGCGGCCCTCAGTTGTTTAAGCGCCTCGGAGACTTGCGGACCCGGTGGAACGCCAACCGTGAACGCGTTACGTGAATTGTAGACGAGCAGTGAGGCCAGGTTCTCGGCTACAATGGTATCGGCTAAAACCCCTCCCGAGCTACGTAGAGGCTCCCTCGCCCGTCGGAACACCTTGTCGTCTTCACCGGCATGTTCGATAGCATTAAGAACGGCCTGACAGGCCTCCCACGCCTCAAGTGTCTGTCGATAGTCGGCTTCCGCCTCTTTGAGGCCATCGGCCGTCAGGCTAGGCCGAGGAACCACCGCGCCCAGAGCCGCCCCCCATGCCGCCCTGAGCGCAAAGTGGGCGAGGTCTTTTTCGGGAAATAGGTGATCCACCGCGCGGGCGATTTCAACGAGCTTCTCGATCCCGGCGGCCAGTTCGGGAGTTCCCCCGAGGAGCTGATGATATTGGGCGCGGCCGTTCCGGGCCTCGTCCAACCAGATTTCGGCGACCTGGGAAACTGACCGGCCAGTGCGCTCCGCCTCGTCGGCCAGCGCGTCGCGCGTGGCAGCGGTGATCCGCGTGGTGAAAGTGGCGCCCTTGCCCGATTTTGGGCCTTGGGGGGGGCGGCCGCCCTTCCGTTTCTCAACCGTGTTCATCCGGGTAAATCCGTCCGCGCCTGGGTTTGGCTGCGAAACTAAATACACACCTTGACGCGCCCCGCAAGTGGTGTTTGACTGCGGTATCGCGGCCAAACCTGCCGCGCTGAAAATTGGAGCCGCAAAGTGCTAGAAGACAACATCGATCAGGCCAGGATTAGGCTGTCGCCTGATGGGAGGATGAGCCGGGCCGACGCTGCGATCTTTTTGGGGTTGAAGCCGAAAACCCTTTCGATGTGGGCTTGGGAACGGCGCGGCCCGAAGATCGTCCGGATCGGCGGCCGTTGCTTCTACCGCCTCGACGACCTTCGCCGCTTCGTCGATGGGGAGGCCGCCTAACGCCATGCCCAAACATCAAGAAAGCCCGGCAGCGGTGACGCTGCACGGGCCTTCCCAAAGTTTGCTGCCACGCGAACGACGGGAGGATACCTCAAGCCGCACCGGCTTTCAAGCGCTGGGTGGGCGCGTCGTCGTCTGGCGCGCCACGACGCCAATAGAGCGCGCGATCCTCGATGCCGAGAAGACGGCGGTGACGCAATGAGCGCCCCCATCATCGTCGCGGAGATGAGAAAGAACGGGCGGGAGCGCGTCAGGGTCGCCCTGGACCAATGGCAGGGCCACGACCTGCTCGATATCCGCGTCACTACCCAACTCACCGAGGCCACAGACATCTGGACGCCGACCAAAAAAGGCCTGTCGGTGAACGTGGCGCTCATCCCAGCCCTGCGGAAGGCGTTGGGTGATGCCGAGATCAAGGCCCGCGAACTCGGGTTGATCGGCGGTGACGCATGACCGCCGCCGCCATAGACCTCTACGCCATCAAGCGCGACCACGGCGGCATGGTTTACGACGGCGGCCGGCGTTGGGTAGGTCCCGGCCCCAATCATAGCCGACGCGACGCCAGCCTGAGCATCCGGCTCACGGATGACGACAGACCGCTCATCCACTCCTTCGCGGGCGACGGGTTCACCGCCTGCGCGTCGCATCTGGGGATCGAGCCCGCCGCGCCCGGCAAGCTGGATCGCTCGGAATATGAGCGCCGGAAGCGGGCGCGGGAAGCGGAGGCCCGGCGACGGTACGATGCCGCCCTGGTCTTCTGCGAAGCCCTCTGGGGCGGTGGTGTCCCGGTCGAGGGCAGTCCGGGCGCGCGATATCTCGACGCTCGCGCGATCAACTGGTTTCCCAGCGACCTGGCGTTCCACCCGAACGCCCCGCGCGGCTACACGAGCGCCGCCACGGCCCCGGCGTTGCTCGCACTGGCCCGATCCGTCACCGGCGCGCCCAAGGCCATCCAGGCCACGTTCCTGACGCCGGACTGCCGGGCGAAGACGGGACGCGCCACGTTCGGCGCGCTGCTGGGCGCGGCGGTGCGTCTCGCGCCGGTGAGTGAGCATCTGGCGGTTGCCGAGGGTCTGGAGACCGCCGCCAGCTATGGCGAGTTGGAAGGTATCCCGACCTGGGCGAGCCTGGGGACCGCCAATTTAGAGGCGTTCCGGCCGCCGTCCTGTGTCCGGGCTCTCACCGTGGCTGCCGATGGCGACGCGGCGGGGCTGAAGGCCGCACACGTCCTTGCCGAACGGCTTCGCGGCCGATGTGACCTGACGATCGCGCCGGCGCCCGCCGGGGCGGACTGGAACGATGTCTGGGCGGGGAAGGTCCATGTCTGAGTCTGTCGCCGCATTCCCAGCCGTAGAGCATTTCACCCGCGCTCCACGCACCACATCCTCATGGTTCGACGAATGTCGGATGGAGGCCGAGGAATGGCTGATCGAACGCCTAGTGCCCCGAGGTTCCTATACCGGCATCTTCGGCCGGCGCGGGGCTGCGAAGTCCTTTCTGGCCCTGGACATGGCCTGTTGTGGCGCGCGCGGGGAGCCGTTTCTCGGCGAGGAGGTCGAGCGCTTCGGATCCGTCTACTGCGTCGGCGAGAAGAAAAGCCGGTTCGGAAAACGCATCCAGGCCTATCGGATCAGCCGCGAGGTCGAGCGCCTGCCGGTGCAATTTCGCTGGGGTGTCCCCAACCTCCTGGACGAGGAAGCGGTCGGCGACTTCATAGCCGAACTGCAAGCGGCCCGACCTGATTTCCTCGCGCGCGGCGCTCCCCTCGGGGCGGTGTTCCTGGACACCCTCAGCCGATCTCTCAATGGGGCCAACTTAAGCGACGCCGACGCCACGGGAACCGCGTTGAACGCGATCCAGCGCATCATAGACGAGACAGGCGTCACCGTCCTGCCCCTCGCCCATGTTGCCAAGGCGGAAGGCTCCTACAGCCAGAAGGGCGCCGGGGAATGGGAGGATGCGGCCGACGCATTGATCCGCATCGACCGCAGGGATGAAACGGCCGCGCTCCGCACGGTCACGCTCACGAAACAGAGCGATGAGGCTGACGGCCTGGCCTACGGTTTCGAGCTGGAAATAGTCGATGTCGGCGAGACACCAAATCACCGCCGCGTCACCTCCTGCGTGATCCGCCAGGTCGATTTGCCGTTATCTAACGGGGCCTCGATCAAGCTCTCCGGCGGCGGCCTGATCGCGCGGGACGCGTTAGCCTATTTGGTGGACCGCGGCCTAACGGTGGAAGCCCCCGCATGGCTCGCGAACAAACTCAGTCTCAAGCGCGGCCAAGTGGTCGTCGAGGTCGAGCAATGGAAGCGGCGAGCGGCCGATATGGGGCTCTCCGATAGAGAGGATTCGGACACCAACCGCCGTCAAAAATGGTTCGCCGCAAAGAATAAGGTGCGCGACGCCGGTCTGGTGAGCATCGAGGGTGATCTCGCCATACCGTTAGGGTTGTTAGGGGGCGTTAGACCTTGCCCCCTCTAACGGTTTCCCTGGGTGTCCGTGAGGCGTTAGGCGTTAGGCCCCCCCTTAAGGGGGCTAACGGCCTAACGCTAACACCCTTCGCCGCCGCAGATATTGGAAGTTTTGTCACCCTCCCGCGCTCGGGTGCGGCATGAACCCGCCCGCCATCGTCGAGCCCTTGGTGACCGACCAGGCCTGGGTATGCAACGGCTACCCCGTCCGGCGCACAATTCAACTTCGGGAGGTCGACCTGAGCCTTCTCTATGCCTGCATGGTCGGGAGCGGCGCGAAGGAGGCGGCCTACAGCCGCTGGGTTTTTCAAAAGGGCCTGCACACGGTGATCATGGAGAAAATGGAGGCCGCGAATGCCAGCGCGTGACGATCCAGTAAAGGCCGCCTTGATGCGATGGCCGTCGTGTTCGGAGGAAGGCGCCCTGCGCGTCGTGATCCATCTGAACCGCCAGGACTTCGCGCGGCTGAACACCGCCCGCCGACGTGGCCGGATCGGTCGCGACGCCTTCGACCGGATCGTCATGGGCCTCGGGATGCAGGTTTTGGAGGCCATTGTCGCAGAAGAAGTCGGCCCTATCCCATGACCGATTCGCATGAGGTGGACCTGCCGGCGGAAAAGCCGGCGATGCCGGAGTTGCTCCGCCCCTTCATCGACAAGGCGCGGGAACGTCACAAGCGCCGCCCGCCCGGCCCCGGCGTCCAGGTTGAAGCCTCGGAACGCGGCGGGTGGACCTTTGCCGCGCCCCATCGGGAACTCGAGCCCTGGGAGGTCCAAATCTGCGATGCGTTCGGGACGCGCTCCGAAAGCACCTACATGACGTTCCTCGCCCAACTTGCCGAACTGTGTTCGCAGGACTCGGACGGCCCCCTGGGCTGGCGTCCGAATGAGGCCGAGCTGAACACCGCGTTGAATATCATCAACGGTGCGCGCCCCCGAAACGAGATAGAGGCGGCATTGGCGGTGCAGATGGTCGCCGTCCACTTCATGATGATGAAGCTGTCGGCGAGAGCCTTGCGAAACATCTACGGCGACTCGCGCACGATGGCCGTGGCGGGCAAGCTGGCGCGCACCTACGCCATGCAGGTCGAGACCATGGCGAAGCTGAAGGGGCGAACCGGCCGGCAGAAAATCACCGTCAAATATGAGAGACACGATCACCGCCATGAACACAAACATCTCCACACCGACACCCAGGGGGGAGGGTCAGATTTCGGAGGCCAAGCCCCCCCGTCAGCCGATCTCGGAAGAGGTCGAAAACGCCCTGGCGACGCGGTTATCGAACATGAACAATGCCCCGCGTTGCCTGGCCCGGACCCGGCGAGGGACGCCCTGCCAGGCTGCGGCGACGCGCGGACGGAGCCGATGCAGACTCCACGGCGGGGCCAAGGGCTCCGGCGCCCCCAAGGGCGAACTCAACGGGGCGTTCAAGACGGGCGAATGGACGAATGAGGCTATCACGCTTCGGCGTGTCGCGTCGGCCAGGGTGAAGGCCGCGCGCGCTCTGCTGAAGGGTTAGTGACAGTGACCCGCCGGCGGGAGATCGCGAAGATGAACCGGGTGTGGCGCGAGATGCGGAGGCGGTTCTAGGGACGCAACCCGCACGGCGGAGCAGCCCATGCTGGGAACGGGCCGCACGCTGACCCATTCCCTTTAAGGGGACATTTGATTGCTTCGCCGCTGGTTCGCAAAGAAAGCACTTTCAGCGCAGTGCAATTTCGCATTAGGGTGAGCCCACCGGGAAACCAACATGACAGACAGCAAGCGCCATTCTGCCATCCAAACGTTGATCAGGCAGCATACCGCCCTCAGCACGGTCAGCCGGGCGACCGCGCGCGAGGCGCTGATCAAGGAGGGCATCTACACCAAAAAGGGTGCTCTGCGGGTTGAGTTCGGCGGCGGGCTAAAGAAAGCCAATAGCGCCGCTTGAGTCGTCTCGCGACATCGTTTGTCCTCGGCTATCACGGCTGTGAACGAAGTGTGGCCCACCGTGCGGTGAACGGCCAACTCAGCCTTCTCCAGAGTGATCGCGATTTCGATTGGCTCGGCCCTGGCGCCTATTTTTGGGAATCAGATCCCCAGCGTGCGCAGGAGTGGGCGGAGTGGCGCGTTGAGCGCGGTGACTTTGCGCGCGCGGCGGTCGTGGGGGCGGTGATCGACCTACGTCATTGTCTCGATCTCGTCTCACGCGAAGATTTGGAACTGTTGCGCGAAGCTCACTCGTCTTTCCTGCAAATGCAAAAGTTGGCCGGGCTCCCGGTGCCGAAGAATAAGAGTGCACCGGGAAAGCCCGATGAAGACAGGGTACTCCGGTTTCTTGACTGCGCCGTGCTGCGACACCTACACAGCATACTCGACGCTCAACCCGTAAATGATCGTATTATTGACCCCTTCGACACGGTGCGGGGGATGTTCACCGAGGGGGGTAGGCTCTATGCTGGTAGCGCCTTCAAAAAGAAGAGCCACGTGCAGATCGCCGTGCGCACTGACGATTGCATACGCGGCCTCTTTCTCCCCCGACCTGCGCCAGTTCCAAGCTGAGACAACGTCGGTAAGCCTGATGCTACACCGTCTCCGGCTTCCTCCCGGCGCCAGGCTGGTAGCAAAGGGTAGCGTGGCCGCTCGAAGGTCTCCGCCGGCACATCCGCGAGCGCCTGAAAACGGTGCGCCGTCTGGCGCGACATGCGGTTGGCTTCGAGGGCGGCGGCGTAGGGGGAAGGTTCAACCCGTGTCGCATCGGGGGACATGGGTTCGCGCTTCAATCCGCTGGGGTTGGCGGTTTGCGGCGTCGTCCGAGCCAGTTCCTTCAGCAGTTCGCCGGATCGCCGTTCGGCTCGCAACCGCACATTCGCGGCCTCGCGTTCGGCGTCCAGGTTCCGCGCTTGCCGGTAGTAGGCTTGCAGCGCCATCGCCTTGTCGCGGATGTTTTTCGTCGTCAGCCTGAACTTCAAGCGTCGCCACCTGGACGAATCGCAGCGCGCCATGGTGGACGACAAGGCGCTCTGGCTTTGAGGCCCACTAGGCATCCGGCCACCGCGCCAGAACCGCGCCACCGTCTTTTCGGACCTGGAATCCGGTGACGTGTTTGCGAGAGACGGCGCCCATGAGAATTACAGCGTGGTCGCGGGCCGCAGTGGCACTATCGAACTCGCCGCTGAGCGTCTCGACGACAACCCGGCCCTTGAGAAATACTATTTGGTAAAACATGGCCCCAATCCTGTCCCTCCCGGCGAGAAGGGTAGCTGGACCGCGAACCTTGCGGTCAGTCCCGGCCAGCGATGAGTGCGCCTAGAAGGACACCGACAAGCAGCCCGGCGGCCACGCCGACACCCACGGAGATGTAAGGCTTCTCCGAGACCAGGCCATCCACCTCACCGGCGACGTCTTTGACGCGCTCCGTAGCGCGCACGTAAAGCTGCTGGGCAGCGCCGACGGCCTCGTCAATCTTCCCCTTCACCTGGTCAGCGACTTTTTCCGTCGCTGCCGGTTTTGGGCTCTCCGCTCCGACGACATAAGGCGTTCCGGTATCGCCAGATGGGGTCTCGGCCATGTTGATCTCCTTCGGGGAATTGCTGCGACACGATCACGAATAAGTGGGCAATCCCTGGCGCGCGACATCGTTCCGAGTACTGTTTTTGAGCGCCGATAGCCCCATCTAAGCCGGGACGCGAGGGACGATGGACTACACACTCAACCACGGCAGGGACCCGGAGACGGCTGTAGTGCGCACCTCAACGCGGGCGGCTCAGCGGACGGTGCAGGACTGGCAGCGCGACGGCAGGATGGATATCACCATACTCGACCAGGATGGACGCCAGATCGGTTTCCGTGAACTGGTGGAGCGTATCAACGGGCCTCCTAGCCTCACGGAGCCCCTTGACGGGCATTTTCCGGGTCAAGCGCTGTCGGGCAGCGGAGAGACGCCCGAGCGCCTCCACGGGCCGCCCTGAGTCCGGCGCGGGGGCGTTTGGCCGCCTCGGGTCGCCGGGACTGCCCAGGTGACGTGTGCTTGAGACGGGCACACGCCCGAGACCGCCGCTCCGGTCGGGATTGACCTTCCCCCAACAGCCCCGAAAGACTGCGGTCGAGACCTGTGTAGGCTGACGCGGGGATTCCACAACTGCCAATCGAAGAGGCCGTCAGGCGGGCTCCATCAAGGGTTCGATCTGGTCGGCCCGATGCACGGCCACCGCGACGGCTAGGAACACGCGCCGCGTCTCCGGCGGAAGGCACTCCCAATCCAACCTCGCGCCCGTCAGGGCATCGGCGGCGGCGCGGGCCATTGTTTCCAGCCGGGCGTCGATGTGAGCTTGTGCGATCATCGTCCTGCATCCTCTTGATCCACGCCAACACCGCCATCGGTGTGCCATGGTGTCGGCGAGCCCACCTGAGGCTCGCCCCATCCCATGGAGGGCTCGTGGCCGTCGTGATCCAGTTCGGCGTCGGTGATCCCGCCCCGCGACCATGTGCGTTGGTCGATGGCGCTGGTGGCGCTGAGATACGGCTCCAGATCGTCGCCGCACTCTCGATCGTCGTCCACGCCGGCGGTCCACCGACGCTGATCCCACCACTCGACGCGCCCAGGAGGGGTTCAAGGTCCGGGTCGGCGTCCAGGGCGTCCAGTTTGGCGATCAAGCGGTCGCGAAGATCGGCGAGGCGTTCAAGGGTTCCCTCAATGTAGAGGCGGCGAAGGCGGGTGGCGTCATAGCGTCTCGCCGCGCCGGCCTCGAAGACTTGGCGCGCGGTCAGGCCATGCAGTTGCACCGGATCGGCGAGGTAGCGATCCATGGCGAGCGTTCTGAGCGGAACTATCGTCGGCGGGGGCGGGAAACAGGATTGGGCCTGGACCGGCGCCGATGGTGTTGTGTTAGGATCGGCCGTCATGCCTTGACTCCATGAGGCGTGGCCGGGGGCGGGCGGGATAATTCCCTCCGATGAGTCTCACCCGCCCCCGTCATTGCGGTTTCAGATACGGGCGGTGGTGGTGGCGACGTGGCGGTCGCGGAAGGCCGGGAGGCGTCGCAGCGTCCCCAGGATGGAGGCCAGCGGCGCGATGTATGGCGTATCCTCGAAGTCGCGCGCCTGACGAAGCAGAAGCTCGGTCTTCACGCTCGCGGCGATGATCCCGCCGGCCGGGGTTTCGAGGATCAACCGCTCGAAGCGGTGCATCTGGTCGATGCACCGATCCAATTCATCGTCGCACAGGCCGCCCCGGTTCCCCCGGTCATGCCACCACTGCGCTTCGCGCTGCCACGCCAGGAAGCGGGCATCCTCGGATCGGGCGCCAGCCGCGAAGGCTGGCAATGCCATGGCGCAGCCGGCCGTGCCGGACAGGATCGCCCGGCGGGTGGCGGCGGCGGCCATCACGCCCTCCCCTCGGTAGGCTTGGAGCCGAAGGTGCGCTCGATCTTGGCCATGGCCGCCAGGACGGCGGGGGAATTGAGAAAGGCCGCGTCCGTGGCGGGGCCGGTGGCGCGGCGAGCGGGGGCGACCGCCCAATGGCCGGTGCGGCTGTAGCGGTGGGATTGGTAGGTCATGGGTTGCTTCCTCCGGCGATCTATGCCTATAAGAGTAAGCCTGACGCCTAAGCGGTGTCAACCCTTATCGTTCAAATTGACCTAAAAAGGTAATAGCCATGGTGACGGGGGAACAGGTGAGAGCGGCCAGAGCGCTCATTCGCTGGGAGCAAGGCGAGTTGGCGGCTCGTGCGAGGGTGTCCGTCGAAACCATCAAGCGGATCGAGCGGGCGAAGGGTCCTGCACCGGGTTTGCCGGTGACGATCGAAGCGGTGCGGCGCGCCCTTGACGACGCCGGGGTGATATTCATCGATTCGAACGGCGAGGGCGCCGGTGTGCGGCTACGCAAGCGGTAGGGAGGGGCGCACTGTGTCGCCGGCTACTTTCTCGAATCTGCGACAAACCGCGCGGCCAGTCTTTTGGTGATCAGGCGCGCCGCCTCCTCGGGCGTGTTCACAACCCAACCCGACATTTCCCACCCGCCCTTGTAACTGTAGTCGGCGCTCCAGAGCCGCTCGCCATCATCGTGCTTCAACACCGCGAGCATGGTGCTGTTCTGCCATTGCAGGAACGCGCCGGAACTCAACGAAGCGCTCACCGATCGGCCGCCGGTGTACCAACCCGACGAGGCCCCGCGACCACCGCCGAAAGTGCTGGTCGATCCCAGAAAACCGCTTTGCGTCGAGCTGGCGAAGGTGATTTCGAGCTCGCTCGTATAGGGAGGCTTCTCACGAAGCGGCATCACCTTGCCGAATTGCTCGTAGGCAAGTTCATAGACCAGGGCGTCCATCTGGTCGTCGCCGGTGCGAACTTTCAATTGGATGCGCTCGCTCGGGAGCACCGTCGCCACCGTCGCGCCCCCGCCCGAAGTTTCAACGGTCGAACACCCGGCCAGCGCCAAGGCCAATAGACCGATCGCCAGAGCCCTCATGTTCACCCCTCCCGAATTTGTCGCAAATTAACGCCCTCGGATTGCATGTGGCAATCCATGGGCCATGGTCGTTTCGCCCCTTGACCCTGCTTGCGCCGCTCGGATCGAGCCGTGAGAAACTTCGTCCGCATGGCCGAGCGGGTCGATGTCCTGCCCGTCGTCGCGGCCATCGCCCAGCATCCCGACTTATGGGATGAGCACACCCTTCGCACCCGGCATCCGCAGACCGCCCACGCCCAGGCGTCGGATATCTGGGTGTGGTTCAACGACGTGAACCCGGCGGCCATTGAAGCGGTGGCGGACGACAAGGACGTGATCCCCTACCGGGCCTGGTCCGTCATCCCGCAGGTTCGGCCCATCGTCTTCGATCTCATGCGCCGCGTCGAAGCCGTCCGCCTGGGCAGGGTAATCATCACCCGCCTGGCCCCCGGCAAGCAGATCACGCCGCACGTCGATGGCGGCGCGCCGGCTACCTACTACAGCCGCTTCCATGTCGCCCTGCAAAGCCTCCCTGGCGCGTTGTTCAACGCCGGCGGGGAGGCGGTGAACATGAAGACCGGCGAGGTCTGGTGGTTCGACAACCAGGCGCTCCACAGCGTGGTGAACAACTCCGCCGACGACCGGATCGTCATGATCGTGGACCTGCGCACATGATCACCGCGCCGTTGCCCTTGGGATAGAGCCACCCGACCGCGAAGAAATAGGTCATCGCCGCCGCGTAGTAGCCGCCCAGCGCGATCCAGACAGTCGCGGCGCTCATGCCGACACGCCCCTCAATACTTGGTCTTCCCTTGCACGGCGAGATTGTCGGCGATGATTTCCCCGGCCTTTTTCCCGGCCTCGACGAAGTCCCGGCCCGCCGCCTCGTCGAGAACCTTGGCGTCGGGGCTGATCTCGATGTTCCACCTGAAGCGGAACGGCTTGCCTTTCCGTCCCTCATCGAACACCGCGACTGTTAGGGGTCCCTCCCGCAACACGGGGACGATGAGCGGGAAGGCCATCCCGGCGAGCCACCAACCGGCCGGAAGGTCGAACGGGAATATCTGCGAATAGTCGGCGGCCTCGACCCTCACATGGCCTTGCGTCGCTTTGCGATCCACCTCGACGTGTAGCGCCGCCCAGATATGCAGGAAGCCGGGATTGCTCTCGGCCATGATTGAAGCGCCGCAGATCCCGAAATAGTTCGCCCTACCGGCGTCGTCCTGCTCGACCCTCTCGCAGATCAGGACGGATCGGACACCGATGATCACGCGGCGGCCTCCGGCGTCATGGCCTCGGTCGCCCGCTCGACGGCGATCACGCCCTCCAGCCCAGTCCTCAGGCACGGCGCGGGGTCGGCCGTCAGATCAAGCCAGGTCGCCCACTGATCGGGCTCCAGCACCACCGGTTGGCGATTGTGATAGGGTTCGCAGTCTGGTCCCGGCGCGGTCGTCACAATCGTGAAACTCTCGACTCGGCCATCGGTCGTTTCCGCGACATCCCAAAGCCCAGGGAAGCAGAATATCTCCGAATTGGCCTTGGTGAAGCGCCACATGGTCTTGTCACCCTTGGGTCCGGTCCATTCGAAAAAGTGAGTTGCGGGGACAAGGCAGCGTCGGCGGCGGAACGCCTCGCGGAAGGTCGCGGTGGTGGCGATGGTTTCGGCCCTGGCGTTGGTGCACATGGGCCTCCAGTCCTTCACGCCCTTCTTGTGGAACCAGGGCACAAGCCACCACCGCGCATCGACCAGCTCGACGCCGACGAAGGGGTCGGCGGGATCGAGTGGACGGATGATCGGCGCGATGTTGGTCGGCCGGATATGCTCACGAGGTTCGATGTTCGGAATCGCCCCGTCCTTGAAGACAAGCGGGATGCGGACCTGGCTGAACTCATCGACCAGGCGGGAGATCGGGGCGAGGTAGCCGTAGCGGTTGCACATGGGCAGGAGACTATGGCGAGGCCGCCAATGGAGTCGATGGCCGAACATGGCGGTTGACTCGGCCGGCGGCGGCGCGGTTAAGGTTGTTCGCGCAAAAGACGGGGGCTCGCTATGACCCAAGGCCCGCTGATCCTGCTGGTGGAGGACGAGGCGCTCATCCTGCTATCCACTGCGGAACTTCTGGAATCCGAGGGCTTCCGCGTGATCCAGACGGCATCCGCCACCGAAGCGATCGGCCGCGTCAATGAAGGCGGAGAACCGGTGGTGGCGCTTATGGTCGATCTGGATTTGAAGGCGGACTTGTCTGGTTTCGACGTGGCGCGCGAGGCGCGGCGGCGCAATCCGCAGATCGCCGTTCTCTACACCTCTGGATCGGAAGGCGAAGTTCTCGACAAAAAGGGCGTCCCGAACGCCCGCTTCGTCGCGAAGCCGTATCGCTATGCCGAGGTTGTGAACCTCCTGCGCGACACGATCGCCGATAACGGCGGCGACGAGGCCACCCCCTAACAACGCCGTCCCATAGCGGCGCTTGGAACCAGCATCCTAGCGAACGGTTCCCTGGTGGGGAGCTTAGTCCGGGACGGGACAAAATGCTCAACGATTGCCGCGTTCTCATCGCCGAGGACGAAGCGCTTATTGCTTACGATCTGGCCCATTCAGTGGAGGTCGCCCACGGCACGGTCATAGGGCCCTTCGCCACCGTGAAGGATGGCCTGACCTACCTGGCGCACGACGATGTGCATGCCGCGATTCTCGATGTCCATCTTGCCGATCGCGACGTGGCGCCGCTGGCGAGCGCATTGCTCGATCGAGGCCGGGCAGTGGTGTTTCACACGGCGTCCAACGTGCCGAGTGAACTGGCGGACCGATACGGCGAGCTAGCGATCTGCCCTAAACCGCTCCCTGCGGAACAGGTGGTGCTCCACCTGGCGAAGGCGATGGGGCGGACTGCCTAAGGCGCACCACCCCGCATGGGCAGACACGGAGCGGGGCTACTACGCCGGCTTGTGGCAGACCTTGGACATGGCGATGCAGCTATTGCCGCAGGCTTTCCCCTTCTTGCAGTTCGGGTGATGGCCGGCCATTGCCGTCATCGGAGCCGCCGCACGGCTCGCCGGAGCCCGCTTCATGGCCGGGGTGGGTGCTGCCGTCGCCACGGCCGGCGTGGTCACGGCGGGCGGGCACTTGACGAACTTGTGGGTGGTGGGATCGCGGCACGGCGCCGCATTGGCGGCGGAGCCGAAGGCCAAGGCCGCGACGGCGGCTAGAATCAGAACGCGCATGGTGGTTTCCCCCCAGATGGTCCGCCACCCTCGCCTAACCGCCGCAGTCCGGCAAGGGCCAGATCGACCCGGCTAAAGCTCGGAGTGGTTTCAGGGAGGCCGCCCCCCCCGCGCCCATCAACGTTTGATGGCGTTCCCGACTTTGTCCTGGGCTTTGCCGACCTTGTTCTGGACGGTTCCGGCGGCCTTCTCCGCCGCGCCCTTGGCTTGCAGATTGGTGTTGCCGGTGACCTTGCCGGCGGCTTCCTTGACGGCCCCAGCGGCTTTCTTGGCCGCGCCGTCGATCCGATTTTGGCTCATCTTCACCCTCATTGGTTCGTGTTTTAGAGCCCCATGAACGGACCCGACGGCCGGACGGTTCCCCCCTTCGGTGCGGTGTGCAAATTCTAGCGGACCTGGAAAGGAACGGTCCAGCGCCGCCCGGCCGCCAAGGCTATCCGCCCGTCGTATCCCGTCCGCCGTAATTCGACTGTTCGGGCTTCGTGGCGAAGAAGTCCGGCTCGCTGGTGAAGTGATAGGCCGCCGTGTCCAGGGCCTTGGTGACGGCGGACAGAACCAAATAATCCGGGCCGAAGGGGCGGTAGGCCTGCTGCATCCTGATCAGGCGCTCGCGGAGCGGTCGCAGCTCGTCGAACGCGGCCTTGGGGCTGGGGATGCCGGTGCGGCGAACCTGGACCATGGGGAAACCCTGAGCGGCGAAACGGCGCGGCGGAACTCTGGACCGCCTAGCACCGGCGCCGCAAGACCTTCGTTCGCGAAATGTTCCAGGTGGGCGCCTGTGTAATTCCGGTGAAACTCGGTCATAGACCTCGGCGGCACGTTCCAGAACTAAACGGACAAGCCAGCTCGGGCTATCCAGTTGATCGCGCTGACTTTTGATCGCGCCTGGGCGTGCTACAGACGGTCACAGACTATTGATCTGCCATACTGCAAATCCGCGCACCCGAGTTCGATTCTCGGCCAGGCCTCCACGGCTTTCCTTCGATTTGGTTCGACCAGCTACTGCTCCGGCGGGCCGTTGTCCGGCGAGGCGTCGGCGGGCGGACGGTTCGCGCGGTCGGCGTTGGCGGCAGCGCGGGTGGCGGCCGATTCCGCCGCCGCCCGGTCGGCGGCGGCGCGGGCGGCGTCGCTCTGGACGGCGGTCTGGGCCGATTGCTGGATGGCGGCCTGCGTCGATTGCATGGAAGCCTGAGCGTTGGCCTGGGCGGTCGCGGCGGCGTTTTGCGCATCCGCGGCGGCCTGTTCGGCGCTTCCCTGGGCGGTCGCGGCGGCGACCCCGGGGTCGGCGGCGGGCGGGGCGGCGCGCTCATGAAGCAGATAGGCGCCGGCGAGAATGGCGACCACCGCCACCATCGCGGCCAACCACCAGCCGACGCGGCCCCCGCCGGATCGGACCTCCCGGCGCACCTCCGTCGTCGTGGCCGTCACCGGATCGTAGGTCGTGCGAACTTCCGTCACGCCCGTGACGGGGTCGATGTCTGACATGGATATTCCCTCCAGGGTTGGGCGTCCTCGATGGCAACGTGTCGCCGCGGGGCCAGTTCCGGGTCGGCGCGGAACCAGCGCCCGCGCGCCCCTTGCATCCGATCGGCCATCCGGGCGTTTGTGCATTCCAGGGACAGGCCCAAGGACACCAACCGTGAAGCCGCTCGAGATCTCCTTTCTTGCCGCCGGAGCGGTTATTTCACTCATGGCGGGCGGCGGCGCGGCCAGACTGGCGTTGGTTCCGCTGGACGACGCTTACGCCAAGGGGCAGGCGGTCGCCGATGGTCTCGCGTCCGCGGGCCCGCGGGTCGCCATTTCCGCCCCGGCCGCGGCGCCGGCCGCCGTCTATCCCCCCGACGCTCCGCCGCCCGCCGCCTACGCCATGAACGATACGCCACACCCCCCTCTCGTTCAAAGGGGTTTCGGCGAGATCGAGAGCCGACGGCGGCGGCTGGAGGCGGTCGGATCGGCCGGACGGTTCCAGGGACGCCGAGCAGGGCCCGCCCGACATCGGCGCGGCGGACTATTCCGGGTATGCGGCGGCCGGGCCTCGTTATGTTGAAGTCGGCGATCGCCAGGACGCCGGGCCTTATCCCGAGGACCGGTACGCCGCGGAAAACGAGGCGGCCTATTCGCGCGACGGCGGGGCGGGCGCGAGATACTATGGGCCGCCGGAACCATACTACTATCCCCCACCGGAACCCTATTGAGGGCAGCCCACCCGCCGGGGGAACCGTCGAAAGTCCCGCGCGTTGCGTGGATGGTTCGTCCCGGTCTTTGACGCCAAGAGTTCGTTAGCGTTACGGTTCCCCGCCGGCTGATGGCCATTTGGCAAGGGTAGCGGCGTCATGGGATCGACAACGGAGCAGTCGGCTGTCGAGGCCGGCCCCGATTCCCCCTCCGAGCCCCGATTCGGCAATGTGACGCATCTGGAGGCGGCCGAAGCCCGCTTCCATGATCGTGAGGCGCGGTATCGCGAACTCCTCAACGCCCTTCCCGCCGCGATCTACACCACCGACGCCGCCGGCCGGATCACCTTCTACAATGACGCCGCGGTGGCCCTGGCCGGTCGGCGACCGGTGCTTGGAACGGACGAATGGTGCGTCACCTGGCGGCTCTTCAAGCCCGACGGGTCGCCCCTGCCTCACGATCAATGCCCCATGGCCGTGGCCCTGAAAGAGGGTCGGGCGGTGCGCGGCGAAGAGGCCATCGCCGAACGCCCCGACGGCAGCCGCGTATGGTTCGTCCCCTACCCCACCCCGTTGCGAGACGAGACCGGCGCGCTGGTCGGAGCGGTGAACATGTTGGTGGACATCACCCACCGCAAGCAGGCCGAGGAACGGCAGATGCTGCTGGCCAACGAGGTCAATCATCGCGCCAACAATATTCTCGCCGTCGTCCAAGCCGCCCTTCGCCTGACGCAGGCCTCGACGGTCGAGGAGTTCAGGCGCGTCATGGAGGGGCGGATCGACGCCTTGGCCCACGCCCACAACCTCCTCGCCCAATCCCGGTGGACCGGAGCGGACCTGCATCGCCTGGTCGGCGAGGAACTCAAACCCTATCTGGGCGGCGACCAGCCCCGAGTCCGGATCGACGGCGATCCGACGCCGCTGTCTCCGGCCGTCGCCCAATGCCTGGCCATGATCCTGCACGAGCTGGCCACCAACGCCGCCAAGCATGGCGCCCTGTCCTCGCCGGCCGGGCGCGTATGTGTCGATTGGCGAACCGTCGCGCCCGATCGGCTGGCGCTCAGATGGGCCGAAACCGACGGGCCGCCGGCGGCGGCGCCGGCGAGCGCCGGCGTCGGAACCAAGGTCGTTCGCGCCGCCGTCGCCCAGGCGGCCGGCGACATCCGATTCGACTGGACGCCGGCCGGCATGGCCTGCGAGATTCAAGTGCCGCTTTCCAGGGGCGTGGAAGGCCGGCCGCGACTCTCGCCCGGCGTGGCCGAAGGCGGCGTTCCCGAAAGCGATATCGGCGCCGCCCGCGCCAGCGTGGCGGGGCTGTAGAACGATCGGCCTTCCTGGCGGCGCAGCGCGGCGGCCCAGGCCTCGGATCGAGCCAGCCAGGCGATCAGGCGATCGGGCGCTCCGCGGTCATGGCGGCGGATGGCGGCCAGGGTCGCGGCCAGATCCAGGTCGGCGACGGCGAGTCTCTGGCGGGTGGTGGCCAGATCGGGGTCACCGTAGCGCTCGGCGATCGCCCCCAACTGGGCGCGGGCGGCTTCGACCATGACCACGGCCGCCGGAGGGTCTCCATGGGCCAGGGCGGAAAGGGCGGCGCGGGCGGCGCGGCGCGCGTCGGCGATGGCGCTTTCCACGCGCAGCGGCTCGCTGGTCGCGCCGGGGCAGGCGGCCGGGGTCAAGGCGCGCACATAGGCGGCCAGGCCGGCCAGGACGGCGGGCGGCGGCTCTGGACCGTCGAATTCCTCGGTGATCAGGCCATGGATGAAATGTTCCAGCGCTGGCGGCCGGCGCGCCTGCGAAATCTTCAGGGCCACCTTGGGCCCGCCGAGATCGGGAATCGGGACGGGATCGAAAATGTCGTTGCCGCGATGGGTGCTCATCATGGACGAGGTGACGTCCGCCGTTCCGGGCCTTCCCGACAAGCCGGGGAAATCGAAATTGGCGTTGGTCCGGCCATTCTGGTGGCAGGTCTCGCAGGCCAAGCCGGCCCGCGCCGCCTGGCCGCCCAGCAACAGGGGAGAGCGGAAGGCGGCCCGGCCCAGTTCCACCCGGTAGATCTCATCACGACCGGCCGGCGTTCTCAGACACTCGACCGGGCGGCGGGTCAACAGCCGCGCGGCGTCCGCCCCCGGCGCCAGCCAGCGCATGGCCTTCAACGGCGGCGGGGCGGGAACGGCGGCGGCGCCGAGCGCCACGGCCGCCCCGGCGATCAGGAGGCCGGATCGCCGCCGCGCTCGATCCAACGCCGCAGATCCTCGGCTTCGGCGCAGCCGAAGGCGCACTGGGCGTCCAGCCTGGCGAGCATCGTCCGCGCGCCGGCTATGTCGCCGCGAATCACCTTCAGTTCGCCGTAGTATTCAGTGGCGCCGCGATGGCCCGGGGCCAGCGCCAGGGCCTGCCGGTAGTAGGACTCCGCCTTGTCGAGCCGGCCGAGCTTGCGCCAGGCGTAGCCCTTGTAGGTGAGGATGTCCGGGTGCGGCCCGAACGCCGCCTCGGCCTTGTCCAGGGAGGCGACCGCTTCGCCGTAGCGCCGCTCGTTGATCAGGCTCACCGCCCGCATATAGGCCAGGTCGCCGGCTTGGCTGGAGGCGAACATCAGGTTGGTCGGCGCATCGAGCGACGCGGCGGGGCCGGCCGGCGCGGCGGCCTGGGCCGGAGTCATGGCCTGCTGAACCGCCGCGACGGCGGCCTTGAGATCGGCGGCCTGCGGGCAGGTGTCGCCGCAGGACGCCGCCCGGCTCTTGAGCATATCGAGTTGCGCGCCGGCCTTGTCGGCCTGTTTCAGCTTGGCCAGGCTGACGGCGTAGTCGCGATGGGCGTCGATGCGATCCGGGTCGAGCTTGACCGACTTCTCATAGGCCTTGGCCGCGCCCTTGTCGTCGCCGCCGGCGGCCTTGGCCATTCCCAGCAGGTACCAGCCCACGGCCACCTTGGGCGCGGCCTCGGTGACGTGCTCGAAGTACCGGGCCGCGTCCTTGTACTTGCCGGCCTGAAGAGCCGCCGCCCCGCTGCGCGCCTCGTCCGCCGCGTTGTACTGCGGGCCCTCCGGCATGCTCGGCGAGTTGCTGGGCATCTGGCCGCCGCCGCCCATGCCCATGCCCGAAGCCGCCGCCGGCCCGATCGGGACGGCGCTGGCCAGGAGCACACAAACGCCGATGAGATTCAGTCGCCTGATCGTCATGGTTTCAACCCTCCCCACGATCCCTTTAGAGCCGGATGGCTTCGTATACGAAGCCTGAATCCGGCTCTACACTATAAATCGAGAGCAAGATTCAGCTCCGAGGCGATTCCGCCTCGGACCATCTTGCTCGAGCGCCACTATGACTCCGCCGCGCGCGCCTGTCATGCGACGTTTCGACGCCGCTGGCGGCCGCCATGGGGCCGCCTTGCACGCGCCTTCGCCCCAGCGTATTAGCCGCCTCCTTCAAGGCGGTGGCCTGATCCTCGGTAGCTCAGTTGGTAGAGCAGCCGGCTGTTAACCGGCGGGTCGCAGGTTCGAGTCCTGCCCGGGGAGCCAGGGCCATGTGCGCCGACGTGCGCCGGTGACAGGAAGACCCCTAAAAAATCACCCGCCCTAAGAGAAGCAGGACCGCCACACCGTCAGCCCCTGCCCCTTGCCGCGCCTCGGCGTATGACTGATGACAGGGCGGGGCAAGGCGGTATGAACCGATGAACGCGGTTGAGATCGAGGAGGCGGCGTCCGCGCTGGCGGCCCAGCCGTTCGACGCCGCCGAGTTCCCGTTCGCCTTCCTGACCGCCTTCGGCAACAAGGAAACCACCGTGCGCCGCCTGCGCGCCGGTTCCGCCAACGCCTCTGACATCGAAGGCGGCGTCCTCCAGCGCAACAACATTCACCTCGCCGTCCGCGCGCCCGGCGCCCTGGGCGACACCCTCGCCGCCCTGCGCGCCAGCCCCAGGACCGCCGCCGCCAAGGTCAAGTTCATCCTGGCCACCGACGGGGAGATGCTTGAGGCGGAGGACCTGACCTCCAACGAGCCGCCCATCGCCTGCCCCTATCCGAAGTGGGCCGACCATTTCGGGTTTTTCCTGCCGCTCGCCGGCATCTCCACCGTCGGCCAGATCAAGAACAACCCCATCGACATCAAGGCCACCGGTCGCCTCAACCGCCTCTACACCGAGCTGTTGAAAGACAATCCCGACTGGGACACCGCCGCCCGGCGCCACGATCTCAACCAGTTCATGGCCCGGCTGATCTTCTGTTTCTTCGCCGAGGACACCGGCATTTTCCCCGACCGGATGTTCACCGAGCCGGTCGAGCGGATGAGCGAGGCCCAGTCGGCCAACACCCACCAGGTGATCGGCGAACTGTTCCGGGCCATGAACACGCCGCAGGCCGAGCGCGGCGCCGCCGGCCTGCCGCGCTGGGCCACCGCCTTTCCCTATGTGAACGGCGGCCTCTACGGCGGAAACACCGATTGCCCGCGCTTTTCCCGCGCCGCGCGGGCCTATCTGCACAAGGCGGGCGAACTGGACTGGAAGGAGATCAATCCGGACATCTTCGGCTCGATGATCCAGGCGGTCGCCGACGACGACGAGCGCGGCGAGCTGGGCATGCACTACACGTCCGTGCCCAATATCCTGAAGGTTCTGAACCCCCTGTTCCTCGACAACCTGCGCGAGCAGCTCGAGGCGGCGGGGGATAACGTCCGCAAGCTGAAGAATCTGCGCCGCCGCCTGGCCGCCATCCGCGTCTTCGATCCGGCCTGCGGGTCGGGCAACTTCC
The DNA here is from genome assembly GCA_038227925.1 of Caulobacterales bacterium. GTDB lineage: Bacteria > Pseudomonadota > Alphaproteobacteria > Caulobacterales > Caulobacteraceae > Acaudatibacter. The sequence goes on along the minus strand of JBBRPN010000007.1, from coordinate 1,079 downwards.
TGGTCATCGCCTACAAGGAGATGCGCGAGATCGAGGCTCAGATCGTCCGCCGCATCGACGATAATCCCCGGTCGCGGATCAAGCTCGACAACTTCTTCGGCATAGAGATCAAGAGCTTCGCCGCCGAGATCGCACGCCTCGCCCTCCTGATCGCCGAATTCCAGAGCGACGTGCGCCTGATCAGCCAGCGCGAGGCCAAGCTGCACGTCCTGCCCCTGCACCAGACCGGCCAGATCCACATCGGCAATGCGCTGCGGATGAACTGGCTGGAGGTTTGTCCGCCCGCGGCCCACGCGGTGGTCGAGGAGCGCGACCTCGGCGGTCCTACAGGCCGCTTGTTGCTCGACGGCGACGCCGACGACCCGGCGGGCGAGCCGGAGACCTATATCTGCGGGAACCCGCCTTATCGGGGCAGCAAGTGGCAAACTGACGAGCAAAAGAACGATCTATTGTTGGCGTGGAAGAACCACCCCGATCTTGCAAAGACGACCGACTATGTAACGGGGTGGATCGCTCAGGCACAAACTTACGTCAGCAAAGTCGACAAATGCGTCTTCACCTTTGTGATGACAAACAACGTCACCCAAGGACAACAAGCCGGTGACTTATGGGCGCCTTTGTTTGAGAGCGGCTTGGGTGTTAAATTTGGGAATTATCCCTTTGACATAGCCGCGCTCTAGGCGCATAATTAGGTCATTGGAGATACCGATGACCGACCTGACGAACCCCATCTTTCATGACGAAGACGCCGCCCGCGCTCACCTTGAAGCGATCCGCTGGCCGAACGGCCCGACGTGCCCGCATTGCGGCGCGCTCACGGAAAATATCACGCGCCTTGAAGGCGGCTCGCATCGCCCCGGCTTGTTCCAATGCAACGCCTGTCGCGGCCATTTCACGGTCCAAGTCGGTTCGGTGATGGAGCGCTCGCATATCCCCCTCGCCAAATGGGTTCTGGGCTTCCACCTGATGGCCGCCAGCAAGAAGGGCGTCTCGGCTCACCAACTGCATCGCATGTTGGGCCTGACCTACAAGACGGCATGGTTTCTGGCGCACCGCATCCGCGAGGCCATGCGCCCTTT
>JBBRPN010000006.1:0-65489 GCA_038227925.1 Caulobacterales bacterium | reverse complement strand
GGGGGCGCGGCGGGCGGCGTTCCGCTCCATCGACCTGACCGGCCTGGCTCGAACCGTCGTCGAGGCGTTCGCGCCGTCGGCGGAAGACGCCGGCGGATCGCTGACGCTCGGGGACGAAAGCCCGCTGGTCATGGACGGCGATCCGGAACTGTTGACCCAGATGCTGGTCAACATGGTCGAAAACGCCCTTCGCCACGCGGGGACGGGCGCCGAGGTCGTGGTTCGCTGCCGGCGGACAAACGGCGCCGCCGTGCTCTCGGTCATCGACAACGGGCCCGGCGTTCCGGCGTCCGAGCGCGCGCGTCTGTTCGATCGCTTCCATCGCCTGGAAGCGAGCCGGTCCACGCCGGGAAGCGGCCTGGGCCTGGCTTTGGTCGCCGCGGTGGCCAGGCTGCACGGAGGCGACGCTAGTCTGCACGACTCCGCTCCGGGCCTGGAAGCCCGGGTCACTTTTCCGCGGAATCCCGCATGATGGCGACGGGACATTGGCGTTTTCCAACCTTTCGGTCATTCGCCGGTCACTCGCGGTACGCTAAGAGGCATGTTCGACGCCAGCGGAGCGGCGGGATTTGACGATGCGACCCCGAACCGTTCCGCCGCCTCTCTTCCCGATCCTGCTGAGCGGCTGGCTTTGCGCCTGCGCCACCTACAAGGACCACCCGCTTCCGGCCGGTCCCGATCTCGCGCCCAGTGCGGCGCGGCTGAGCGTCGATGTCTCCCGGCTCCGGCTGGGACCGCTCAAGGCCCATCGCTTCGATCCCGCCCACGGGCTCGACCCCACCGACGTCGCCATATTGGCCGTTCTCAACAGCCCCGACCTCGCGGCCAAACGGGCTCTGGCCAAGGTGGCCGCCGCCCAGGCTTTCTCGGCCGGCCTGCTGCCCGATCCGCAGCTCACCTTCACTTTGGACGTCCCGGTCCCGGGCGCCGGCGCCACCACGGCCTACAATCTCAATCCCAATCTCGATCTGGTCACCCTGATCACCCATTCGAGCGCCCTGAAGGCGGCGCGCGCCTCGGCCGGCCAGGCGAACCTGGACCTCCTGTGGGCCGAGTGGAGCGCCGCCCAGCAGGCGCGGCAACTGGCCGTCACCATCCTGGCCGCCGAAGCCAAGGCGCGGGTCCTGCGGGTGATCGCGGCGGGGCTGGACGCGCGCTACGCCCAGTCGCGGCGCGCCCTCGAAACCCACGACGTAACCGCGACCACCACCAGCGCCGACCTGGCGGTGAAACTGGACGCCGACGCCCAGCTGGCCACCGCCCTGCACGACGCGGCCAAGGCGCGGGGCGACCTCAACGTCCTCATCGGCCTGGCGCCGACGGTGACGCTGGCGCTTGTCGCGGATCGCGCGCCGGCGGAGCCGAGCGCCGCCGCCCTCGACGCCGCCTTGGCCGCCCTACCAGAACGGCGGCCGGACCTGCTGGCGCTGCAGGCCGGCTACCGCGCCCAGGACGCCAACCTGCGCAAGGCCATCCTGATGCAGTTTCCCCTGATCAACATTGGCTTCAGTCATCAGAGCGACAACACGGCCATCGTCAGCAACGGCGTTTCGGGGATCCTGACGATCCCGATCTTCAACCGCGGGCGCGGCGAGATCGCCGTCCAGTCGGCGACCCGCGAGCGGCTCAGGGCGGAGTACCAGGCCCGTCTCGACCAGAGCGTCGCCGACGTGGCCGCCGCGCGGCGCGACCGCGCGGGCGGGCGGGCCACCCTCGCCCGGCTCGAGGCCGAGGTTCCCGAACTGACAGCCGCGGCCGACACCGCCGCCGCCGCCGCCGCCCGCGGCGACATCGACAGCGCCGCCTTGCTGGCCCTCGAGCAATCGGCGCTGAAGGCGCGCGTGGCGGTGCTGGACGAGAGGCTGGCCCTGGCGCTGGCCGACATCGCTCTGGACACCGTTCTCTTCCTCCCCTCCGATCAAGGCGCCAGCCCATGAGACGGTTCAAACCATGGCGGATCGCGGTCGCGGTCGCCGTCCTCGTCCTGATTGGCCTGATCGCCTGGCGCGCCCTTCATAAGTCGGCGACGGCGGCCGACGCGCCGGCGCCGGCGGCCCTGGTCTCCGTCGCGCCGATCCGTCAGGGCCAGATCGCCGAAACCGTCAGCGCCTATGGGGTGATCGCCGGCTCTCCGGCGGCGAGCCGGACCCTGGCGGCGCCGCGCGCGGTGATCGTCGAGCAGGTGCTGGCGGCCCCGGGCCAGCCGGTGGCGGCGGGAGCGCCGCTGATCGTCCTGGCCAACACGCCGGCCACCGATCTGGCCTTTCGCCAGGCCACCGACGCCGCGGGCTTCGCCGAGCGCGATCTGGCCCGCGTGCAAAGACTCTACGACCAGCACCTGGCGGCCAACGATCAGTTGGGGGCGGCGCGCAAGGCCGTGGCCGACGCCAAGGCCGGTGTCGCCGCGCAGATCGCCGCCGGCGCGGGCGCCGGCCGCCAAACCCTCCGGGCGAGCGGCGCCGGCGTGATCGGGGCCGTGCCGGCGGCTCTGGGGGAGCACGTGGCCGCCGACGCGCCGCTGATGACGCTGATCGCCAACGGCGGCCTGATCGCCCAGCTCGGCGTCGAGCCGACCCATGCCGGCGCCCTGGCGGCCGGTCAGAGCGTGGTCATCGCCTCGGCCTTCGACCCCACCCGTAAAATCCTCAGCCGGCTGGCGGTGGTCGGCCGGCAGGTGGATCCGGCCACCCGCCTGGTGACGGTCACCGCCCCGGTTCCAGGCGCCGCGCCGGCCCTCGGAGCGGCGGTGGAGGGCGTGATCACCGTGGCCAGCCACACCGGCCTGCTCGTTCCTAGCGCCGCGGTGGTCTACGACGAAGCCGGCGCGCACCTCTTCGTGGTTCGCGGCGGCAAAGCGCGCCAGGTGAAGGTGACGCCGGGCGAGACCCAGGGCGACGACCTGGAAGTCGCCGGCCAGCTCGCCGCCGGCGAGGCGGTGGCGGTCCAGGGCGCCTATCAGCTTCAGGACGGCCTGGCGGTGCGGGTCCGCCCGAGATGAAGGCGTCGGACCTGTTCGCCCGTCACCGGCGCTCGCTGCTGGCGGTTCTGGCCATCGGCCTCCTCGCCGGCGTCCTGGCGGGCCTCGGCCTGCCGGTGGGCCTGTTTCCCAACATCTCCTTCCCGCGCCTCTCGGTGGCCATCGAGGCGGGCGATCGGCCGATCGATCAGACCGAGGCGGTGGTCACCCGGCCGCTGGAACTGGCGGTGCGGGCGGTTCCGGGGGTGACCTCCCTGCGCTCCACCACCAGCCGCGGGGCGGCGGAACTGCGGGTCGCCTTCGCCTGGGGCGCCGACATGAACCTGGCCCTGCAGCGCACCCAGGCGGCCCTGGCCCAGGCGTCCCGGACCCTGCCGCCCGGCGTGACCTTCTCCGTCCGGCGCATGGACCCGACGGTCTTCCCGGTCGCCGCCTACAGCCTGACCTCCGACCGCATCGGCCCGATCGCCCTTAGGCGCTACGCCGACCTCACCCTGACGCCCCTCCTGACCTCGGTCAAAGGCGTGGCGCGGGTGGATTCCCTGGGCGGCGGGGTGGGCGAATACCAGGTGACAGCCGATCCAGCCGCCCTGCGCGCCTATGGCCTGACCCTGGCCGACGTCACACAGGCCCTCGGCGCGGCCAATGTGCTCGAGGCGAGCGGCAAGCTGGAGGATCGGGGCAAGCTCTTCCTCACCCTCGCCGACAGCCGCCTGGCCAGCGCCGCCGACATCGAAAAGGTGGTCATCAAGAGCGCCGGCGGGGGGATCGTGCGCCTGGGTGACGTGGCCGCCGTGCGCCTGACCAGCGCCCCCAGCTTCATCCGGGTGACCGCCGATGGGCAGGGCGCGGTGAGCGTCCAGGTCTATCAGCAGCCCAGCGGCGACACGGTGCGCATCGTCCGCGATATCGCGGCGGTGTTCGCCAAGGCCAGGGCCAACGCGCCGCCCGGCCTCCATGTCTCGGCCTGGTACGACCAGAGCGAACTGATCGTGACCTCGGCGCGGGGCCTGGCCGAGGCGATCGCCGTCGGCGCCGTCCTGGCCGCCCTGGTGCTGTTGTTCTTCCTGCGCAACCTCGGGGTCACAGTGGCCGCCGTGGTCGTGGTGCCGATCGTCCTCGCCCTGACCACCCTGGCGCTCAAGGCCCTGGGCCAAAGCTTCAACATCATGACCCTGGGCGGCATGGCGGCGGCCATCGGCCTGATCATCGACGACGCCATCGTGATGATCGAGCATATGGAGCGGCGGGTGGCCGAGGGCGGCGACGACCGGCTGGGGGCCATGCGCGCCGCGGCGGCGGAGTTCTTTCGCCCCCTGGCCGGCTCGTCGGCGGCGACCATTCTGATCTTCCTGCCCCTGGCCTTCCTCACCGGCGTCACCGGCGCCTTCTTCAAGGCCCTGTCCCTGACCATGGCGGTGGCCCTGACCGCCTCCTTCCTGCTCGCGTGGCTGGTGGTGCCGATCCTCATGGAGCGGCTCTATCACCGGGCGAAACCCAGGGAACGCCGCCCCTCGCGCCTGCCGGCCGCCTATCGCCGGGCTCTGGAGCGGACGACGGCGGCGCCGTGGATCGCCGGCGCGGTCCTGGTTCCGCTGGCGGTGGCCGGCGTCGCCGCCTTCATGACCCTGCCCAGCGGGTTCATGCCGAAGATGGACGAGGGGGGATTCATCCTGGACTACATCACCCCGCCCGGCACCTCCCTCACCGAGAGCGACCGCCTGGTGCGCCAGATCGAGGCCATTCTGCGCGCCACGCCGGAGGTGGTGACCTATTCGCGGCGCACCGGCGCCCAACTGGGCGGCGCCCTCACCGAACCCAATGTCGGCGACTTCTTCGTGCGCCTGAAAAAGCCGCCGCGCCGGGGGATCGAGACGATCATGAACGGCGTGCGCGGCCGGGTTCAAACCCAGGTCCCCGGCGTCGATATCGAGACCGCCCAGCTCATCGAGGATCTGATCGGCGACCTCACATCGGTGCCTCAACCCATCGAGGTGAAGCTGTTCGGCGAGGATCAGGCGCTGCTCGCGGCCACGGCGGTCCAGGTCGCCAAACAGGTAGACGGGGTGCGCGGCCTCACCGAAGTGCGCGACGGGGTGGTGGTGGCCGGCGACGCCCTCGACGTCCGCATCGACCTGGCGCGGGCGGCGCTGGAGGGGATCGCCCCGGCCGAGGCGTCCAAGCAGATCGGGGCCCTGCTGGGGGGCGCGGTGGCGACGCAGGTGCAGTCCGGGCCGCTTCTCACCGACGTTCGGGTGTGGATACCGCCGGCGCAGCGCGGGCGGGTCGGCGACATCGCCGGCCTACCGTTGCGGGCGGCGGACGGGCACATCTTCGACCTTTCCCGCATCGCCACGGTGGAGACGCTCATCGGCCAGGCGGAGATCGAACGCGAGGGTGGCCGGCGGATGGTCCCGGTCACCGCCCGGGTGGTGGGGCGCGACCTGGGCGGGGCGGCCAAGGATGTCCAGCGCCTGCTGAGCGGCCCGGGCGTCCTGCCGGCAGGGATAAGCTTCGAGATGGGCGGCCTCTACGCCGAACAGCAGTCGGCGTTCAAAGGCCTGGCGACGGTGTTCGTGGCGGCCCTCGGCATCGTCACCGTCCTCCTGCTGCTTCTCTACGAGAACTTCCGCATCGTCGGGGCGATCGTGGCCATGCCGCTGGCGGCGGCCTGCGCGGTGGCGGCGGGCCTGTGGATCGCCGGGGTGGAGCTCAACATCATGGCCCTGATGGGCCTGACCATGGTGATCGGCATCGTCACCGAGGTGGCGATCTTCTATTTCACCGAATACGACGGCCTGATCGCCGAGGGCGTGGCCCCGCGCCAGGCCCTCGTGGACGCCGGCGCCAACCGCCTGCGCCCCATCGCCATGACCACCCTGGCCGCCATCCTCGCCCTCACCCCCCTGGCGCTGGGCTCATCGATGCAAAAGCCCCTGGCCATCGCCATCGTCATCGGCTTGATCGCCCAGGGACCCCTAGTCCTGCTGGTGATGCCAGCGCTCTATCGGTTGATCGGCGGGGTTGGGCGGGCGGCGGAAGAACCGGCGACGGAGGTGTAGGCGTCCTCCGTTGCCATCGGCCGGCGAACCGGGCCATGGTGGTCCCGACGGGGTGAGACATGCCGGCCGATTTCGAGACCTATTTTCGCGCGCTGGCCACGACCGCCATCGACGACAAAACCGAGCATACCGATCGAGGCGCCCTGGAAACCTTGCTGCAGGCGTTGGTCGATGACGTGGAAGCCGGCGCCCGGGTCCAGCACGAGCCGCGCCGCGACAAGGGTGGGGCGGATCGCCGGCTATGTCGAGGTCAAACCGATCGACGAGAACCTCTCCAAGGTTCTGAAGTCCGACCAGATCAAGAAGTACCAGACCCTATCCGACAACATCATCGTCACCGACTATCTGGAGTTCTGCTGGATCAAGCCGGGCGGCGAGGTCATCCGCCAGCGCCTCGCCAACTCCGACGATCTGATGGCGCGCCGCCTGCGCCTGAGGCCGGAAGCGGTGGAGGCGGTTCGCCTTCTCCTGCGCGGCTTCGCGTCGGCCACGCCAGCGCGGATTTCCCGCGCCCAGGATCTCGCGCTAGCTCTGGCCAGCCGGGCGCGGATGCTGCGGGATTTCCTGACCGTCGAACTGATCCGGCAGGCCAAGGAGCACCAGGAGGGACGCCTGCACGCCCTCTATCAGGTTTTCCGCCAGCAAATTTTCCACGAACTGACGATCGCCGAATTCGCCGACGCTTTCGCCCAGATGCTGGCCTATGGCCTCTTCCTGGCGCGGCTGAACGCCGGCGAGGCGGACACCGTCACCCTCACCAATGTTCGGCGGTTCATCCCCGATTCGTTCACCCTGATCCGGGAACTGGTGCGCTTTCTCGAGGAGATGAACGAGGCGGAATATCGGGACGTCCGGTGGGTGATCGATGAAATCCTCTCCATCGTCAACGGTGTGGACCTGGCCGCCATCCACAACGACCTGAGCTTCCGCGCCCGCAAGGCTATCAGCCGCAAGGTCCGCGCCGGGAACGAGGAGGAGCACCGCCTCTTCGAGCGCGACCCGTTCATCTATTTCTACGAGGACTTCCTCAAGGCCTACGACCCGGCCATGCGCAAGGGCCGGGGCGTCTATTACACCCCGCCGCCGGTCGTGAACTTCATCGTCCGCGCCGTGGACGATATCCTCAAGGGCAGCTTCGGCATTCCGGACGGACTGGCCGATCCCAGGCGGGTGACGGTGCTCGATTTCGCCTGCGGCACCGGCACCTTCCTGCTTGAGACCTTTCAGAAAGTGTTCGAGACCATCGGCGGGCCGGAGTCGGGGCGCGCCGGCCTGATCGTGCGCGATCACCTCCTCGGCAACATGTTCGGCTTCGAATACCTCATCGCCCCCTACACCATCGCCCACCTGAAGCTGTCGCAATACCTGCGTGACCAGGGCCATCCGCTGACCGGTGAGGAGCGGCTGCGGGTCTATCTCACCAACACGCTGGAGCCGATCGAGCCACAGCCGAACATGTTCGTTCCGGCTCTGTCGGCCGAATCCAAAGCCGCTCAGGATGTGAAGCAGAAGCCGATCCTGGTGATCACCGGAAACCCTCCCTATTCAGGGCACTCGAAGAACAAGGGCGCCTGGATCACCGCCTCCATCGCCGCCTATCGCGACGGATTTCCGGAACTCTCCAAGCCCGCCCAGGGCAAGTGGCTGCAGGACGACTACGTCAAGTTCATCCGTTTCGCCCAAATGAAGGGAATTATCCCTTTGACATAACTGCTACCAGTGGTAGTGTTTAGGCGACAGGCCGGCGCTACTATGACGACGAAATTTTTCACTTGCGATCTGCGCTGGGGAGTCCAATGTTACGGACATGCGCGACCGCGACGAAATCGAGCTAACCCCCGCTATGATAGAGGCGGGTCGGGAGCGTCTAGCGGATACCGAAGGGTCTTCGTCAACCTATCAGGCAGAAGAAGTGTTTCTGGCGATGGCAGAGGCGGGTGGGCTCGTGATCCTTCCTGCGGGTCGATAGTGTCAAGAATGTTCCCCACGGCATCTTGAAGCGAATTGGCCCATCCTGTCGTCGCCTCTAGCTGCTGAATCGTGATTATATCTTGGGCGACGGCCAGCTTACCTTTGGCCATTGCCATGTGGGCAACTCCCATGGCGATGTTGGTGTCGGGGTGACATGCGATGATGCTAATCCCATGGGCATAGTAATTCCTATATTCTCGGATTCGATTGTAGAGTTTGACGACCGTCTCCACCGCGATCCTTCTCTCGCCTTTAAGGGTGGTTGCCATCGCGTTCAGGCCGTCGGTAAGGCCGCGCGTGCCCAATTCGGCGGTAAGGATACGCGTGGTCGGCGAGGGGCCGCACAGCGTCAAAAGCAGACGCCTCATTGCGTTTTCGGCTTGGTTCCATGTCATAATGAAATCGCCGAGCGCCACCTTGTAGGCGCCCATCGTTTTCAGCCGTGTGTCAAAGGCGGTGCTCATGCCCAATAAGCCCCTTCCCGAACCTGACGCCTGGCGGCGCTTTGAGCGGGCCGTTGATGCAGCCCTTCATACGGCGCCGAAGCATCGGGAGTCGAAGCCGAAACCGAAGGCGACGAAGGAACCGGCAAAAGAGCGCGGCTAGGGCTGGCCTTCCATGGTCCGAGACTCGGAATCGTCCCCTTCGGCTCGCGCTTGGGCTCGCATCCGTTGAAGGTTAGCGTGTTGCTCTGGCGTCGGTGGCGGGAGTCCATAGGGTTTGAGCATGTAGGTGTAAAAGGCGGCGTCATCGGCGGCGTCGATGGCCGCCTCATCGCCGGGGTGGGCCTTCACTGCCGCATCATGGGCCGCGTCAAATTTAGCATTGCCTGAACTGGTCTTCGTGATGGATGCCGGGCCGCCCTGCGCGGTGTCAGTCTGATCGCCCCCCGCCACAATGGGAGCGGCGGTCGTGGTATTGTCCGAAGGCCTGCCGCACCCCGTCAGGGCGACGACACATGCAGCGGCGAGGATAAGAGCGATCTTCATGGCGTTCCGCGATAGTTTGGACTACGCTGCATGGTGACGGGCGGGGTTGCCGCCCCGCCACGCCTATATGGACGCTGGCGCATCGCGTGGATCAATCTACGCGAATTGAGGCCCGGTGTCATGTCCTATTCTCAAGCATCCTCCCCGTCCGAGCAATCGACTCCATCGCTTCTCGCGGGGGCGTCTCCCACGCTCTCATCTGACTATATACCGTCTCCAATTGTTTCCGAAACCTTGGAACAAGCGTTTGATCGGATTCATCTAGCGTTCGAACTAAGCAGGAAAACAGGGTCTCCACCACCAGCATGGTCGGAGCTATTTCCGAAGATTCCTTAGCCATTGTCTCTTCCTTCCTAGGGTTGTCTGGCGACGCCCAGGATAGAACGGGAGGGGCCGGGAGTCATTCCCGGCCCCTTTCGTCATCATCCTCAAACGGTAGCTCCAATTGAAGCGGATCGGGGAGCGGAACGAAGGGCGCCTTACGCTTGGAGCGAGGCGCGCCCTTGGGCTTCTTCGGTCCCGCCAGTCGATAGGTCAGACGCTTGCCGACGATCCCGCCGATGGACTTGGTGAAGCGTTCGGCGTCCGTGACGCCAAGGGCGATGCGCTCATTGTAGCGGAAATCAAACTCGCCGACGTAACGCTTCAGGTGTTGCGGCGAGACGTGGTGGAAGGTCCCCACGATGCCGCGTTTCAGGATCGCGAAATAACCTTCCGCCGTGTTGGTGTGGATGAAGCCGCCGCCGCGAACATACTCGCCGATGGAGTGATTGACGGCGCTATGGCCCGCGAAGCCCTTGGTGGCGGCCGGATAGACCGTGGCCTCATCTGTCATGATGTGCGTCGCCGCTTCGATTTGAGCCGCAAGGATCGGCTTCAACGTCTTCGCGTTCACCGACGCCACATGGTGCGAGCGCACCTTGCCGTCGCGCTCGACCAAGGCGATCACGGCTTCCTTGTTCGCGCCGCCTTGCGATCCGGGGATGCGCTTCCAAGCGTGTTTGTTCTTCTCCTTGCCGCCGACATAGGTTTCGTCAATCTCGACAACCTTGTTCACCCCGCCCAACGGCGCGGGGGCCGTCTCGCGAAGCGACTCGCGGATGCGATGGCACATGAACCACGCGGTTTTATAGGTGACGCCGATCATGCGGCTGATTTGAAGCGCGCTCATGCCCTTCTTCGACGCCATCATAAGATGCGTGGCGCCAAGCCATTTGTTCAGCGGGACATGCGAGCGCTCATAGAGCGTCCCCACGGTCACGCTGAAAGGCTTCTTGCAGGCGTTGCACTGGAACAGGCCGGGGCGGGTGCTCTTGCCCTTCAGGCGCGTCGCTTGGTCCAGCACGCCGCAATGCGGGCAGATCGGGCCGTCTGGCCACAGGCGACGCTCAAGCCACTCGCGGGCTTGGGCTTCGTCGTGAAAGATCGGATTGGAAAAATCGCTCATGGCTTCGCTCCGTTGAAGCCATACTACACCTAGCGAGAATTATGTCAAAGGGATAATTCCCATATTTTTTGGAGGATCGACTGCGGATTTTCTGGTAACGGAATTTCACGACTTTCTCCAAACTCGCTATGATCGTCACTTCGGGGCTGAGGAAATATTCGGCTACATCTACGCCGTCCTGCACGCTCCCACCTACCGCGAACGCTACGCCGACTTCCTCCGCGCCGACTTTCCCCGCATTCCTTTTCCTGAGTCAGCCGCCGACTTCGAGGCGCTTTCCGCCCTCGGCTGGGCGCTGGTTCAGGCGCATCTTCTGCGCGACCAGCCCCGGCGGGGCCTGGCCGCCTATCACGGAGGGGGCGATCATACCGTCGAGACGGTGCGCTATTCGCCCGACGAACAGGCGATCTGGATCAACAGGACCCAGTCCTTCGCGCCCGTGCCGCAAGGGGTGTGGGATTTCCACATCGGCGGCTACCAGGTGCTGGATAAGTATCTCAAGAGCCGCAAGGGCCGGGAACTGTCACTGGACGAGATCGATCATGTGGGTGCGGTGGCCGACAGCCTTGCTTTCTCGATCGAGCAGATGGCCGCCATCGATGTCGCCTATCGCCAGGCCTTCCCCGATCGTTCCTAGCGCGCCATCATCGCGGCGTGGAACCGATTCGCGCCATGGACCAGCCCGACCTTTTCGGGGCGCAAGCGCCGGAACGGGCGACGTATCGGCCCGATCCCGACAAGGTGCGCGCCCGCCTGGAGCGCATCCTCGGCCAGGCGCGGGCGGCGGATGCGCTGCCCTGGGAGCGCAGTCAGGCCAGCCTCTACAAAACCATCGTGCCGGACATGACCCGCTGGCTGCCCGACGACGAAGCCGCCGCCTGGCGCGGCGAGTTCGAGGCCCAGATGGCCCGGCTGGAGGCGGCGGCTTAGATTCTTCAGGGATTTCGCGAACGGCCCGACGCCCCTCGGTCGCGGCGCAGGTAGGAACATCGCGACCTCATGCTCCCCTCCCCCTTGCGGGGAGGGGTCGGGGGTGGGGGTGCGTCAACGCGCGAGCGCCGGAGTGATACCCCCCATCCGGCGCTCACGCGCCACCTTCCCCCGCAAGGGGGGAAGGAAGCCGCCTGCATCGCGCGTCCGGCGGCGACGCCCTCCCCTACCTACCCAACACCAACACCTCGAACGTCCCCGGCTTCGGCGCGGGCCGCTTGCCAGCGGCGGCGGGGAGGAACTGGGCGGCGGGCAGGTAGATCTTGCCGGTCTTGGGATCGACCGCGCCGGTGCGGGCGCCGGTCTGGGTCGGGACGGTGTCGACGATGGTGTTGTTATCCTTGCCGGAAAGGGCGATCACCGCCAGCGTGCCCGTCCTGCCCGAGGGGATGTAGGCGAGGCCGCGAATCTCGTCGTAGAGCACCGCGTCCGGCCCGGCGCCGATCTTCAGGGTGGCGATCACGCGGCCGGAAGGCGCGTCCACGATCTTGGCGACGCCGTTGGCGCAGGCCGAGATCAGGCGGTTTCCCGCCACCAGGGCGAGGCCGGTGGGCCCGTGGCAGTCGCCGAGCGGATAGCGGGCTATGGCCTTGCGCGCCGCGATATCCACCACCGCGATCTCGTTCTTGTCCTCGACGTTGACGTAGAGGCGGCCCTTGCCGTCGGCGGCGGGGTATTCCAGGCCGTCGCCGACGTGAATCGACCCGACCGCCTTGCCGGCCTTGGGATCGACCAGGGTCACCTCGCCGCTGTCACCGTCGATGACCATGACGAGGCCGGTCGATGGATCGTAGGCGGCTCCGTCCGGGCCCTTGGCGGTGGGAATGGACGCGATCAGCCTGCCGTCGGCGGCGGCGAGGACGCGGGCGGTGTCGTCGCCGCTGTTGGTGGTGACGATGAGATCGGTACCGGGGACGGGGACCACGGCGTGCAGATGGCTGCCGGCCGCGAAGGTCGCCGTGACCTTGCCGGTGTCGGCGTCGATCGCCATCACGCTCGCGCCATGGGCCACATAGACGCGCCGCCGCGCCGGATCGAAGCTGGCGTAGTCCCAGCCGCCGTCGGGGCCGGCGATGCGCGCCGTCACCTTCAGCCCGGAGGAGCCGGCGGCCGGGGCGCCCACCGCTGGGGCGCCCGCCAAGAGGGCGAGGGAGACGAGGCAGGCTGAGACGGCAAGTCTGGTCATTCGAAAAACCCTCGATGCGGGGAAAGCGATGCGATCATGCGGTCTGGCGCGCCCAGGAGCAAGGCGGCGCTTTGCACACCGCGCGCCGCCGGGCATAGATAAAGGCGACATGGTCAATCTCGCCCAGGCCGCGCCGATCGTCGGCGCCGCGTTCCTCGCCTCGGCCGTCGAGGTGGTGGAGGCGTTCACCATCGTCCTGGCGGTGGCCGTGGTGCGCGGGGCGCGCCCCGCGGTCCTGGGAACGGCGGCGGCCCTGGCCGTGCTGGCGGCGGTGGTGGCCGTCTTCGGCCCCCTGCTGGCGAGCGTGCCGGTGCACGGGCTGCAACTGGCGGTGGGCGTCCTGCTGCTGGTGTTCGGGCTGGGCTGGCTGCGCAAGGCGGTCCTGAGGGCGGGCGGGGTGTTGGCCCTGCACGACGAGGACCAGGCCTTCGCCGCCGAGACGCGGGCGCTGCGCGACCGGGCCGGAGCGCGCGAGACGGCGGCCGACTGGCTGGCCGGAACGGTGGCCTTCAAGGCGGTCCTTCTGGAGGGGACCGAAGTGGTGTTCATCGTCCTGGCGGTAGGCGCGCGGCCGGGCCTGCTGGCCCCCGCCGTGGTCGGCGCGGCGGGCGCCTGTCTGGCGGTCCTGGGGCTGGGGCTGGCGGTTCGCAAGCCGCTAGCGAAAATCCCCGAGAACAGCCTGAAATTCCTGGTCGGCGGAATGCTGACCGGCTTTGGGGTGTTCTGGTGCTGCGAGGGACTGGGCGCGCCGTGGCCGGGCGGCGACTGGGCGATCCTGGGCCTGGTCGCGCTCTATCTGGCCGCCGGGGCGGCGCTCGGCGTGACGGTGCGCCAGACCGCGCCGAGGGCCGCCTGATGGACGTTCTGCGCGCCCTCGCGGCGACCGTCGGCAAGATGTTCGCCGCCGACCTCTGGCTGACCGTTACCGCCTTGGCGGCCGTGGGCCTCTGCGCCGCCGGGCTGCGCGGCCATGTCATTCCCCCGTCGATCCTCCCCTTCGCCCTGGCCGGCGGCATCCTCGCCGCCCTTGCGGTCGGGGTGATCCGCGGGGCGAGGCGGTAAAGTTTGCCTATCTGAGCGACCCGAGACATAGGTGACGGTTCGTGCCGGACACATGGGTCACGCCTCCCGCCTTGGCTAGCCAAGGCGAAGTAGACAAGAAAGGTGGGTGGAACACAATCACCCTTGTTAGGAGAAATCACAATGACAAAGTTGCCTTCACCCGTCCTTATAGTGTTGTCAGTAGTTGCCATAATTATCCCGCCCAGATTGGAAGCCCTGCCGGTAGCGGTAGGAAAAGTCTGTTCAAGATGCATTCCTGGCTTATCTTTCAATGATAAAACCGGATCACGAACCTGTCACGTCATTTATTGTGAGACGAAGTTTCCGTTCACATGTTCCGCCGGCGCGGATCAGGGTGAGGCCTGTTTACTTGGTTTTTGGGGTATAATATCAGATATTTTTTCACGCACAAAAATTGATCCGCATATGCCCGTGACTTTGCACAAACCGGCCCACTCGTCGCCATAGTCACGGCGTCTACAGGCAAAGCTCCCTGGTTGGCTTAGGGAAATTTGCCGACGTGCGTCTCCAAGATGTAGCATTGGACCGCAACGCACATCTCGCGGGTGTAGCTACAAAACCCGCGAGATGTGTGCATCCAAGATTTAAACGGGGGAAAAACAAATTTCTGGAGACATCCACATGAACGACCGCATTACGGTGACTATCGAGGGCGGCGTCGCCGATGTCCGGCTGGCGCGGGCCGACAAGATGAACGCCCTGGACGACGCCATGTTCGCGGCGTTGATCGCCGCGGGCGAGCGGCTCAAAGGCGAGAGCGGCCTGCGCGCGGTGGTTCTGTCGGGAGAAGGCAGGGCCTTCTGCGCCGGCCTGGACATGGGTAATTTCGGACGGATGGCCGACGACTCGCGCCGGATCGACGCGGCCCGCGACGGTGGCCTCGCCTCGCGCACCCACGGCATCGCCAACCGCGCCCAGTACGCGGTGTGGGTGTGGCGGGAGGTTCCCGTGCCGGTGATCGCGGCGGTGCATGGGGTGGCCTTCGGCGGCGGTTTCCAGCTCTGCCTGGGCGCCGACATGCGCTTCGTGACGCCCGACGCCCGCCTGGCCGTTCTGGAGATCAAGTGGGGCCTCGTGCCCGACATGGCCGGCACCCAGCTCATGCGCCATCTGGTGCGCGAGGATATCGTCCGTGAACTAACCTACACCGGCCGCGTCTTTTCCGGCGAGGAGGCGCTGGCCATGGGCTTCGCCACCCGACTGTGCGCCGATCCGCGCGCCGAGGCCCTGGCGGTGGCGCGGGAGATCGCCGGCAAGAATCCCGACGCGGTGCGCGCCGCCAAGCGGCTCTTGAACCAGGCGGTGACCGCCGATCCGGCGTCGGGCTTCATTCGGGAAACCGACGAGCAAATCGCCCTGATCGGCAGTCCCAACCAGGTCGAGGCGGTGATGGCCAATCTGCAGAAGCGGGCGCCCGCCTTCACCGATCCGGCGTCGTGATCGCCGGGGCCGGCGCGGCCAGCACCTCGCGGGTATAGCGCTCCACCACCACGCTGAACGGGACACCGGCGGCGTTCGTCAGCACCGCGACATGGCGGAGCACCACATCGCCGCTGGCCAGCGGCGGCATTTGGACTTCCAGCGTCCGGCGGTGAAACCTCAGCGGCGAGACGACGGCGCCGAACGGGGCCTGGGTGGTCTGCAATCGATGGTTCATTTCGACGCTGAGGCGGCCGGGGACATACCAGTTTTCGGCCCGCGAGAGGATGTGGGCGCCGCAGGCCAGTTCGACCCGGCGATAGCGCACCTCGCCCGAGCCTCGCACCCGCAACAGCCCAAGCACCCGGCGGCTCGGCGCCGCGTCCCGCCCCCGAACGCGGATCGCCCGGATCGCGGCCGGCGCCGCCAGTCGATGGTCGGCGCACCAGCGCCGCAGAGTCTGGGTGGCGCTCGATGAAGCCAGAAGGCGGCCGTTCAATTCGTTGACTTCGGCCCTCGCTTGGCTCCCAATATCGGGGGCGGCGGGATGCCCGGGCGAGATCTGCAGCAGGACCATGACGGCGGCCTCGATCACCCTTTCACCTCCCGACTTTCGTAGGCGCCAGACCTACCACGTCCCCCGCGCCGTTTCGCACCAGTCGGCGCCGGCGTGAACGGCGGCGGATCGGCCCGGGCCAGCCTCGGCGTCCAGCGCAACGCGGTCGTCTTCATGGCGGTGGTGGTCGCCCTGGCCCTGGCGCGGTTCTTCCAGGCCATTCTGACGCCCCTGGTGGTGGCGACCTTCCTGATGCTCCTGATCGACGCGTTTTCGCGGGTGATGCAGCGGCGCCTGCCCCGCGCGCCCGACTGGGTCAGGGGCGGCGCCGCCGGGGCGGCGATCCTCACCGCCTTCGCCGCCATCGGCGTCCTCCTGGCGTTCGAGGCGCCGCCCTTCGCCGAGGAGCTTCATGGCCTGGCGCCCAAGCTCGACGCTCTGCTGGCCCAAGGCCTGGCCATGGTCGGGGCGGCGCCAATCACCCTGCGGCAGATGTTCAGCGGCGTCGATCCGGCCCATCTGCTGGCGCGGGCGTTCGGGACGGCGCGAAGCCTGGTCTCCTACGGCGTCCTGGTGATCATCTATTTCGGCTTCCTGCTGGCGTCGCGGGTGACCTTCGGCGGCAAGCTCGAACGACTCTATTCGAGCGAAAATCGCCGGCTCGGCGCGCGGCGGGTGAGCTCCAGCGTCCGCGACGCGGTGGAGCGCTATGTGCGGTTGCAAACCCTCAAGGCCCTGATGATCGCCGCCGTCGCCTTCGGGCTGATGGCGGCGATGGGAATCCGCGACGGCCTGTTCATCGCCTTCCTGGTCTTCCTGGCCGCCTACGTGCCGATCGTCGGACCCGTGGCCGGGGCGATCTTTCCCGGCCTGATGGCGCTGGCCCAGTACGACGACCTGGTTCACCCGCTGCTGCTGGTGGCGGTTCTGGGAGGCGCCGCCTTCCTCATCGACAATGTGCTGATGCCCAAGCTGCAGAGCGACGAACTCAACATCGATCCTTTGCTGGTGCTGATCTCGATCGGTTTTTGGGGGGCGATCCTGGGCGCGCCCGGCGTTCTGCTCTCGACCCCCCTCACCGTCACCGTCATGGCCATCGCCGCCGAATTCGAAAGCACCCGCTGGCTGGCCGTCCTGCTGTCGCGCGACGGCCACCCCTTGGCGGGGCGGGCCGCGCCCTAGAGCAAGATGGTCCGAGGCGGAATCGCCTCGGAGCTGAATCTTGCTCTAAATTCAAAGTTTAGAGCCGGATTCAGACTTCGTATACGAAGCCATCCGGCTCTAGCGCCTCAGGTTTCCAGGCCCTCCAGCGCCCGTTCGAGGTCGGCGATCAGATCCTTGGGGGCTTCGATGCCGATGGAAAGGCGGATCATGCCTTCATCGATGCCGATGGCTACCCGTTCGTTGACCGAGACACCTGAATGGGTGGTGCTGCCGGGGTGGCAGGCGAGGGACTCGGTGCCGCCCAGGCTCACCGCCAGCTTGAACACTTGCAGGCGGTCGAGCACCTTGAACGCCGCCTCGCGCCCACCCTTGACCACGAAGGAGAAGGTCGCCCCCCTGGCCCCGCATTGGCGCTCGATGACCTCGGTCTCCCGCGAGCCCGGCGCGGTGGTCCCCAGATAGGCCACCCGCTCCACCCTCGGCTGGGCGGCCAGCCATTCGGCCACCTCGCGGGCGTTGGCGAAGGCCTTGTCCATGCGCAGGCGCAGCGTCTCCAGAGAGCGGGTCAACATCCAGCAGCTATGGACGTCGAGCTGGTTGCCGATCAGGTTGCGCAGGGAGCGCACCTTCTTCATCAGGGCCGCCGACCCGGCCACCGATCCGGCCACCAGGTCGCTGTGGCCGCCGACATATTTGGTCAGGGAATAGACCGCCAGGTCGGCGCCGTGGTCGAGGGGCGACTGGTAGAGCGGGCCCAGCAGGGTGTTATCGACGACGATCACCGGCCTGGAGCCCTGGCGCGCCCGCGCCTCCTCGGCGACCGCCGCCATCAGATCCAGATCGACCACGGAATTGGTGGGGTTGGCCGGCGTCTCGACATAGATCGCCGCCAGGGGCCCCAGCTTCATCGCCTCGTCCGCCGCGGCGCGGACTTCATCCGGATTCACGCCATTGACGAAGGTGGCGCTCCTGACGCCGAGCTTGGCCAGCAGGGTGTCGAACAGCGTCTCGGTTCCACCGTAGAGGGGCCGGCTGCGCAGGACCGACTGTCCCGGCTCGGTGACCGCCAGGAGAGCGGTCAGGATCGCCGCCATGCCGCTGGAGAACACCGAACAGGCGTCGGCCCGTTCCAGGATGGCGAGGCGCTCCTCGACCACTTGCAGATTGGGATTGTTGAAGCGGGTGTAGATCAGGCCGGCGTCGGCGCCCTCGGGCGACGCGCCGCGGCCGCTCATATAGTCGAAGAGCAGCTTGCCTTCCTCGCAGGTCTTGTAGGCGAAGGTCGAGGTGAGGAAGATCGGAATCTTCACCGCCCCTTCGGAGAGTTCCGGATCGAAGCCGAAGCCCAGCATCAGGGTCTCCGGCTCGAGCTGGTGCTCGCCCACCCGCGACCTGCGAAAATCCCGTTTGGTCATGTCTTGCCCTTTTGAATTCGCGCTAGAGCCTGTCCCGATCGGGTTGAATCAACCCGATCGGGATAAACAGGCTCTATCTTAAACACTGGAGCGCTTTCTGAGCGCAAAACCAGTTCCCACTTTTGCGGAAAGCGCTCAAGGCCGCTGTTTAGCGCGGGCGGGCCGCGCCGTCGCCTTGTCTTGGCCGGGCGCCGCGCCATCTAGGCTGTCAAGGTGTCCCAATCCACCCCTCGGCCCCCCTCCCGGAGATCACCCCATATGCCGCGCAACGTCGCCGTCATCGTCGGAAGCCTTCGCCGCGAATCCTACAGCCGCAAGATGGCCCACGCCCTGGCCGCCCTGACCCCGGAAACCCTGGAGCTGAAGATCGCCGAGATCGGCGCCCTGGCCCTCTACGACGAGGACGCCGAGGCCGACCCGCCGCGGGCCTGGCGGGATTTTCGCGAGGAAGTCCGGCCCGCCGACGCGGTCCTGTTCGTCACCCCCGAATACAACCGCTCCGTCCCCGGCGTTCTGAAGAACGCTCTCGACGTCGGCTCGCGGCCCTATGGTCACAGCGTCTGGAACGGCAAGCCCGGCGCGGTCCTGAGCACCTCGCCCGGCGCCATCGGCGGCTTCGGGGCCAACCACCATCTGCGGCAGTCGCTGGTCTTTCTGAACGTACCCACCATGCAGATGCCCGAGGCCTATATTGGGGGAATCGGGACCCTGTTCGACGCCCAAGGCGGCGTGGTCAAGGACGAAACGCGCGCCTTTCTCACCAAGTTCATGGCGGCCTTCGCGGCGTGGATCGAGCTGTGCCTGAAAGCGTGAGCTCGCCGCGCATCCGCCGCCAGACTTGACCCCCCGCTGGCCGGGGGGTTCTACAGTGGCCGCTCCATGACCCGTCACCACCACGCCCCGGCTTCGTTCGG
Source organism: Caulobacterales bacterium (assembly GCA_038227925.1). GTDB lineage: Bacteria > Pseudomonadota > Alphaproteobacteria > Caulobacterales > Caulobacteraceae > Acaudatibacter. The sequence continues at coordinate 46,316 of JBBRPN010000006.1, read as the reverse complement.
CCGCGCCTTCGCCATCGGCATCGCGCTCAACGCCGCCTATGTGACCGTCGAGGCGATCTACGGGGTGCGGGCCAATTCCCTGGCCCTGCTGGCCGACGCCGGGCACAATTTCGGCGACGTGCTGAGCCTGGGCGTCGCCTGGCTGGCGGCGTGGCTGGCCCGCAAGGCGCCCAGCGCCCGCTACACCTATGGCCTGCGCGGCTCGTCGATCCTGGCGGCGCTCAGCAACGCGGTGGTGCTGCTGGTGGTCACCGGCGGCATCGCCTGGGCGGCGATCCTGCGCTTGGCCCATCCGGCGGCGTCGGCGGGGACGACGATGATGGTGGTGGCGGCGGTCGGGGTGGCGGTGAACGGCTTCACGGCCTGGATGTTCGCGGCGGGGCGTAAGGGCGATCTCAACATCCGCGGCGCCTTCCTGCACATGGCCTCAGACGCCCTGGTGGCCCTGGGCGTGGTGGTGGCCGGCGGCCTGATCCTTCTCACCGGCCAGACCTGGCTCGACCCGGCGGTGAGCCTCATCATCGGGGCGATCATCGTCATGGGAACCTGGTCTCTGATGCGTGAATCCCTGGACCTGGCCCTCCAGGCGGTGCCGACCGGCATCGATCGGGCCGCCGTACTCGGCTACCTGGCCGGCCTGCCGGGTGTCGCCGAGGTGCACGATCTGCACATCTGGGGCATGAGCACCACCGAGACCGCCTTGACCGCCCATCTGGTCAGGCCCGGCGGCGCCATCGACGACGGCCTGCTCCACCGCGCCTGCGCCGAGCTTCGGGCGCGGTTTTCGGTTCATCACGCCACCTTGCAGATCGAGAGCGGCGCGGGCGCCCATGGCTGCGAACTGGCGCCGCACGAGGTGGTCTAGAGGGCGTTGGCGAACGGAGCCGCCGGGCGTTAGGATCGAACCGTGACCGGAACGGCCCACACCGACACCTTCGTGCGCGACAACCTGCCGCCGACGGGCGATCTGCCGGATTTCCTGTTCGGATTGCCGGAACTGAACTATCCGCCCCGGCTCAACGCCTCGACCCTCCTGGACCGCGCCATCGCCCAGGGTCTGGCGGACAAACCCGCCGTGGTCTGGGCGGGCTCCAGCCTGAGTTACGGCGAACTGCTGGCCGCCGCCTGCAAGATCGCTCATGTCCTCACCGAAGACATGGGGCTCGAGCCGGGCAATCGCGTTCTGCTTCACGCGGCCAATCGCCCGCTGGCCATCGCCGCCTGGTTCGCGGTTCTGCGCGCCGGCGGCGTCGTGGTCGCCACCATGCCCATGCTGCGATCCGAGGAACTGGCCACCATCGTCCGCAAGGCCAAGGTCAGCCACGCCATCGTCGAGAACGCGCTGAGACCGGCGGTCGAGGGCTGCCAGGCGCTCACGCCGGAGCTGCAGCGCGTGGCCTGGTTCGGCCCCGGCGGCGACCTGGAAGGGCGCATGGCCGCCAAGCCGGCCGCCTTCGCCCTGGCCGACACCGCCGCCGACGATCCGGCCCTGATCGCCTTCACCTCGGGAACCACCGGTGTTCCCAAGGGCTGCGTCCATTTTCACCGCGACGTCCTGGCCATGATCGACACCTTCGCGCGGCACATTCTGCGCCCTTCGCCGGACGACGTGTTCTGCGGCACCCCGCCCATGGCCTTCACCTTCGGTCTCGGCGGCTGCGTGATCTTCCCGCTGGCGTTCGGAGCGACCACGGCGCTCTGCGAGGCGCCCGGCTACGAAGCCCTGGGCGCGGCCATCCAGCGCCACGGCGTCACCACCCTCTTCACCGCCCCGACCACCTATCGCTCCCTCCTCAAGACCGGCGCGGCCGGCCGGCTGGCGTCGCTGAGAACCTGCGTCTCGGCCGGCGAAGCCCTGCCCAGGGCGACCTCGGACGCCTGGTTCGACGCCACGGGCCTTCGGATCATCGACGGCATCGGCTCGACCGAGATGATCCACATCTTCATCTCCGCCGCCGGCGCCGACATCCGTCCCGGATCGACGGGCAAGGCGACCCCCGGCTATGTGGCGGCGCTGCTCGATCCCGAGGACCGGCCCATCGACGGCCCCGGCCAGGGGCGCCTGGCGGTGCGCGGCCCTACCGGCTGCCGCTACCTCGCCGACGCGCGGCAGAAGGCCTATGTGGTGAACGGCTGGAACGTCACCGGCGACATCTACCGGCGCGACGCCGACGGCTACTTCTGGTACGTGGCGCGCGGCGACGACATGATCGTCTCGTCCGGCTACAACATCGGCGCGCCGGAGGTCGAACAGGCCATCCTCACCCATCCGCAGGTCGCCGAGGCGGCGGTGGTCGGCGCTCCGGACGAGGATCGCGGCCAGATTTGCAAGGCCTTCGTGATCCTCCAGGAAGGCGCGGCGGCGAGCGACGCCCTGGCCCGCGATATCCAGGACCATGTGAAACGCGCCATCGCCCCCTACAAATATCCCCGTTCGGTGGTGTTCGTGGCGGAACTCCCAAAGACCGCCTCAGGCAAGCTGCAGCGTTTCAAGCTGAAGAGCCTGTAGCGCGGGCATCCTGCCCGCAACCTTTGTAGAGCGGGCTGGAAGCCCGCGCTACGACCACCCCTCACCCCGTCTCCCCGCCGCTGACCGAGAGGGTCGCGCCGTTGATCGCGCCGGCTTCGGCGGAGGCGAGCCAGGCGACGGCGGTGGCGACTTCGGCGGGTTTCACCAGGCGGCCCTGAGGGTTGGCGGCGGTGAAGAAGGCCTCGCCGGCGGCGCGGTCCCCAGCCGATCGCGCGGCGATGTGGTCGATGGCCCGCTCGACGATGGCGGTGCGGGTGTAGCCGGGGCAGACGGCGTTAACGGTCACGCCGGTCTTGGCCAGTTCGAGGGCGAGGGCGCGGGTGAAGCCGACGAGGGCGTGCTTGGCGGCGACATAGGGGCTGACGTTGACATAGGACTTGAGGCCCGCCGTGCTGGCGATGTTGACGATGCGGGCCCAGGCGTGGGTCCGGAGGCTGGGCAACACCGCCCTAGTCATGCGCACCGCGCCCAGGAGATTGACATTCAGGCAGGCGGTCCAGGCGTCGAGATCGATGTTCTCGAACCGCCCGGCGGCGACCGCGCCGGCGTTGTTGACCAGAACCTGGACCGGGCCGCGCGCCGCCTCGGCGGCGGCCAAGGCGGCGGCGACGGCGGCCTCATCGGTGACATCGCAGACCTCGAAGCCCGCGCCCGCCAGCGTCCGGGCGGCGGCCGCGAGGCTGCCCCGCGAGCGTCCCATGAGGGTGACCGCATGACCCTTGACCGCCAGAGCCTCGGCGATCGCCAGCCCTATGCCACCGGCCCCGCCGGTGACGACCGCGTGTCCAAGTCGAGTTTCAGCCGTCATGCCAGGCGTCCCTGCATTGAAATATCCCCAGCGCGCGCCTAGCGTCCAGGCATTCCGTCGCCGGAGCCGCCGCCGATATGACCGAGGATGCCGACGCCCCGACGCGGCTGGAATGGACCCTGGACGATGGCGTCGTCCAGGTTCGCCTGGTGCGACCGGCCCGCAAGAACCCCCTGACCTTCGAGGTTTACGCGGAGCTGCGCGACCGGTTCCGCGCCCTGGCCGGCGACCGCGCCGCCAAGGCCGTGGTGCTGAGCGGCGCGGGCGACAACTTCTGCTCCGGCGGCGATGTCCACGACATCATCGGGCCCCTGATCGGCATGGACATGACCGGCCTCCTGGCTTTCACCCGAATGACCGGCGATGTGGTCAAGGCCATGCGCGCCTGCCCTCAGCCGATCGTCGCGGCGGTGGACGGGGTGTGCGCCGGAGCCGGGGCGATCCTGGCCATGGCCAGTGACCTGCGCCTCGCCACCCCGCAGGCCAAGACCGCCTTCCTGTTCAACCGGGTGGGACTGGCCGGCTGCGACATGGGCGCCTGCGCCTTGCTGCCGCGCCTCATCGGCCAGGGCCGGGCCGCCGAATTGCTCTATTTCGGCCGCTCGATGAGCGCCGAGGAAGGCGAGCGCTGGGGATTCTACAACAAGCTAGCGCCGCGCGAGGCGTTGATGGAAGAGGCCCTGGCCTGGGCGGCGCGGATCGCGGCCGGACCCACCTTCGCCAACGGGATCACCAAGACCCAGCTTCACCAGGAGTGGAACATGGGTTTGGACCAGGCCATCGAGGCCGAGGCTCAGGCCCAGGCGATTTGCATGCAGACTCGCGATTTCGAGCGCGCCTACCGGGCCTTCGCCGACAAACGAGCGCCGGTGTTCGAGGGGAACTGACATGGCCGGCGCCCAGGTATTGCTGCCCGCCGGCTGGCCGAGGCCCAGGGGCTACGCCAACGGCGTGGCGGCCGAGGGCCGGACGGTGTTCGTGGCCGGCCAGATCGGCTGGGACGAGAATGAGCGGCTGGTGGGCGATGGCTTCGCCGAACAGTTCCGGCAGATCCTGGTCAACACCCTGGCGGTGCTCGCCGAAGCAGGCGCGGGGGCCGAGCACATCTGCCGCATGACCTGGTACGTCACCAGCCGCGACGAATACCTGGCCGCCCTCCCCGCCCTCGGCGCGCATTGGAAGGCGCTCATGGGACGCAACTATCCGGCCATGGCGGTGGTGGTGGTCGCCGGCCTCGTCGAGGCCGGGGCCAAGGTCGAGATCGAGACCACGGCGGTCATTCCCCTCGAGGACGGAGAGCGGTGAAGATAGCGGTGGTGGGGGGAGGCCCGGGCGGCCTCTATTTCGCCCTGCTGGCCAAGAAGGCCCGGCCCGGCTGGGAGATCGTCGTCTTCGAGCAGAACCGGGCCGACGACACCTTCGGCTTCGGCGTGGTCCTTTCCGACGAGACCCTGGGCGAGTTTTTGCATCGCGATCCGGAATCCTACGAAGAGCTCAGGAGCGCCTTCGCCTACTGGGACGACATCATCGTCCGCTACAAGGGCGCCGAGGCGCGGTGCGGCGGCAACGGATTCGCCGGCTGCTCGCGCATCGCGCTTCTGAACATTCTCCAGGCGAGGTGCCGCGCCCTTGGCGTGGATCTGCGTTTTTCGACCGCAGTGGACGATCCCGCGGCGCTCGAGACCTATGACATCGTGGTCGCCGCCGACGGGGCGGGCAGCCTTATCCGCGAGCGCCTGAAGGATCGTTTCCGCCCCGAGATTCGGGTGAACCGCAACAAGTTCGCCTGGATGGGTTCGACCCGGCCGCTCGACGCCTTCACCTATTTCTTCAAGGAGACGGCGGCGGGACCGATCTGCGCCCACACCTATCAATATCAGCCCGGCATGGGGACCTGGGTGATCGAGATGGGCCCGGAAACCTGGGCCGCCCTGGGCTTCGCCGATATGGACGAGGCCCAGAGCGCCAGGGCGCTAGAGGCGATCTTCGCCGAGGAGCTGCAAGGCCACCCGCTGATCGTCAATCGCTCCCTGTGGCGCAATTTCCCGCGCATCGCCTGCGAGCGCTGGTGGTTTGGCAACATCGTCCTGCTGGGCGACGCCAAGGCCACCGCCCACTTCTCCATCGGCTCGGGGACCAAGTTGGCCATGGAGTGCGCCATCGCCCTGGCCGACGCGGTGACGGCCAAGGCGGAGGCGAGCCTCCCGGCGGCGTTCGAGGCCTATGAGGCGGGCCGCCGCACGCCGGTCGAGGTGACGCAGCACAACGCCGACGTCTCCATGGCTTGGTTCGAACACATGGCGCGCAGCTTCGACATGAAGATCCGCCAGTTCGCCATGGTGGTGATGTGCCGAGCCAAGTCGATCACCTGGGACAATCTCCTGCTGCGCGACCCGGATTTCGTCCGCGCCTTCGAGGACGAATGGTACCAGACCTATTTCGACGAGACCGGTTTCGACTGCCGCGACGAGCGGCCGGGGCCGATGTTCACCCCCTTCGCCCTGCGCGGCCTGACCCTGGCCAACCGGGTGGTCGTCTCGCCCATGGCCCAGTACCGCGCCCGCGACGGCGTCCCGAATGACTGGCACTTCGCCCATTACGCCGCCCGCGCCCTGGGCGGGGCGGGGCTGCTGTTCACCGAAATGACCTGCCCCTCGCCGGACGCGCGGATCAGCCTCGGCTGCACGGGCCTGTGGAACGACGCCCAGGAGGCCGGCTGGAAACGGATCGTCGATTTCGTCCACGCCGAGAGCGCGGCGACCTTCTGCCTGCAACTGGGCCACGCCGGCGCCAAGGGATCGACCCAGCTCGGCTGGGAGGCCATGGACCACCCCATCGAAGGGGAGGCAGACAACTGGCCCCTCGTCTCGGCCTCGCCGGCGCCCTACGTCGAGGGCCGCAACGCCGTTCCCGCCGAGCTCACCCGCGCCGGCATGGACGGTGTCGTCGCCGATTTCGTCCAGGCAGCCGAGCGGGGCTTAAGGGCCGGATTCGACATGCTCGAACTGCACTGCGGCCATGGCTACCTTTTGGCCAGCTTCCTCTCGCCGCTCACCAACCGGCGCACCGACGCCTACGGCGGGGTGGTTGAAAACCGCGTTCGCTTCCCGCTGGCGGTGTTCGCCGCCATGCGCGCGGTGTGGCCAAAGGACAAGCCCATGTCGATGCGCCTGTCGGCCTGCGACTGGGCGCCCGGCGGTATTTCCGAGGACGATGTCATCGCCATCGCCCGCGCCTTTGCCGCCGCCGGCTGCGACCTTATCGACGTGTCGGCCGGCCAGACGGTGGCCGACCAGAAGCCGGTCTATGGCCGCATGTTCCAGTCCGGTTTCGCCGAGGCGGTGCGCAATGTCACGGGCCTCGCCACCATGGCGGTGGGGGCGATCACCGAGCCGGCCCAGATCAACACCCTGATCGCCTGCCGCCGCGCCGACCTGGTGGCGCTGGGCCGCGCCCACCTCACCGACCCCTTCTTCACCCGCCGCGCCGAGGCCTGGTACGGCGTCGCCGACCGAAACTGGCAGAAATCCTATATTCCCGGACTCCTGCAATCGCACCGCGAGGCCGCCCGCGAGCGCGAGCGCCTCACCGACCTGCAACGCAAGGCCAAGCCGAAGGGGGGAAATTCGTAGCGCGGGGTTTGTCAGCCCGCACCGTCTCCACGAACAAGAGCGGGGGAAGCCTGGGCTTACCCGATGGTACCGCCTCCCCGGCTCGAACGGGGGACCTCTAGATCCACAATCTAGCGCTCTAACCAGCTGAGCTAAGGCGGCCTGTCGGCGCGGCTCGGTGTAGAGGCGAAGGCCCCGGCGATCAAGCATCGCCGGGACGTTGCCCGTCGCCCAAAAAACCCCGGAAGTCGCCCTCCGTGGGTCGCCATTCGGCTATTCGCTAATCTTTGGGAGCGGGGGTGAAGCGGATCGGAATGTTGACCTTCCCACCATCGACCGGCGCGCCATCTCGGGTCGTGGGCCGCATTCTGAACAGGTGGGTCATCTTGAGGGCCGCCGAACCGAACTCCTGATCGGATGGATCCTCGGACACCACCGAGCAGTCGGACAGGGTGCCCCTGGCGGTCACCGTGCAGGCCACCTCCGCGCGACCGCCTATCTGTAAGCGGTCGGCGCGCTCGGGGTAGTATTTCTGGAAGTCGTCGCCATTGGGCTTGGACAGCCAGTCGGGATTGGAGATCACCGTCGGGCGCGGCGGGGGCGCTTTCACCGGCGCGGCTATGATCGGCGGCGCGGGCGGGGCCGGCTTGGGCCGTTCCACCGGCGCGATGTAGAGCGGTGGCGGGGCCGGGATGTTGGGCGCCACCACGGCCGGAGGCCGGGGCTGAACCGGCGGCGGAGGCGGCAGGTTCTTGGGCGGCGGGGGAGGCGGCGGAGGCGGGGGCGGAGGCGGAGGCGGATGGATCAGCTGGGCGTTGGTCTTCTCGTCGGCATAGGACTTGAAGGTGGTGTGGAACTTCCACTGGTAGAGATAGTAGCCGATGATGCCGTGGAACAGGGCCGCGAAGGCGATGGCGGCCCAGACGCCATTGTTACGGCGCGGGCGCGGGATATCGAACGGGTTGTGCGCCGGATGGGCGAGATCGGGGCCTTGAGCGGTCGCGGCGGGCGTCTCGGTCATTTCTTCAGCCCGGACTTGTCTTCGCCCACCAGGGCCACGCTGTAAAAGCCGTTATCCTGGAGCTTGTTCATCACCGCCATGAAATCCTGATAAGGCAAATCCTCGTCGCCGCGGATGAAGATGCGCTCCTTGGACGGATCGCGGACGCCGACCGCCGCCTTGAGGTCGGCCCCCAGGGTGTCGAGATCGGAAGCGTTGTCCTGGATAAAGACGCGGCCATCCTTCTTGACCGAAATATAGACCGGCGTCGGCGGGCTCTTTGCCGGCTTGGCCGCCGCCGGCGGCAGTTTCACCTTGATCGTCACGCTGGCCAGAGGGGCCGCCACCATGAAGATGATGAGCAGCACCAACATGACGTCCACGAACGGCGTGACGTTGATCGAGGCGTTCTGGGCGACGTCGTAGCGGCCGCCGCTTGGCCCTGAGAGTTTCGCGGCCATCCGCCTTACGCTCCCTTGTCGAGCTGCCGGGAGATGGCGTTGATCAGCTCGGCGACGAAGCCCTCGGACCGGGCCCCGTAACTGGTGATCTGGGTCTGGAAGTAGTTATAGAACACCACCGCCGGAATGGCGGTGAACAGGCCGATGCCGGTGGCCAGCAACGCTTGGGCGATGCCGGGCGCCACCACCGCCAGGTTGGTGGTGTTGGTGTTGGCGATGCCGATGAAGGAATTCATGATCCCATAGACGGTGCCGAACAGGCCGATGAAGGGGGCGTTGGCGCCCACCGAAGCCAGGAACTGCATACCGCCCGAGAGCCGCCGGGCCAGCGAGGACTGCACCGCCCCGATCGCCGTGGAGGCGCGGGTGATGGTGGAGTCTCGGTGCTCGCCGGCTACCTGGAGACCCGCCTGCCGGGAAAGCTCCACTTCGGAGGCGGCGGAGGCGGCCATGTCGGCCATGGGGTTGCCGGCGAATTCCTCGGATTCGGCGATGGTGCCCATGTCGTTGATGGACTTGGCGCCGCGGAACGATTCCAGGAAGCGGTCGGAGCTGCTCTTGAGAGAGCGGAATTCGAAGAGCTTGATGATCAGCAGCATCCAGGAGAGGATCGAGCAGGCCAGCAGGCCCAACATCACGATCTTCACCACAAGGTCGGCCTGCTGGAACATCACGATCGGGGTGAGCTTGCCGTTGGCCGAGCCGCCGACCTTCAGGCCTTCGGCGCCCACCGGCGCCGCGGCGTCCGGAGTGGCGGCGGGCGCGGCCGTCGCGTCGGCCGGCGCGGCGGCGGGGGCCGCGGCCGGGGCGACCGGCTGGGCGTGGGCGGGAGCGCTGGCGAGCAGCGCGAGGGCGCCGACCAGAGCGATGATGGGAGAGGTTCGTTTGAAGTCGAGCATCTGGCGCCAGTTCCTGCTTGATCGAGCAAATTGGGCTCGGGGTTGGCGCCCGAGTGTGCGCTTCCCCCCAATTCTTACCGCCATGTTAGACTTGGCGTGAGGGTCCTTTGGCAACCCCTTTTTGCATCGTCAAGAGACCTTCGCGAGCGTCGCGTCCGTCAAATCGCTGCGGGAACGGCGTTCATATTGCAATGCAATATGCCATATTGTTGATCTTTCAGTCTTTCGTCGCGAAGAACAGCAAATAAATTTCGCAACGCACAATAACGCGGCGCGGCATGATTTCGCACCCACAGGCGCGGCGGCGGCGGCGAATTTGCGGTCGGGCAGGACGCTGCCCGATTGCGTTCGGCAGCGAGGGGCGTGGTGCCTGGGGGCGGATTCGAACCACCGACACGCGGATTTTCAGTCCGCTGCTCTACCAACTGAGCTACCCAGGCGGGAGATTTCAGGAGGGCCGTCTATAGGCAAGGCGCTTCTGGGTGTCCAGAAGCGAGCGCCTCAGTCCCGTCCGTCCTCGGGAACGGGCGCGCTGTCTTCCTCGTCTTCCTCGGCGGCGGCGGGAATGGCGTAGCGGCCGGCCAACCAGCGGTGCAGATCGACGTCGGCGCAGCGCCGCGAGCAGAACGGCCGATAGGCCGCCGCCTGCGGCTTGCCGCATAGGGGACAGACCGGCGCCGTCATCGCCGGACGACCTCGACGTCGCCGCGCGCCCGGCCTTCCTCGCCGCGCACCGTCAGGCGGGCGCCCAGGCGCTCCACCAAAGCGGCGACGCCCGGCGCGGCGGCTTCGGCGACATCCGTGGCCGCCACCGCCTCGAACCGGCCGCCGCCGTCGGCGACTGCTTCGCGCTCCAGGGCCCGGACCAGGGCCAGAGCCCCGGTCAGAACGCTGGGCGCGCCGGTTGCGTCGGTCAGAATGTCCAGCGCCGGGCGGGCGCGGCGCGGCACGGTCAGCTCCAGAGTCCCAAAGCGGCTGATCGGACCGAAGGCGACGCCGGGGTTGTCGGGTCCGAACGCCGCTCTGGCGGCGGCCAGCAGGGCCGGCCCGTCGTGCCCCCGGCCGATCAGGTCGATCACCACCAGGCCGCCCAGCCCCTTGAGGCGCAGCACCCGCGCGGCGACCCCCAAGGCGGCGAAATTGGCGGCGCGGGCGGCGCGTTTGGCTTCGCTGCCCGGCCGGGCGCCGAGGTCCACATCGACGGCGACCAGGGCGCGGGTCGGCTCGATGGCCAGCGATCCGCCGCCCGGCAGGGCGAACACGCCGGCCAGGGCTTCGTCCTGCGCGCCGTCGGCCATGGAGCGGGCGACCTTGCCGGCGCGGATCTCGCCGCCGGACGCGAAGCCGCCCAGCCGCTCCTCCAGCGACGGCCCGGCCGCGAGCAGACGAGGCGGACCCTCGGCAGCGGCCAAGAAGCGAACCGAAGCCCCTTTTTCCCCCCGCGCCTGGGTGCGGATCTCTACCTCTACCGCCGCGCCTTCCGCCAGGTGTCCGGTCTCGGACGTGAGGTTGAGGACCGCGTGCGGCCCCTCCCCCAGATCGAGAAAGGCCAGACCCTGTCCCCGTTCGATACGGACGATCCGGGCGACCGATCGGGCGCCCAGGGCCTGGGCCGCAAGATCGCCGTCCCTGGCGATCAGCAGGCGTTCCGGCCGCCCGTCCAGGCTGACCACGCCACGCGTTTCGCCCGTCCCCACATCGAGATACAGCCGCCGCTCGCTCATGGCGCGACGAACCCCAGGCCGATCAGAAGATTCAGGGTCTCATGGAGAGGCAGGCCGACGACGGCGGTGTATGAGCCGATGAGGTTGGTGACGAAGCCGCCGGCGCGGCCCTGGATGCGATAGGCGCCGGCCGCGCCACGCCATTCCCCGCCGGCGAGCAGGGCGGCGGTTTCGCCTTTGGCGAGGCGTTTGAACTTCACCCGCGCTTCGGCCAGCCGCGTCCCCGCCCGGCCACTTGGCGCGATGACCACGACTCCGGTCAGCACCCGGTGGGTTCGGCCGGAAATCAGGGCGAGCATGGCGCGGGCCTCATCCAGCGTGTCCGGTTTGCCCAGCACCCGCCGGCCCACCGCGACGATGGTGTCGGCGGCCAGGACGAACGCGCCGGGGTTGCGAAGCGCGCCGGCGCGGGCCTTGGCGGCGGCCAGGCGCGATGCCGCCAGGCGAGGCGTCTCGCCCTTCAGGAGCGCCTCGTCGATATCCACCGGATCGACCTTGTCTGGCGTCAACCCCACCTGGGCCAACAGATCGAGCCGCCGCGGGCTGGCGCTGGCCAGCACCAGTCGGGCGCGAGGGGTTGCGGCGGAGGGTTTCACCGTCCCCACATAGCCGGGCCGGGCGCGCCTGTCTGCCCGTTGGAACGGATGGAGAGGCGGAGGGTTTGACTGACTTGAGCCTCGAGAAGGAAACGGTGACCATGGCCAACGACCGCGACGACGGCGCCGACGCCCAGGACCAGGCCGAAGTCTTTGACGAGACCAACATCACCCGCGATGGCAATGACATTGCCCATCCGGACATGGCGCGCGATGTCTTCGACGTCACCGCCGAAGACGAAGATTCCGACCCGGCCGAGATCGGCGAGGGCGACTTCGATCCCGACACGGCCGACGAGGCCGAACTGGAGGCCGAGCTGGACCTGGACGACGGCGTCGACGAGCCGCGCGTCCTGAGCGACGACGCCGACCTCGTCGCCACCGACGACGCCACGCCCGCCGACTACGAGGCGGACGATCTCTCGGACGAGGACATTGGCGCCCTCGGCTACGAGGACGAACCTCAGGTCGAGCGCCGGCTCGATGAGGGCCTGGGTGAAACCTTCCCCGCCAGCGATCCGGTCTCGATCAATCCCGGCGCGGATTAACTATTAACTGGCGCCCGGCAAATCACCGACCGCGCGGTATTCGCGGATGAACGCGCCGGCGTGGGCCAGCGTCTCGCGACCATCGGCGAGCTGGGCGTTCCACAGGGGCCAGGCGTGGATCATGTCCGGCCAGATTTCGAGGGTCACGCGAACGTCGGCGGCGCCGGCCGCCGCCGCAAACCGCGTCGCGTCGGCGAGCAGGGTTTCGGCCGAGCCGACCTGGATCAGGGTGGGCGGGAATCCCGCCAGATCGGCGCCCAGAACCGACACCCGGGGATCCGCCCGGTCAACGCCGGCCGGCGCATAGGCCGAGGCGAGTTCCTCCAGGTAAGGCTTGTGAATGAGCGGATCGACCGCGTCCTTGCTGACCAGAGTGGACCCCGACAAGGTGAGATCGGTCCACGGCGACATCAGCCAGGCGAGGGCCGGCCCTCGCCGCGAAGACGACTGATCAGAGCGACGGTCAGCGCGGCGCCGGCGCTGTCGCCGCCCACCACGATGCGAGCGGGGCGAACCCCCTCGCGCGTGAGGGCGCCCCAGGCGGTCAGGGCGTCTTCCAGGGCGGCGGGAAATGGGTGTTCCGGCGCCAGGCGGTAACCCACCGCCAGCGTCCGCACCCCCGCCGCTCGCCCTGCTTCGGTGACCAGCCGCCGGTGGCTGGCGATGGACCCGGAGCAAAACCCGCCGCCGTGAAAAAACAGCAGCACCCGATCCGAGTCTGCGCCCGGCGCCAGCGACCATTCCCCCGGCACGCCATCGAGGTCCACAGCCGTCAGGGCGATGTCCGGCGCCGGGGGGGCGACCGACCCCACCTCGTCGAGGCGCTGCCGGCGCTCCGCCCAACCCACCGGCCTCGGCTTCGAGGCGAGGAGCCGTCGGATGGCGTCGATTTCGCGCTCGGCCATGGTCATCGCGCCCTTTTTCGGCGTTGCTAGAGAGGCTTACCTTCGCTGGTCGCCCAAGCCTGCATGAGTGTGTTGCTGGGAAGGGTGTGGTCGGTGAGTTTGCGGGCGGTCTCGGCGCCGGCCATCGGCAGGCCGGAGGGTTCAAGCTTGCCAATCTGAACCAGGACCGATGCCTGATCCCAATAGATGTGCTCGTGTGCCACCTTGCCGTCCTGAAAGCCGACGATGGCGACCAGTGGGATTTCCACCCGCCGGCCCGTGGGCGGCACCCCGGGCAGCATCCAATCGATCTCCGATGTGTGTGGAAAGCAGAACAGCATTTCGTCCACGACGCTGTCGGCGCCCACGGTGCGGCTGATCGGAATCAAAGCCGTGTCGGGAGGATTGGCGCCAATGAAATGGTATTTGTAGAAGCGCTTGAGCTGATCATGGCCGACGCCGCCGGTCATGGTCGGGATATTATTCACATAGGGATTGGTCACCATGGTGCCCATGGTGGCGTCCACGTCCCGGGTTTCGAATTCATCCCGGCAATGTTCATCCCAAAGGGCGGCGAGATCAGGTCCGGGCAAGCGTTCTTCCTCCTCCAATATATTGCCCGTGATGTTTCAGTCGAACGGTCGAGTCAACCGCGAGGCGGCGCTCACCTCGTCACGTCTCCACGAAGGCCCGTTCCAGCACGAAATCGCCGGGCGTGGCTACCGAGCCCTCCTCGTAGCCGCGGGCCAGGAGCAGGGCCTTGAGGTCGGCGAGGACCGAGGGGCCGCCGCATAGCATCAGGCGGTCGCGGGCCGGATCGAGGGGCGGCAGGCCGATGTCGGAAAATAGCCTCCCCGAGGCGATCAGGTCGGTGATCCGCCCTTCCGTGACGAAGGGTTCGCGGGTGACGGTGGGATAGTAGATCAGCTTGGGGGCCAACAGTTCGCCCAGGTCGGGATCGTTGGGCAGATCGTGGGACAGGAGCTCGCGATAGTTGAGGTCGGCCACCTCGCGCACCGTGTGAGTGACGATCACCTTGTCGAACCGCTCATAGGTTTCGGGGTCGCGCACCAGACTGAGAAAGGGCGCGAGGCCGGTGCCCGCGCCCAGCAGATAGAGGTTGCGGCCGGGCCGCAGGCCGTCGAGCACCAGGGTGCCGGTGGGCTTCTTGCCGATCAGGATCTCGTCGCCCTCGCGGATGTCGCGCAGGCGCGAGGTGAGCGGGCCATCGGCCACCTTGATGGAATAGAATTCCAGGTCGTCGGCCCAGGGTGCGCTGACGATGGAATAGGCGCGCAGCAGCGGCTTTCCCTCGACTTCCAGGCCCAGCATGACGAACTGGCCGCTGGAAAAGCGCAGGCCGGCATCGCGGGTGGTCTTCAGGGAAAACAGCGATGGGGTCCAATGGCGCAGCCACGTCACCCGCTCGGTGTAGAAGGCGCCGCGGCCCTTGGGCGAGGCGACGGGGGGCGGGGCGATGAGGGTGGCGGCGTCCTGCATGATCGTCAAACTACTCTCGAGATCTTCAGATGTCGCCGCCGACGAAGGTCGGGACGCCGGGGGCTCTGGCGGTATGTATGCCGCATTCGGTCTTTTGCGAACCCGCCCAGCGGCCGGCGCGCGCCCGCGCCCCCTCGTCCACTGGCGCCGTGCAGGGCCAACAGCCGATGGAGGCAAAGCCGGCGGCGACCAGCGGGTGGGCGGGAAGATCGTGGCGCGCGGCCCAGGCGTCCAGGTCGTCCTTGGTCCAGTTGGCCAGGGGATTGAACTTCACCTTGCCATCGACCTCTTCGACCACCGGCAGGCGGATGCGGTCGCCGCCGTGGAAGCGCTTGCGCCCGGTGATCCAGGCGTCGAACGGCCCCAGCGCGGCGTCCAGCGGCAGTACCTTGCGGATGTGGCAGCAGGCGTCCGGATCGCGCTTCCACAGATCGGCGCCCGGATCGCCGACGGCGAGGTTCTCGAAGCGCGGGCGAAGGTCTCGCACGTTGGTGAGGCCCAGGCGCGCGGCGAGCTGGCGGCGATAGTCGAAGGTCTGGCCAAACAGCATGCCGGTGTCCAGGAAGAGGATCGGAATATCGCGATCGACCTGGGCGGCCGTGTGCAGCAGCACCGCCGACTCGGCGCCGAAGGACGAGACCACCGCCAGCCGTGTCCCGAACGCCTCGGCGGCGGCGGCGATGACCGCGCTTGGATGGGCGTCGCGCAAGCTCGCATCCAGGCCTTGGGCGAAGGTGCGCGGTCGCTCGATCAGGTCGAAGGCCACGGTCAGCCGCCTCCGCGGCCGGCGAAGGCCGGCGTCCGATCGTCGGCGGCGCGCTGATAAACGTGGCGAAAGCGGGACGCCGCCTTCGTCCATTGCTCGGCTGTCGCGCCGTCGGCCGGCTCAAAGGCGTCGAAGCCGCAGCGGACCATGAACCCCGCCTGTTCGCGCAGGACATCGCCCACCGCCCGCACCTCTCGCGAAAAGTCCAGGCGCTCGCGCAGCAGCCGCGCGGCGGAAAAGGGGCGGCCGTCGCGGAACCTGGGGAATTCCAGGGCGACGGCGGCGATGCGCGGCAGATCGTAGGCCAGCGCCTCCACCGCCTCGTCGGCCCCGACCCGCACCCCCACCCGCCGGCCTTCGCCGAGCAGACGTTCGCCGTCGGTCTGGAACCGACCGATGGAAACGATCACGTCGCCGGCCGGGATGGGCGCGTCGTCTTCGAGGGGGGTGAAAGGGTCGGCACCCGCCACCGCGGCGCCGTCGCGCCACCTAATGAGCATCGGCATAAAGCGCCTCCTTGAAGGGGGTCAGGCCGGTTCGCCGGAAGGTGTCCAGAAAACGCTCGCCGCCGTGGCGCTCGCGCAGATAGACGCCGACCAGCTGGTCCACCGCCGGGGCGACCTTGTCGGCCGGCAGGGCGGGCCCTAGGATCTGGCCGAGGGAGGCCTCGCCCTCCTCCCCGCCGCCCGAACCGCCGAGGGTGAGCTGGTAGAACTCCTCGCCCTTCTTATCGACGCCCAGGATGCCGATGTGGCCGACATGGTGGTGGCCGCAGGCGTTGATGCAGCCCGATATCTTGATCTTCAGCGCCCCCACCGCATCGGCCAGATCGGGATCGGCGAAGGTGCGGGCGATGGCCTGGGCGATGGGGATGGCGCGGGCGTTGGCCAGGGCGCAGTAGTCGAGGCCCGGGCAGGCGATGATGTCGCTGATCAGGCCGATATTGGGGCTGGCCAGACCCGCCGCCGCCAGGGCGCGCCAGACCTCCGGCACATCGTCCAGCTTCACATACGGCAGGATCAGGTTCTGCTCGTAGGAAACACGCACCTCGTCCAGGGAATAGCGGGCCGCCAGATCGGCGACGGCGTCCATCTGGTCGCTCGAGCAGTCGCCAGGCGTCTCGCCGGGGGTCTTCAGAGCGATGTTGACGATGGCGTAGCCCGCCCTCTTGTGCGCCATGACATTGTTGCGGGCGAAGCGGGCGAAGGCGCGATCCTCGGACTTGGCCGCTTCGAAGCGGGTGGAGATGCGCGGCAGGGTCTCGAAGCCGATCGGCGCGAAGGCGGCGCGAATGCGGGCCAGTTCGGTGTCGGGCAAATCGACGAGCGCCGTGTCGGTCCTGGCCCATTCCTCTTCGACCTGGCGAGCAAATTCCTCCGCGCCCAGAGACGCCACCAGCACCTTGATGCGCGCCTTCCAGGCGTTGTCCCGCCGGCCGTGCCGGTTGTAGACGCGCAGAATGGCCTGCAGATACGACAGCAGATGGCGCGCCGGCAAAGCCTGGCGGATCGTCGAGCCCAGATAGGGCGTGCGGCCAAGGCCCCCGCCGACCAGAACCTCGAAGGCCAGTTCGCCGGCCTCCCCCCGATGCAGGCGAAGGCCGATGTCGTAGATGCGGGTGGCGGCGCGGTCGGTGGGCGCGGCGATCACAGCGATCTTGAACTTGCGCGGCAGGAAGGAGAACTCGGGGTGGAAGGTGGACCACTGGCGGATCGCCTCGGCCCAGATGCGCGGATCGTCAACCTCGTCGGCGTCGGCCCCGGCGTGGGGATCGGCGGTGAGGTTGCGGATGCAGTTGCCCGAGGTCTGGATGGCGTGCAGGCCGACGCTCGCCAGGTCGTCCAGGATATCCGGCGCCTGCGCCAGCTTGATCCAGTGGAGTTGCAGGTTGGTACGGGTGGTGAAGTGGCCGTAGCCGCGATCGTAGCGCCGCGCGACGTCGGCCAGCTTGCGGAGCTGCTCGCTGGAAAGCGTCCCGTAAGGGATGGCGATCCGCAGCATATAGGCGTGGAGCTGCAGATAGAGGCCGTTCATCAGCCGGATCGGCTTGAACTGATCCTCGGTGATCTCGCCGGCCAGGCGCCGCGCGCACTGCTCGCGGAACTCCGCGGCCCGGTCGGCCAGCATGGCCTTGTCGATATCGTCGTATCGGTACATTGCGCTCGCCTACTTGCGCTTGATCAGGTTGACCCGGCCGCTGGAGCGGGCGGCGCCGTGGGCGCGGAAAAGGCGCTCGATGGCCGCGCCCCCGCCAGCCTGTTTGCCGTGCTGGAGCTTGTTGCTCGGCCCCAGGGCCCGCAGCCGCTCGCGGTAACTGACCGGCGCCAGGCCCCCCTCCACCGGTTCGACCTCGATCAGATAGGGATCGACGGCCACCGTGATCTCGCTTCGGGCGCGGGCCTCGGCGGCCAGCGCCGGCTCGTCGCCCTCGAACACCTGGGCGTCGGCGAACCGCTCGGCCCAGCCGCGCGCGTTCCAGAACACCACCTCGCCGTCGGCGAGCCGGTTGGCGGTGAGCGCTTTCATCGGGCTGCCTCGCGAGTTTGTATCGCGTGGTGTGAGCGGGCGTCGGCCAGTGGCATGGCCAGCGCCATCGCCTCGCCGACCATCAACAGGGCCGGGCCGGTGAGGTCGGCCGCCGCGGCGCCGACTTCTCCCAAGGTCGTGATCACCCGCCGTTCGTCCTCCAGGCTGGCGTTCTCGACAATGAGGGCGGGGGTAGAGGCGGCGCGCCCGGCTTCGATCAGGCGCGCGGCGATCGTCGCGGCATTGGAAAGGCCCATGTAGACGACCACCGTCTGATTGGCCTTGGCGAGACTCGCCCAGTCGAGAGCGGGCTCGGCGCCGGCCGCGGCGTGGCCGGTGACGAAGGTGACGGCCTGGGCGGCGCCGCGATGGGAGAGCGGCGCGCCGGCCCCCGCCGCAGCGGCCAGAGCCGAGGTGACGCCCGGGACGACATGGCACTCGACGCCGGCGGCGCGGCAGGCGGCCAGCTCCTCACCGCCGCGCCCGAACATGAAGGGATCGCCGCCCTTGAGGCGAACCACGGTCAGTCCCTGAAGGGCGAGGGCGACTAGCAGGCGGTTGATGTCCTCTTGGGCGTAGGAATGGCGGGACTTGCGCTTGGCGACGCAGATTCGCCGCGCCCCCGCCGGGGCCAGATCGACGATGGCCGCCGAGACCAGCCCGTCGTGGACCACCACCTCAGCGCGCGCCAAGGCCCGAGCGGCCTTGACGGTGAGCAGGTCCGGATCGCCCGGGCCCGCGCCCACCAGCCACACGGCCCCGCCGTCCTGGGGCTCGCCCAGGGCGACCAGCCGCCGGGCGGTCTTGCGATTTCGGGCATCGAGGGCCATAGTTTTCAAGGTTTCGCTTGCAGAAACTCTAAAGGCGGGTGTATCAAGGCATGACGGGGCGAACCTAGGCGGTCCGCCCCGTCGGCGTCCATCGGCGAAAGGGCCATAACGCCGCCGGACAGTTGGAAACCTAGGGCCGCAAGCCCATCTCGCAACCCAAGGACTTCTGCCGGGGGTATCAGCAAAACTATGGAGACCCGGCGCCGCCTTCCCCCCTTGAACGCCCTGCGCGCCTTCGAGGCGGCGGCGCGGCATCTGAATTTCAGCCGGGCCGCCGACGAGCTGTCGGTGACCCCCGGCGCCGTCTCGCAGCAGATTCAGAACCTGGAGGACTATGTCGGCGCCTCGCTCTTCCGGCGCACCCCCAAAGGCCTGCTGCTCACCGACGCCGCCCAGGCGGCTCTGCCCGCCCTGCGGGAGGCCTTCGACCGCCTGGCGGAGGCCGCCTCTCTGCTCACCGCCGCCGTGGATGGCCGCCGCCTCACCCTCACCGCCGCCCCCTCCTTCGCCGCCAAATGGCTGGTGCCCCGGCTCGGCCGCTTCGAGGAAGCACATCCCCTGGTGGACGTCTGGCTGTCGGCCGACATGGATCTTGTGGATTTCGCGGCCGGCGAAGTGGATCTGGCCATCCGCTACGGGGCCGGCCCCTATCCGGGCTTGGAGGCGGTGCGGCTGATGAAGGAGACGGTTATTCCGGTGATGTCGCCCGACCTGATGGCCGCCAATCCGATCGCGGGGCCGGCCGATCTCGCCCGTCACATTCTGCTGCACGACGGCTCGCCCGACGCCGACGACAGCTGCCCCGACTGGCTGATGTGGCTGGCGGCCAGGGGGGTCAAGGGCGTCGACGGTAACCGCGGCCCGCGCTTCAACCAGTCCAGCCTGGTCATCGAGGCGGCGGTGGGCGGACGAGGCGTGGCCCTGGCCAAGCGCACCCTGGCCCAGGACGACCTGGACGCCGGGCGCCTCGTTTTGCCCATGCCGATCGCCACCTCGGTGGACTTCGCCTATTACGTCGTCCATCCCAAGGCCAAGGGCCGCCTGCCCCAGGTCAAGGCCTTCGTTTCCTGGATCGCCGCCGAAGCCGCCGCCCACGACGCCGCCCTGGCCACCATGGACAACGGCGCGGGAATTTGAAGCCTTCAAAGCGCGGCCCTCCAGGCCGCTGTTTTTCTCGACGCCGATTTGCGGGCCGAAAGATCATCGTCGCCGGGACAAGGCGATAGGGAGCCTTAGTCCCAAGACCCGCGAGGTTTTGGACGCGTTTCAGGGCGCGGCGCGCGCTCGCCGCCATTGCGGCAATCCTGGCAGCCGACGGGCTGTTTCCCAGCTGCTCCTTGGCAGTCCCCAGGCAGTTCTTTGGCCGGTTTTTGGCCGGTTTTTGGCTGTCGAACGGCGGTCGCGATTTGTTTTGAGCCTTTGATTCCATTGCCAAAATCAGTCAGAAGCGGTTCGATCATTGCAGTCTCGCCAAGCACTGACCCCCAACAGGGGCAAGCGCGCTCAGCGCCTATAACATGGCGCATTCCCACGTAAATTGCAATATGCAATTTCTACCTGGCGATTCAAGGCGCCGCCTCGCTCGATCTCCACCTTATGCCGACAAACCCTCCGCTCCACCGCCTTGCCATCGGCACCGTTTGCAGTATGGTCCGCGCCCCGCGTGAAGGGACCCCTCGAGGTTTCCGGCGTCGGCGGGCGCATAGCTCAGTTGGTAGAGCAGCTGACTCTTAATCAGCGGGTCGTAGGTTCGAGCCCTACTGCGCCCACCATTTTCTCCAGGTCGGCTAATAGCGCGAGGGCGTCACCGTCCGGCGAATTCAGACTGTGCGTCCCTCCCGCCGCTTCCCCCGTCTCGGCCGCTCCCACACCACGCCGGGAAAGCCTTTGAGGGGCGCCAGGGGTTCGCCCGCGTAGGCCCACTCGGGGGTCTCGTCGACGGCGATGTGATAGCGGGGCTCGCGTCCCGTGCCGCTGTCAAAGAGGGCGCGGGGCACGTTGACCATCTGGGGCGAGTGGGCGCGCACATAAAAGATCGGGGCGCCGCAGCGGGCGCAGAAATTGCGCGCCGTGCGGGTCGGGGCATCCTCGAAATGGGTGATCGCGTCGGCGCCCGCCGTGATGCGAAAGCGGCTTTTCCAGCTTCCCACATAGGTCGCGCAGGCGGCGCCGTGGGCGCGGCGAGTGGCGGCCGAATGGTCGTGCCAGGCCCAGCGGGCCGGGACATCGATCTCGACGGTGACCTGGCCGCACAGGCATCGTCCCCGCGCGGTAGTCGCCGGCGCGTTTCTTGTCGTTCGCACCTCTTTTCCGCTCACTTTCGACCTCGACTTTCAGCGCGAATGCGCCCTGCTCATCCCGTTTGCCCGCCAGACGACCCACGGCTGGGCGCTAGTCGGCGGTGACCGCAGCGGCTTCATTACCGTGGCGGCGAAGGCGGCGCTGGCGTAAATGGACCCGGTGTCCAGTTTGATCCGGCGCGAGGCGAGAGCAATGACCATGATTGGCGCGGTGAAATCGGAGGCGGCGGGATCATCCCAGCCTCGCCCGCGCGACGCCCTGGCGGCCATTTCGCCCTATCAGCCGGGCATGACGCCGGACCTGGCGCGGCGGCGCTTCGGCGGGCTGGATTTCGCCAAGCTCTCGAGCAACGAAAACCCCCACGGCCCCAGCCCACGCGCCATCGCCGCCGCGGTCGCCGCCCTCGGCCACGCCGAATTCTATCCCGACTCCACGTCCGGAGCCCTTCGCCAGGCCTTGTCCGATCATCTAGGCGTTTCGTCCGACCGCATCGTCACCGGCCCGGGCTCCGAGGCCCTGATCGACTATTTTTTCCGCGCCTATCTCGAGCCGGGCGACACCCTCCTGCTCTCGCGGCCAACCTTTCCCAGCTACGACATCTTCGCCCTCTCGGCGGGGGCGCGGATCGTCGATGTCCCGCGCACGGCGGCTTTCGACCTCGACATGGCCGCGCTCGCGGCGGCGCTGCGGCGGGCGCCCAAGGCGATAGCGCTGTGCACCCCCAACAACCCGACCGGCAACCAGACCTTTCGGCGCGACCTCCAGGCGATCCTCGCCGCGACGCCCCTCTCCACCCTGATCCTGTTCGACGAAGCCTATTTCGAGTTCCAGGACGAGGCGGGCGCCCTGGACCTGCTGGAGGCGTGGGGCGGGGTCTTCTTGCTCATCCGCACTTTCTCCAAGGCCTACGGCCTGGCTGGCCTGCGGGTGGGCTACGGCATCGCCTCCAGCTCCGAGGTGGTCGCCGCCCTGGACCGGCCGCGTCCCGCCTTCAACATCGCCGGCCCCTCCCAGGCTGCCGCCGTGGCCGCCTTGGCCGATCAGGATCATCTGCGGGCCGCGGTGGCGGATATCGCCGGCGAGCGGGGCCGGATCGAGGCGGCGCTCGACGCGGCGGAGATCGTCCACACGCGCTCCCTGGCCAATTTCGTCTTCGTGCGCTGCGACGCGCCCCTGGACCAGGCCTTCGACCGGCTGCTGGCGGCGGGCCTGATCGTGCGGCCCATTCCGGTCCGCGGCGAAGCCTGGCTACGGATCACCGTCGGCAAGCCCACCGACAACGACCGCCTGCTCGCCGAGCTTGTTGACGCGATCCGATAAGCGGCGGATGACCGATCGTCCCTCGAAAAACTTGTTATGGCAGGCGTCAAAGGTATGAGGCCTTCCCCCGCCCCCTCCACCGCTTCGCGGTCCCCCTCCCCCGCTTCGCGGAGGAGGATTGGCGCGCCTTCATCCTCCCCCATGCCTCTTCATGGGGGAGGGGGACCCCGAAGGGGTGGAGGGGGCGGGCGCCGCGCGGGCTTCTCCAAGGGCCTGGCCTCGAGAACACCGCCATGTCCGTGATTGACCGTACGTCGCCAGAAGCGCTGACCGACAGTCCGGACGTGAACGTCGATTGGCGCAGGATCGCCTGGCTCGTCCAGGTGTCGCGCGCCCTGGACGCGCTGGAAGAGACGGTTCTGGTTCCGGAAAAGAAGGTGCTCTACCAGTTCTCGGCCCGCGGCCACGACATGGCGCAGGTGCTGCTGGGCTCGCGCCTCACCGACCCCAACGACGCCGCCTGCGGCTATTACCGCTCCCGCCCCCTGCTCCTGGCCCTGGGGGTCGAGATCGAGGACGCGCTCGGCTCCTCAATGGCGCGGGCCGGCGGCTATTCGGACGGGCGCGACATCGGGGCGGTGTTCAACTTCCCCAACCCGGCCGGCGCCTCCGCCCTGCCCATGTGCGGCGGGGTGGGGTCGCAATACACCCCGACCGCCGGCTGGGCGCAGGCGGTGGAATACCACCGCTCGGTGCTGAACGACCCGGCCTACGAGAAGGCGATCGGGGTGGCGCTGGGCGGCGACGCCTCGGTGGCCACCAGCGGCTTCTGGTCGGCGCTGACCATGGCCACCACCCTGGCCCTGCCGATGCTGTTCTACATCGAGGACAACGGCTGGGGCATTTCGGTGCCGGGAAGCTTCCAGACGCCTGGAGCGGACATCGCCGCCAATCTGGCCACCTTCGCCGGCCTGACCGTCCTTTCCGGCGACGGGGCGGACCCGGCCGAGGCCGCCGCTCTCATTGACCGGGCCGTGAGCCATGTGCGCGAGGCGCGGACCCCCGCCCTGCTGCGCCTCACCGTGCCGCGCCTGGAGGGGCACAGTTTCCAGGACACCCAGGCCTACAAGCCGGCCGAGACGGTGGCGGCCGAATGGGCCCGCGATCCTCTGCCCCGCCTAAGGAACCATCTGGTCCCGGCGCTGATGAGCGAGGCGGAGTGGGACCGGATCACCGCCGACGCCGCCGCCGCCGTGGAGGCCGCGCGGGCCACCGCCGAGGCCAGGCCCAACGCCGATCCCGCCGGCGTCGCCCGCTTCGTCTTTTCCGAGGATGGCGCGCCTCAGAGCCGGGGCGGCCCGCGGAGCGCGGGCGTCACGCCCGCGTCCACGACCTCAGAGCCCGCCCCGGAAGGCCAGCGGATCAACATGGGCGCCGCCATCCGCCGCACTCTCGACCACGAGCTGAGCGTCAATCCACGCCTGCTCATCTTCGGCGAGGACGTGGGGCCGAAGGGCGGCGTACACGGCGTGACTCTCGGGCTGCAGGCGAAATTCGGCGAGGCCCGCGTCTTCGACACCAGCCTTTCCGAGGAGGGCATCGTCGGCCGGGCGGTGGGCATGGCCCTGGCCGGCCTGATGCCGGTTCCCGAAATCCAGTTCCGCAAATACGCCGACCCGGCCGCCGAACAGATCGCCGACTGCGGCACCCTGCGCTGGCGCACCCGCAACCGTTTCGCCGCCCCCATTGTGGTGCGCATGCCGGTGGGTTTCTTCAAGTGCGGCGACCCCTGGCACAGCCAGACCGACGAGGTGCGCTTCGTCCATGCCCCCGGCTGGAAGGTCGCGGTCCCGTCCAACGCCGAGGATGCGGTGGGTCTGCTGCGCGCCGCCCTGCGCGGCGACGATCCGGTGATGTTCCTGGAGCACCGGGCGATGCTGGACGGCGCCTGGGCGCGGCGCCCCTACCCCGGCGACGCCTACGCCCTGGCCTTCGGCCAAGCCCGGACGACCCTGGCCGGCGACGACATCACCCTCATCACCTGGGGCGCCATGGTGGAGCGGTGCGAGGCGGGCGCGAAGCTGAGCGGCCGGTCGGCCGCGGTGATCGATCTTCGCACCCTCATGCCTTGGGACAAGGCCGCCGTCCTGGCCTCGGTGGCCCGCACCCACCGCTGCCTGATCGTCCACGAGGATCTGCGCACCGCCGGTTTCGGGGCCGAGATCGCCGCCGTGGTGGCCGATGAGGCCTTCCTCGACCTCGATGCGCCGGTCGCCCGCCTGACCATGCCCGACGTCCCCAGCCCGCACAATCCGGCCCTGCTGGACGCGGTGCTCCCCTCGGCCGAGGCGATCGCCGCCAAGATCGTCGAACTGGTGGAGTTCTGAGGCGTGGACGCCCCGACCGACGCGCCCCTCGTCGATGTTCTCGCGCCTCTCGAGCAGGAGGGCACCAAGGCGGTCGTGCGCGCGTGGTTCAAGGCGGTCGGCGAGCAGGTGACCGAGAACGAACCCCTTTTGGAACTGGAGACCGACAAGGTCGCCGTGGAGGTGCCCGCCCCCGTTTCCGGGGTGCTGGTCGAACTGCTTCTGTCGCCCGACGCCGAGGTTACCCCCGGCGCGGTGCTCGGACGGATTCGGGCGGACGGGAGCGCAAGCGCGCCTGATGCTCTGCTGTCCGCCGCACCTCCGGCCACCCCGGCCCGCCCCTCGGCCGCCGTCGATAGCGAAGCACGGCTGTCGCCATCGGTGCGTCGGCTATTGACCGAGAGCGGTCTCGATCCGAGCGCCCTGGTTGGAACCGGGCGGGGGCGCCGCCTGACCCGCGAAGACGTCGCCGCCGAGATCGCCCGCCAAAGCGCTCCCTCGGCTTCGGCGCCCGGCGAGGTGCAACGCATTCCGCACGATCGCATGCGCCGACAGATCGCCGAGCACATGACCCGTTCGCTCGCCCTCGCGCCGCACGTCACCGCCGTCTTCGAGGCCGACTTCAGCGCCATCGCCGCCCACCGCCGCGCCCACAAGGCCGATTTCGAAGCGGCGGGCGCCGCCCTCACCTACACCGCCTATCTGGTTTTCGCCGCCGCTCAGGCCATGGCCGCCGCGCCCACCGTCAACAGCCGCTGGCATGACGATCATCTGGAGGTGTTCGACGACATCAATATCGGCGTCGGCGTGGCCCTGGGCGAGAAGGGCCTGATCGTGCCGGTGATCCATGGCGCGGGCTCGGTCACCCTGCTCGGCATCGCCCGGCGGTTGACCGACCTCACCGAGCGCGCCCGCGCCGGCAAGCTCGCCCCCGCCGACGTTCAGGGTGGCACCTTCTCGATCTCCAACCACGGGGTTTCCGGCTCCCTAGTCGCGGCGCCCATCGTCATCAACCAGCCCCAGTCGGCCATCCTCGGCGTCGGCAAGCTGGAAAAGCGGGTGGTGGCGCGCGAGATCGGGGGCATGGATACGATTCAGATCCGCCCCATGGCCTTCGTCTCCCTGACCATCGACCATCGCGTCCTCGACGGCGTCCAGACCAACGCCTGGCTCACCCGCTTCGTGGAAGTGCTGGAGACTTGGCCGAGCGACGGCCACGATTCGCTTGCTCCGGGCCAATCGGCTTCGCTAGGGTCCCGCCGGCGCCTGTAAGGCGGGGCGCGCCGATGTCCGACATCTTCATTTCCTACGCCCGCTCGACGGCGGCCCAGGCTCGGCAGGTGGCCGACGCTCTGGGGACGCTGGGCTATGGGGTGTGGCGCGATGACGAATTGCCCCCTCACCGCGCCTATGCCGAGGTGATCGAGGAGCGACTGGCCTCGGCCAAGGCGGTGGTGGTGATCTGGTCGGCCGACGCCGTGCAATCGCAGTGGGTGCGGTCGGAGGCGAACCGAGGCCGAGCCGACGGCAAACTCGTCCAACTCTCCCTCGACCACGCTCGCCTGCCCATGCCCTTCGACCAGATCCAATGCGCCGATCTTGCCGGCTGGGCCGGCGACACCGATGCGCCCGGCTGGCGCAAGGTGGTCGCCAGCATCGCCGACCTGACCGGCGGCGCCGGGGCCGGTAACGCCCAGAGCGGGCAAACGGCCCGCCCACCGGCCCGTCGCCACGCCATCTGCGTCCTGCCGTTCGCCAACATGAGCGGCGACGTCGACCAGGAGTATTTCAGCGACGGCATCAGCGAAGACATTATCACCGACCTCTCCAAGGTCTCCGCCCTGTCGGTGGTGGCCCGCGCCACCGCCTTCACTTTCAAGGGCAAGGCGATCGACGTGCCCCAGGTCGCCCGCCAGTTGAACGTCGGCCATGTGCTGGAAGGCAGCGTACGCAAGGCCGGGCTGCGGGTGCGCATCACCGCCCAGTTGATCGACGGGGCCGGCGGCGACCACGTCTGGGCGGAGCGCTACGACCGCGACCTTGGCGACATCTTCGCCCTGCAGGACGAAATTTCCGAGGCCGTTGTCGGGGCGATCAAGCTCAAGCTGCTGCCCGAGGAGAAGCGCGCCATCGAACGGCGCGGAACCACCAATCCGGACGCCTACAACCTCTATCTCATGGCCCGCCAGCAATACGTCAGCGGTAATCAGGGCGACTTGCGGCGCGAGGAGGCGATCGTCCGCCTGTGCCGGCGAGCCACCGAGATCGATCCCGGCTACGCCCGTCCGTGGGCGCTCATGGCCCTGGCCCAGACCTCGCTGCACTTCCGATACGGCCAGCCGGGCGACAACGGCCTGGCCGCCGCCGAACGCGCCCTCGAGATCGACCCCGATCTGGCCGAACCGCACGCCGTCAAGGCCCGGCATCTGCGCGAACACGGCCGGAGCGAGGAGGCGTCGGCCGAGATCGAGGTGGCGCTGGGCCTGGACCCGGAGTCCTACGAGGTTAATCTGTGCGCCGGCTATCTCAGTTTTCGCCTGCGCCGATTCGAGGACGCCATCCGCTACTACGAAAGGGCGGCGGCGCTGATGGAGGCGGACTTCACCTCCACCGGGACGCTCTATTCCTGCTACACCGCGATCGGCGACAAGGAGGGCGTGCGGCGGGCGGCGCTGATGACCCTTGCCCGCACCGAGGAGGCCCTGGCCCACGACCACAGCAACGGTTCGGCCATGGGGTTCGCAGTGGTCGCCCTCGCGGTTCTGGGCGAGGCCGACAGGGCCAGAGCCTACATCGATCGCGCCCTGCTGATCGATCCGGACAACCTCAACATGCGCTACAATTTCGCCTGCGCCCTGTGCGTCCACCTGGGCGACACCGACGGCGCGCTCGACCTGCTGGGCCCCCTCTTCGCGACCACCAACCTGACCTGGCTGAACCACATCAAGGTCGATCCCGACCTGGACGCCATCCGCGCCGACCCGCGCTTCGCGACCATGGTCGCCGCCGCCGAGACACGCCTGGCGGCGGCCGACGAGCCGGGAGCGGCGGTGTGATTTCGCCGGGTGGCCCTAACTCACCCCCCGGTGATCGAACACCCGCCTCGCCTTACCCTCCGAACGGGGCAAAGCGCCGGCGTCCGCGAGCGCCACCTCGGCGTTGATCCCCAAGCGATCCTTGATCCGGCGGCCGAGGGCCCTCCCCGCCTCCGCGCAGGCATCCGCCGCCGCGCCGGGCGCCGGCTCGACGGTCACGCAAAGGCTATCGAGCGCGCCTTGCCGTCGCACGTCGATGCGATAGTGCGGCGCGAGAGCGGCGGCTTGAAGGACCAGCTCCTCGATCTGGCGGGGGAAGAGGTTGACGCCGCGCACGATCAGCATGTCGTCGCAGCGCCCCAGCACCCGCTCCATGCGCCGGAACGGATCGGGCGCGGCGGGTGGGTGAAGGCGGGTGAGGTCGCCGGTGCGGTAGCGGATCACCGGCGTCGCCTCGCGGGTGAGCGAGGTCAGCACCAGTTCGCCCCGCTCCCCGTCGGCGAGCGGCTCGCCGGTCTTAGGGTCCACCACCTCGGGGAAAAAATGATCCTCCCAGAGGGTCAGCGGCCCGCGCGCGTCGGCTCGCTCCTGCGCCACTCCGGGGCCCATCACTTCGGAGAGGCCGTAGAGGTCCAGGGCGGCGACGCCCCAGCGCCGCTCGATCTCGCCGCGCATGGCCTCGCTCCACGGCTCGGCCCCGTGAACGCCGATCTCCAAGGAGGTCGCGCGCGGATCGACCCCGGCCCGCTCCATCGCCTCGGCCAAGGCCAGCATGTAGGAGGGGGTGCAGGCGATGATCCGGGGTTTCAGGTCGAGGATGAGCCGGATCTGCCGTTCGGTCTGGCCGCCCGACACCGGCAGCACCGCGAGCCCCAGGCGCTCGGCGCCGGCGTGCAAGCCGAGACCGCCGGTGAAGAGGCCGTAGCCGAAGGCGTTGTGCAGGATGTCGCCGCGCTTGGCGCCGGCGGCGGCGAGCGAGCGCGCCACCAGTTCGGCCCAGACGTCCAAGTCCCCTTGGGTATAGGCGACGATGGTCGGCTTGCCGGTGGTGCCCGACGAGGCGTGCAGCCGCGCGATCGCCTCGCGGGCGACCGCCACCGTGCCAAAGGGATAGTGGTCGCGGAAGTCGGTCTTGAGGGTGAACGGCAGGCGGGGCAGGTCTTCCAGCCGCAGATCGCCACTCTCCGGCGCGGCCGCCGCCTCGCACCGCGCGTCGTACCAGGGAAGGGTTCGGGCACGGGTGACCGACGCGCGCAGGCGTTCGGTCTGCAAGGCGCGGAGGTCGTCGCCGGTCACGGCAGGCCCCGCGCCCCCTCAAACCGCGTTCATGGTCAGAAGGTCGTAGGTGGCGGCGACTTCGCCCGACTGGTTGGTCACCACCACGCCCCAGCGCACCTCGCCCATCTGGGGGGTGCGCTGGGCCTTGGATTTGACGGTGAGGGCCACGGTCATGGAGTCGCCCGGCCGCATGGGCTTGAGGAAGCGCAGGGAATCAAGCCCATAGTTGGCCAGCACCGGCCCCGGAGCGGGATCGACGAACAGGCCGGCGGCGAAGGCGAGGATCAGGTAGCCATGCGCCACCCGGCCGCCGAAGATCGGGCTGGCCTTGGCCGCTTCCTCGTCCATGTGGGCGTAGAAGGTGTCGCCGGTGAAATGGGCGAAGTGTTCGATGTCCTCGAGGCTGATCGTCCGGCTGGTGGTAGTCAGGGTGTAGCCGAGTTCGAGTTCGCCGTAGCGCTTGCGGAACGGATGGGCCTCGCCAGTGGTTTGCGGCGCGCCGGGAAGCTGGCGCTCGACGATCCTGCTGAGCGTGCGGGGCGAGCCCTGCAGGGCGGTGCGCTGCATGTAGCGGGTGAGGCCGCGCACGCCGCCCATCTCCTCGCCGCCGCCGGCCCGGCCTGGGCCGCCGTGGACGAGGCTCGGCAGGGGCGAGCCGTGGCCGGTGGATTCCTTGGCGCAGTCGCGGTCGATGACGATCAGCCGCCCGTGGAAAGCCCCGGCGCCCAGCACCACCTCGCTCGCCACCGCCGGATCGTGGGCGAAGAGGGAGGCGACCAGCGATCCCTTGCCCCGGTTGGCTAGGGCAACGGCGTCGGTCAGATCGCGGTAGGGCATGAGGGTGGCGACCGGACCGAAGGCCTCCACCTCATGCACGGCCGCGGCGCGCCACGGATCGTCGGCGCGCAGCAGGATGGGCGAGAGGAAGGCGCCGACCTCGGCGTCGGCGCCCTTGACGTCCACGGCGTCCGGATCGCCGAACACGACGCGAGCGACCTTGGCCAGTTCGGCGACCTTCTTGCGCACGTCGTCGCGCTGAGCGCGGCTGACCAGGGGTCCCATGCGCACCGCCTCGTCGCGGGGATCGCCGACCACGACCTTGACCAGAGCCGCCTCCAACGCCTCTTGAACGGCGTCGATGTGTTCAGCTGGGACCAGGGCGCGGCGGATGGCGGTGCATTTCTGGCCCGCTTTCACGGTCATTTCGCGCACGACTTCCCTGATGAAGAGATCGAATTCCGGCGTGTCCGGCCCCGCGTCGGGCCCCAGGATGGAGGCGTTGAGGGAATCCTGCTCGGCGATGAACCGCACCCCCTCGCGCAGGACCGCTGGGTGGGCCTTGAGGGCGGCGGCGGTGGCGGCCGAGCCAGTGAAGCTCACCACGTCCTGGCCGGTCAGATGGTCGAAGAGATCGCCCACCTGGCCGACGATCAGTTGCAGGGCGCCGACCGGCAGGACGTCCGCCTCGATCAGAATGCGGAACGCCGCCTCGGTGAGCCAGGCGGTGGCGAAGGCCGGCTTGACGATAGCCGGGACGCCGGCCAGCAGGGTGGGCGCCAGCTTTTCCAGCATCCCCCAGACCGGGAAGTTGAAGGCGTTGATGTGGACCGCGACGCCTTGCAACGGCGTCCACACATGCTGGCCGATGAAGGCGCCGGTCTTGCCGAGGATCTCCGGCTCGCCGTCGATCAGCAGGCGGGCGGCGGGCAGTTCGCGCCGGCCCTTGGAGGCATAGGCGAACAGGGTCCCCGCACCGCCCTCGATGTCGATCCAACCGTCCTGGCGGGTGGCGCCGGTTTCAAACGAGAGTTCGTAAAGTTCCTCCTTGCGCGCCGTCATCGCTTCGGCCAGGGCCTTGAGCATCCTGGCGCGGTCATGGAAGGTCAGCGCCCGCAGGGCCGGGCCGCCCACGGTGCGCGCGTGGTCGGCCATGGCGGCGAAATCCAATCCCTGGGAGCCACCCTCGGCCACCGCCTCGCCGGTCACCGCCGACACGGCCCGCGCCGCCCCGCCGGCCGGCGCGACCCAGCGGTCCTGGGCATAGCTCATCAGCTTCAGCGGCGACATTCGGGCGGATTTCCTTTTCAGCGGCCGGTGAACCTGGGCGGGCGCTTGGCGGTGAAGGCCTCGACGCCCTCGGCGTAGTCGGCGGTCTGGCCGAGGGCGCGCTGGGCGTCGCGCTCGGCGTCCAAGGCCGCGTCGAGGCCCAGCGCCCAGCCGGCGCGGATCAGGCGCTTGGTCTCGGCGAGGCCGGCGGTCGGGGCGGCGGCGAACTTGACGACGAGGGCCTCGGCTTCGTCCATCAGCTTGTCGTCGTCCACGCAGCGCCAGATCAGGCCCCAGGCCTCGGCCTGTTCGGCCACAAGGGGCGCGCCGGTCATCGCCAGACCCATGGCCCGCGCCTGTCCGACGAGCCTCGGCAAAATCCACGTCCCCCCCGAATCCGGAATGAGGCCGATATTGGCGAAGCTCTGGATGAACTTGGCCGACCGCGCCGCCAGGACCAGGTCGCAGGCCAGGGCGAGGTTGGCGCCGGCGCCCGCCGCCACCCCGTTCACCGCGGCGACGACCGGCATCGGCAGGGCCACCAAGCGGCGGATCAGGGGGTTGTAGCGTTGCTCCAGCGCCTCGCCCAGATCGGCGCCCGCCCCCGGGGCCACGGCCGGATCGGCCAGGTCCTGGCCGGCGCAGAAGCCGCGCCCCGCCCCGGTGAGGAGCAGCACCCGCGCGCCCTCGGTCTCGACCCGCTCCAGCGCCTCGCCGACTTCGGCGTGCATCTGGACGGTGAAAGCGTTCAGCCGGTCGGGTCGGTTCAGGGTCAGCCGCGCCACCCCGCCGGCGAGGTCGAAGGCGATGGTCTCGAAACTCACGCTCGGCGCTCCGTCGATTGATTGGCCGCTTGGCCGGACTATCCTATATCTAGCGCCTCGCGCCAACGCGAGCCGCTCCCGAGACGCTCATGTACACCACCGACCTGCAGAAATTCGACAAGGGCGCGAAGCCGGTCCCTCTCGCCGCGCCCGAGCCGCCGGAACTGATCGAAGCCTTCGAGGCGCGCATCGCGGCCGACGCCTTCATCGAGCCCAAGGACTGGATGCCGGAGGCCTACCGCCGGACCCTGGTGCGCCAGATCTCCCAGCACGCCCATTCGGAGATCGTCGGCATGTTGCCGGAGGGCAATTGGATCACCCGCGCCCCCAGCCTTCGGCGCAAGGCCATTCTGCTCGCCAAGGTGCAGGACGAGGGCGGCCATGGCCTCTACCTCTATTGCGCCGCCGAGACCCTGGGGACGTCGCGCCGCGAGATGATCGAGGCGCTGCATTCGGGCAAAGCCAAATACTCCACCATCTTCAACTATCCCGCCCTCACCTGGGCCGACATCGGGGCCATCGGCTGGCTGGTGGACGGGGCGGCGATCATGAACCAGGTGCCCCTGCAGCGGACGTCCTACGGCCCCTACGCGCGGGCCATGGTGCGGGTGTGCAAGGAGGAGAGCTTTCACCAGCGCCAGGGCTATGAGCTGACCATGGCCATGGCGGCGGGAACGGCGGAGCAGAAGCGCATGGCCCAGGACGCCCTGAACCGCTGGTGGTGGCCGTCGCTGATGATGTTCGGCCCGCCCGACGACAACTCGCCCAACACCGCCCAGTCCATGCGCTGGCGGATCAAGCGCGACACCAACGACGCCCTGCGCCAGAAGTTCGTGGACGTGACCGTCCCGCAGGCCGAGGCGATCGGGCTCACCGTTCCCGACCCCGACCTGAAGTGGAACGCGGCCAAGGACGGCTACGACTTCGGTCCCATCGATTGGGAGGAGTTCTACGCAGTGGTGCGCGGCGAAGGCCCGGTGGCCAAGGAGCGGATGGCCGCCCGCGTCGCCGCCTGGGAGGACGGGGCCTGGGTGCGCGCCGCCGCGACCGCCCATGCCGACAAGCGCGCCCGCCCCGCCGCCCAGGCCGCCTGATGAGCGAAGCGGCCGCCCCGCGCGATTGGCCGCTGTGGGAAGTGTTCGTGCGCTCGCGCGGCGGCCTTTCCCACAAGCATGTGGGCTCCGTCCACGCTGCCGATCCCGACATGGCGGTGGAGGCGGCCCGCGATGTCTATACCCGGCGCATGGAGGGAGTCAGCCTGTGGGTGGTCCCCTCGGCCGCCATCACCGCCTCCGACCCCGCCGATAGCGGCCCCCTGTTCGAACCGGCCGAAGACAAGGTCTATCGCCACCCGACCTTCTACAAGATCCCCGATGCCATCAAGCATATGTAGGGCCGTGACTCCCGACCGCGAAGCCCTCTTCCGCTACGCCCTGCGCCTGGGCGACGACAGTCTGGTGCTCGGCCAGAGGCTGGGGGAATGGTGTGGCAAGGCGCCGATGCTGGAGGTCGATCTGGCCCTGGCCAACCTCGCCCTCGACCTGATCGGCCAGGCGACCCACCTGCTGGGTTACGCCGGCGAAGTGGAGGGGGTGGGGCGCGACGGCGACACCTTAGCCTTTCACCGCGATGTGCTGGACTTCGCCAACTGCCTGCTGGTCGAACAACCGAACGGCGATTTCGCCCGCACCATCGCCCGCCAGTTCCTGTTTTCCCTGTGGCGCAAGGGGCTGCTCGAGGGCCTGTGCGCCTCGACCGACGCCACCCTGGCTGGCATCGCCAAGAAGGCCATCAAGGAAACCCGATACCACCTCCGCTTCGCCTCCGAATGGATGGTCCGGCTGGGCGACGGCACCGACGAGAGCCGCGCCCGCGTGATCGACGCCCTGGATTGGTGCTGGCGCTTTGTCGATGAACTGTTTGAAGCCGACCCGGTGACGGCGGCGCTCGTCGCGGCGGGCGTCGCCCCCGATCCGGCCGCCCTGCGCGCGCCGTTCGACGCAGAACTGGACACGGTCCTGGCCGAGGCGACCCTTGAGCGGCCCGCGTCCCGGCGCGGCGTGGTCGGCGGCCGCGCCGGCCATCACTCCGAACACCTCGGCCATCTTCTGTCGGAGATGCAGTTCCTGCCCCGCGCCTATCCGGACGCGGTCTGGTGAGCCGATGAGCCGCGCCCCCACGGCCCTCCTCGATCGCGCGGCGCGCATTCGCGCGATCCTGGCCGCCGTCCCGGATCCGGAAATCCCCGCCGTCTCGGTCATGGACCTCGGCATCGTCCGCGATATCGACCCCGAGGGGCGAAGCGTGGTGATCACCCCCACCTACACCGGCTGTCCGGCCACCGCCGTGATCGAGCGCTCGATCCGCGAGGCCCTGGCCGGCGCGGGCCTCGGCGACGTGCGCCTGGTCTCCCGCCTCGATCCGCCCTGGACCACCGACTGGATCACCGTTGAGGGCCGCGACAAGCTGCTGGCCTGGGGCATCGCGCCGCCGCCCGCCTCCAGCCGCCTCAAGGGCGAGGCGCCCGCCTGCCCGCGCTGCGGCTCCCTAGAGACCGAGGAGGTCAGCCGGTTCGGTTCGACGCCGTGCAAGGCCCTGTGGCGCTGCCGCGACTGCGCCGAGCCCTTCGACCGCTTCAAGTGCCATTGACGCGATAGAATGTCCGCCGGCTTCCACACCCTGCGCATCGCCGAAGTCCGCCGCGAGACCTCCGACTGCGTCTCCCTGCGCTTCGACCTGCCCGACGACGCGCGCGCCGCCTTCGCCTTCCGGCCCGGCCAGCACCTCACCTTGCGCACCCAGATCGCCGGCGAGGACATCCGACGCAACTATTCGGTCTGCGTCGCCCCCCACGAAGGCGAGCTGCGCATCGCCGTCAAGCAGATCGAGGCGGGCGTCTTTTCCGGCTGGGCCAACAGCCGTCTGAAGGTTGGCGACGAGATCGAGGTGATGGTCCCGCACGGCGCCTTCACCTGGCCGTTCGAAGCCGACCAAAGCCGCCGCTATGTCGCCTTCGCCGGCGGGGCGGGGATCACCCCCATATTGTCGCTCCTGAAAACCGCCCTGGCGGTGGAGACCAAGAGCCGGTTCACCCTGCTCTATGGCAACCGCTCGGCCGCCCAGGTGATGTTCCTGGAGGAACTGGCGGGACTGAAGAACCGCTACATGGATCGGCTGGAGGTGTTCCACTTCCTGGAGGACGAGGACGAGGAGGTCGAGCTTTTCAACGGCCGGCTGGACGGCGCCAAAACCGAGGCGGTGCTGGAGGCCCTGGTGCGGCCAGACGAAGCGGATGCCTTTTTCGTCTGCGGCCCCGCGCCGATGATGGAGGCGGTGGAGACGGCGCTGACGGCGCGCGACGTGCCGGCGGATAGGATACTGATCGAGCGCTTCACCATCGGGCCGCTGTCGGCCTCCCAGGCCGCCGCCGCCCGCCGCCTGGAGGCCAAGGCGCGCGGGCTCTCCCTCACCGTGATCCTGGACGGCCGCCGCGCGCGGATCGCTTTCGACGCGAAAGCGGGCAATGTGCTGGAAAGCGCCCGCGCCGCCGGCATTCCCGCCCCCTTTGCCTGCAAGGGCGGCGTCTGCGCCACCTGTCGCGCCAAACTCGTCTCGGGCAAGGTGGAGATGAAGGCCAACTACGCCCTGACCCCCGCCGAGCTGGCCCAGGGCTATGTTCTCACCTGCCAGGCCGTGCCGGTCGGCGAGGGGGTGGTGCTGGACTACGACGGCTAGAGGAGGCCGATTGCCTGTTGATCCCGGTCGCCGACTGGGAAAGGGCGTGCGATTGGTCACATGGTTTTAAGTTTTGGGAACGGTTTTGGAAATGGCGCGGGGCGGTCGGCGCGATCTGGCTTCGATGATCTTTCGCCCCAGGCACGACTATCTGCCGGGGACCGACATTCTGCGCCAGATCGATGTCGATGGGTTGGCGACCAGGCTCGATCTCGAGGAGAGGGGCCGGCGGGACGGGGAGGCCGAACGGCCCGGGGCGGCGGAGCGGTCGCGCACCGCCGCCGAAGCCGAGATCCAAGGCTCCCTGCAGGAAAAGTGGGACGAGACCCTGGCGGGGGCGAAACGGGCTCACGAAGGGCTTCGCGGCCGGTTCGCCGCCCTGACGGCGGAAACCGAACTCGACACCCTGATGGCCGAGCCGGCGGCGGTCGCTCTCACCTTGCACGAGGCGGCCCGCGAGGAGCGCGACCGCCTGCTCTTCCAGTTCCAGTCGGTCCGCGAGGCGCGGGCGGACCTCGAGCGGTTCAAGGCGAGCGAGGGTCTGGCCCGGCCGCCACGCGAGGGCCAGCACACTTTGGTGAAGCTCGCCTTCCTGGCCTTCGCGGCCCTGGTCGAACTCATCGTCAACGCCTCGATCTTCGCCGGCGGCGAAGAGTACGGGCTGGTGGGCGCGGTCACCAAGGTTGTGGTCATCCCGATCGCCAACATCGGCGGCTGTTTCCTGTGGACCCATTGGCTGGCCCGCCAGGTACTGGCGCGCGCGCCCCAACGCAAGGCGATCGGCGCGCTGGGATGCTTGGTGACGGCGATCTGGCTGCTGGGGCTGAATCTCGCGGTCGCCCATTGGCGGGACGCGGCGGGGGCCGTGATGACCCCGGACGCCGCCAACGCCGCCTTGGGCGCCGCCCTCCGCGAGCCCCTGCATCTGCACAGTTTCCAGTCCTGGGGCCTGTTTCTGGTCGGTTGTTTCGCCGGCGCGGTGGCGATCTGGGAGGGATGGAACTGGGGCGATCCACACCCCGGCTACGGCCGGAGAGTCGGCCAGAGGGAGGCGGCGGTCGCCGCCTTCCGCGCCTCGCGGGAATTCGCCATGGAGCGGCTGCGCGGCGAAGCCGACGCCGGCGCCAATCGTCTCGGCGAGGCTCAGCGCGCGGCCGAAACCTCCATCGCCCAGCGCCCGGCCCTGGCGCAGACGGCGGCGAGCCTGGCCGAAGACGTCAAGCTGTACGCGGGCCACCTGCGGCGGGTCGGCGACGACCTGGCGACGCGCTACCGCGAAGCCAATTGCCGCGCCCGCGAGACGCCGCCGCCGGCCCATTTCGATGAGCCCCTCGATCTGGACCTGGCCTTGCCGGCCCTGACGCCGCTCAAGGCGCCGCCCGGGTCGCGCCCGATGGCCGGGCGGCTGGCCGAGGCCATCGACAAGATCACCCAGGCCCACGCCGAGGCCTGCCGGGCCCTTCCCGCCCTGGCCGAACTCGAAGAGAAGGACGGTCCGGCGTGAGCCTGCGCCCTCTCCGCTCGGCGCCGAACCCGCGGCGACCCGACCGCACCCGCGCCCCGGTTCTGGCCGCCGTCGGCCTAGGCCTGTTCGTGCTGGCCTTCCTGGGCCTTGTCGTCGGCGCGCGGATGCTGGTTCGTCCCGGTCGCCTGGACCCCAGGACGCTGTGCCCGGCCGCCGGCCCCACGGCGCTCACCGCCCTGCTCGTCGACACCACCGATCCCCTGAACGCCATCCAGAGGGCCGCCGTCCTGGTGCGGCTGAACCAGATCGTCGCCCATCTGCGGCTGGGCGAGGAGATCGCCGTCTACACCGTCAATCCCACCGGCGATCCCTTGAAGGCCGACTTCGTCATCTGCCGGCCGATCAAACCCGGCGAGGTGAACGAACTGACCGGCAACCGGGCGATCGCCGAGCGGCGGTTCGACGGCATCTTCGCGCCGCGCCTCGCCGCGGTGCTGACAGCGGCGGCGGCGGGCGCACCTTCCGGCCGCTCTCCGATCATGGCCGCCATCCAGGCGATCGCCGTTTCGGCCTTCCAGAAGGCCGACGCGGAGTCCGGGGGCGGACAGCCGCTGCCCAAGCGGCTGATCGTCGTTTCCGACCTGGTGGAAAACAGCGAGGCGGAAAATCAGTACCAGAGCGCGCCTGATTTTTCGTCGTTCAAAGCGACACCGGCCTACGCCCGCGTGCGCTCCCGCCTGGATGGGGTGACGGTGACCATCCTCTATCTGAGGCGGGACGACGCGACGGCCGTCCAGGGCCTCGCCCACATCCGGTTCTGGAACCAATGGTTCGCCGACCAGGGGGCCAGCGTCGAAGACGTGGTG
The DNA here is from genome assembly GCA_038227925.1 of Caulobacterales bacterium. Taxonomy (GTDB): domain Bacteria; phylum Pseudomonadota; class Alphaproteobacteria; order Caulobacterales; family Caulobacteraceae; genus Acaudatibacter. Next base: position 8,457 of record JBBRPN010000006.1, on the reverse strand, counting down.
GCGATCGAAGGGTGATGGCGCCCATGGCGTTCGAGGAAATCCGCGACCAGGTCGGCAAGCACATCGACAAGATCGCCTTCGCGGCGGCGGTGTTCCTCGGCATCGCCACCATAGCGGCGGTCGACGCCGCCGACGCCTCCAAGTGGATCGCCGTGGCGATCTGCGTCGCCCTGATGGTCGCCTACATGCTGGCCGCCCTGCTGCTGGCGGGCCTGCGCCTGCGCGCCGACCAGACGGCCGACAATCTCTACTATCTGGGCTTGCTCTACACCCTGGCCAGCCTCGGCGTGGCTCTGATCCGCTTCGCCAGCTCCGAGCAGGCGACGACCTCGATCCTGCGCAATTTCGGCATCGCCATCTTCACCACCATCGTCGGCGTGGGCCTGCGCGTCTTCGTCGGCCAGTTCCGCGAGGATCCAGAGGATCTGGAATACGAAGCCAAGGCGGCCCTCTCCGATTCGGTGCGGCACATGCGCGCCCAGCTCGATCTGTCGGTGGCCGAACTGCGCGGTTTCGCCGACGGCATGAAGCAGGTGGTCGCCGATTTCACCGACAAGACGACCCGGTCGACCGCCCAGGCGCTGGACGGCGCCGTGGCGCGGTTCGGATCGGCCGCCGACGCCATGGGCCAGCGTTTCGGCGAAACCGCCGACACCTTCCAGCGGCGCGTCGAGGTCTTCGATGCATCGCTGGAAAGGGCGGTCACCGCCCTCGAACACCTGATGGAGCGCCTCGGCGCGGTGCGGGTCGATGCGGACATGGTCGAACAGGGCCTACGTCCGGCTCTGGACGCCTTGGAAGTCGCGGCGCGCGGCTTCGCGGCGGCCATCGATTCCGAGCGGACGACCTTCGACGCCGGCGCCAAAGCGGTCGGCCAATTCGTCCAGACCAGCACCCGCCTCGCCGTCTCGGGCCAGACGCTGGCGGACGCGGCCGACAAGCTCAGGACCGCCGCCGGCTCAGCCGGAGAAGCCAGCCAACTGGTCGCCCAGCTCGACCGGGCAGCCGGGGTCGCCCTGCAATCGACCCAGGCGTTCGGCGCCAGGCTCTCGGACATCGCCGCCGGCCTCGAAAGCCGCAACGCCAAGGCGGCGGAAGCGGCGACCGCCGAAGCGCGGGAAAGATTGGCTTCGGTGGAGGCCGCCGCGAGGCGCGTCACCGAGACCCTGGCCCGACTCGACGCCGAATTTGCCGGATCGGGCGCGACGCTCGCCAAGGTCCGCCGCGAACTGACCGAACTGGCCGGGTGGATCATCGCGCGGCTGGATCGTCGATGAGCCGCGGGGAGATCGGCCGCCAGCAGGCCCAGTACCGGCGCGGCCTGGTGCTCGGCTTCACGGTCGCCGAAACCATGCTACTGATCCTCTTTGCCCTGATGCTGGCGCTGGGCTTCGTGCTCATGCAGCGCGACCGCGAACTGCGGACCCTGACCGGCCAGATCGCATCCCTGCGCGAAAAGCAGGCATTCCTGGCGACCAAACTCGAGGTGTTCCAGGCGATCGACGAGGGCAGGCCCACCGACGAATTCTTCCATGAGCTGGTCCGCGCCCGGGCCCTCCAGGCGCGCGTGGCGGCGCGGGCGGCGGCGCTCGCCGAACGGGAAACGGCGGTCTCCAAGCGCGAGGCGGTGATAGACGCGGTGCGGGGCTCTCCCGACGCCCGTCGGCGGGTCACCGAGCTGGCCGCTCTCGGCGCGCGGGTGCGGGGCGAGGTCGACCGCCTGTCGCCGAACGGCGCCAAGGCCGACGCCTTTGCCCTGGCGCCGGAGGGGATCGCCTTCGCTGAGGCCAGCTTGGCCGCCGGCGATACGCCGGGAGAGGCGCGCGCGAGGCTGGCCGACGCGGCCAGGGGAGCGCGGGAGAACGCCACCCTGAAGGGCCAGATCGTCACCCTGCACCGCGACCTGACGAGCGTCGGGCGCGGCGGCGACTTCCCGCCCTGCTGGGTGACCGCCGGCGGCCAGATACAGTTTCTGTTTCGCGTCACCCTGAACGGCGGCGATTCCCTGGGCGTGGCCGACATCACGCCCACCGATCGCCTGGCCGATCGCCGCGCCCTGCCCTTGGCCGATTCCCTATTCGCGCGGCCGGTAAGCCGGCGGGCCTTCCTGGCCGACACCCAGGCCCTCTACGATGAATCGCGCGCCAAGGGATGCCGCTACTATGTAACGGTCGCCGACCGCACCGGCCCGACCCAGAAAGACCTCTTCAAGGCCCTCCTCTTCACCGTCGAGGCGCATTTCTACAAGGTGATCTTGCGGTAGGGTGTTGGCGATGAGGTTTGAACTTTGATTGAATCGGCGCGCGTCCCCCGCCCCCTCCACCGCTTCGCGGTCCCCCTCCCCCATAAACGGGGGAGGATCACGGCGGCCAAATCCTCCTCCGCGAAGCGGGGGAGGGGGACCGCCGAAGGCGGTGGAGGGGGCGGCCGCGGCGCGATTCCATCGGACTCGATCCTGCCCTAGCCCTGGCCCGAGACCTCGAAACCGAACTGGCTCGGCTTTGGCGGACCGCGCGCCGGCGGGCGGCGCTGCTGGAACCGCGCGATCGCCGGGCGGCCGACTGGATCGCCCTCTCCCGCACCGAGCGCCTGGCGCTCAACTGGGAGCGGGCGCGCGCCCGCGTCCTGCGCTGGCTGCGCAGGGCGAAGCGCTAGCTCGTCCGCCCCAGAACCTCGGCGATCTTGCCAAACATCTCGTCGATGTGGCTCCGCTCCAGGATCAGCGGCGGCGACAGGGCGATGGTGTCGCCGGTGACGCGGACCATGAGGCCCTCGTCGAAGCAGTGGTGGAAGACCTCGCCGGCGCGGGCGCCCGGCGCGCCGGGGCGGGGCTCGAGTTCGACGCCGGCGACCAGGCCCAGGTTGCGGATGTCGATGACGTGACGCGCGCCGCGCAGGGAATGCGCCACCTCGCCGAAATAGCCGCTCATGGCGCGGGCGCGCTCGAATAGGCCCTCCTCCTCGTAAACATCGAGGGTCGCCAGGCCGGCCGCCGCCGCCAGGGGATGGCCGGAATAGGTGTAGCCGTGGAAGAGTTCGATCCCGGGCGCGGCGCCATCGACGATCGCGGAATAGACATCGCCGCTCGCCGCCACCGCGCCCATGGGGACGGCGGCGTTGGTGAGGCCCTTGGCGCAGGCGATCATGTCGGGGGTGACGCCAAAGCGCTCAGCCGCCGTGGCCCAGCCCAGGCGCCCGAAGGCGGTGATGACCTCGTCGAAGATCAAGAGGATGCCGTGGCGGGTGGCGATCTCGCGCAGCCGCTCCAGATAGCCCACCGGCGGCGGCAGGACGCCGGTCGAACCGGCCAGGGGCTCGACGATCACCGCCGCGATGGTCTCGGCTCCGTGCAGGGCGACCAGGCGCTCCAGGTCGTCGGCCAGGTCGGCGCCGGCGGCGCTCTTACCATCGGTGAACGCCGCCCCGGCCCCGTGGGTGTGGCGCAGATGATCGACCCCCGGCAGAAGCGGGCCGAATGAGCGGCGGTTGCCGACCATTCCGCCCACCGAGATGCCGCCGAACCCCACCCCGTGATAGGCGCGCTCGCGGCCGATCAGGCGGGTGCGCGATCCCTGGCCGATCGCCCGCTGATAGGCCAGGGCGATCTTGAGCGCGGTATCGACCGCTTCGGAGCCGGAGTTACAGAAGAACACTTGATCGAGGCCCGGCGGAAAGATCGCCGCCAGGCGAGCGGCCAGTTCGAAGGCCAGGGGATGGCCCAGCTGGAAGGTGGGCGCGAAGTCGAGTTCGGCCGCCTGGCGGGCGATGGCCTCCACGATCTTCGCCCGGCAATGGCCGGCGTTGACGCACCACAGGCCGGCGGTGGCGTCGAGAACCGCGCGACCCTCCGGCGTGTAATAGTGCATGTCCTTGGCGCGGCTAAGCAGGCGCGGACGGTCTTTGAAGGCGCGATTGTTGGTGAACGGCATCCAGAACGCGTCGAGAGAATTGGCGCCGGCCCCTGTCATCGTCCGCTCCCTGACCTGCGGCCCTAGTACCGAAAGTTCGCCGACACCCCGATGGTGCGCGGCCGGAAGGTCTGAGCCTCGAACAGTTGAGTGGCTTGATCCTGATGCTGCAGGTTCAGTTGCGGGGCGGCGTTGAAAAGGTTGTTGGCGAAGACGGCCAAATCCCACCGGTCGAGCGTGATGCCGGCCCGGGCGGAAACCTCATGGGTCGCCGGGTCGGGCACCAGGCCCGAGTCGAAAAAGGCGGTCCGGGGATCCTCGTTGGGGATCGGCGTCGTCCGATGGCTGTTGAACTCGTAATCGGCGCGGACGAAGGCGGCGCGACCAAAAGCGGTGAAGTCGTACTGGGCGCCGAGCGTCACCGTCCATGGAACGACATCCAGCGAATCGCCCTTGAGGTCAAGCACATCGCCATTGGCGTCGAAGGCGTCCTTGGTGAATTTGGCGTTGGTGTAACCCACGGTCGCCTCGAGCTCCAAGGCGCGGCTGACCTGCCACTGGCCCTGGAAATCGAACCCCTTGCTGACCGCGTCGCCGGCGTTGGTGGTGAACTGGATGCCGCATTTGGGGACGTAGAACGCCTGCTGGATATTGCTCCATTGGATATAAAAGGCGCTGGCCGAAACCTGAACCTTGCGGTCGAAGAACCGGTCCTTCGAGCCGATCTCATAACTCAGAACGGAGTCGGAATCGTAGGACGTGGGAAAACCGGACCCGCAGGCGGCGGCCGGCAGGGGGGGCGTGGCGCCGCCGATCCGATAGCCTTTCGACACCGTGGCGTAGAACAGGTCGTCGGATGTCAGCTGATAGGATAGGCCGACCTTGGGCGTGAACGGCTTTTCGTCCTTAGCGCCGGTGACGATGGCCGGCACGCCGCCGTTGTCCAACAGATCCTGCGGCCCATCGTTGAGGTTGACGAACTCGAAGTGCGTCCAGGCGTAACGGGCGCCGGCCGTGATGTGCAATTTGTCGGTGATCTTGAACGTGCCGTCGGCGAATAGGGCAATCTGCCGGTCCTTGGCCTTGGTGTCGTTGATATAGTCGTCGCCGTTGGGCAGCAGTTCCTCGCCCCAGGCCCGCAGCATGGTCTCGTTCCACAGCAGTCGGGTCAGTTCGGGAAGCTGCGGATCGCGGATCTCCTCGGTGCTCCGCTGGCGATCGAAGGCGAAGAACCCGCCGACCACCCAGTTCAGCCGCGCATCGGGATTGGCCGACTGGGCGCGAAATTCCTGGGTGAAGTTCTCCTGGCTGTTGGTGATCAGGTTGGACGCTATGTAGTCGGGAAACTCCGGAAGATTTATCCCCGTGGGAGTCAACAATGGATAGAAGCTGGAACAATCGTTGATGCACGGCCGGCCTTGCGGGTCCCGGCCGTCTTGAATTTTCGGCCTGAACCTTAAGATCGACTGGAAGTACGACAGGTCATAGATGGTGCCGCTGTAGCCGTTCACCCGCTCCAGGCGGTTGTAATACGACGTATTCGAGATGAATTTCACCCACGGCAGGTCGTATTCGACCTTCAGCGATGGTAGGTAGAATCGATCGGAATCGGCCATCCGATCGGGCGTGCCGTTGAGAAAAACACCGGCCACCGGGTCGGAAATGCCGACCCAGTAGTTGTCGTAATTGTGCTGGTCGCGCTTCTGGTAGTTGATCGCCGGGGTGATGGTCAGATTGGCCGTGGGCGCCCAGGTGAGGGCGGCGCGCAGCACATAGGTATCGACCCGGTTGGCGTCCGCGTCGGTGACCGCGCCGGTCAGGTCGTTGACGCGGTCGATATAGCCGCCGTCCCGGCGCACCCAGGCGCTGGCGCGGAATCCGAGCTTGTCTTCGACGATCGGGCCGCCGACGGCCACGCCGGCTTCGTAACTGGGCGAGCCGTCCTGGGTGAAGGCCACCTCGCTGTGCGCGAAACCGCTGTAGCTGGTCAGGCTCGGCTGGGGGGTGATGTAACGGATCGTTCCGCCCTCCGAGCCGGCTCCGAACAAGGTGCCCTGCGGGCCGCGCAGAACCTCGACCCGGCTGAGATCGAAAACCGCCGGCAGGGTGTTGTTGGCGTTGAGCCCGAGGTTGCGCACCTGGATCGGCGTGTCGTCGATGTAGACGCCGGTGGTGCCCGAGCCCGCCGTCGAGTTGATGCCGCGGATCGAGATGTCGTGGCTGTCCACGTCGAAGCTGACGCCGGGGGTGAATTTGGCCAGATCGGCGAAGGATTTGATCCCCTGGACATCCATTTTGGCGGCCGTGAAGGCGCTGACGCTCTCGGTCACCTTGCTCAAGGCCTGGGACTGGCGGGTCGCGGTGACCACCACCTCGCCGACCTCGGTCGCGGCGTTGGGATTGGGGGCGCTGGACGCCGCGGTCTGGGCCGTCGCCGCGCCGGCCCAGATCAAGGGCGACAGCGCCGCCGAAGCAAACACGGGCGCCAGCCACGATCGCGGTTTGGCCATGTGAACTTCCCCTCCAGATTTGACGGCGCAGATTCCTACCCCGCTGACGACGCGTCAAGAGACTGTGATCACATATTCGCTTGAAAGCACGTTGAAGTGTGGCGCTCGGCGCTCGGTCAAGCTATGGTGTCGGTCTTCGCAGGCTGAAACAGGAACGCCTCGGCAACCCTTCAGGGGTCGCCTGTGCATGGGCATCGCCGCACCACTCAGCGCCTATGGACGCCGCGCCGATGCGCCGGCGATCGAGGGAGCGCGTCGGTGCGGGAGCCTGACGACTAGCGAGCGTCGCGCCCCTGAAGCCATTTCCTCCGCCACCTGAGAACCCCATGCCCAAAAAGAAGAAACCTGCCCCCGCCGTCGCTTCGCCGATAACCAACGTCGCCCAGGCCCGCGCCTGGGCGGCGGCCCGGAGCGTGACCGAGATCGAGTGCCTGGTGCCCGACCTGGCCGGCGTCGCCCGCGGCAAGATAATGCCGTCTTCGAAGTTCTTCGACGACACCGCCATGGCGCTTCCTTCCTCGATCTTCATGCAGACCATTTCCGGGGAATACCCTGAGGAAGACGCCGAATTCCGCTACGATCCGTCCGACGGCGACATCGAACTGCGCCCCGACTTTTCGACCCTGTGCGCGGTACCGTGGGCCAGTGACCCGACGGCTCAGGTGATCCACGACGCGGTCTATCACGATGGCCGCGCGGTGGAGATCGCCCCCAGACAGGTGCTCAAGCGGGTCATCGATCTCTATCACGAACAGGGTTGGACTCCGGTCGTGGCGCCGGAGCTGGAATTCTACCTGGTCAAGCGCAACATCGACCCCGATTATCCCCTGGAGCCTCCCATCGGCCGCTCGGGGCGAGCGGAGGCGGGCAGGCGGTCCTATTCGATATCGGCGGTCAATGAGTTCGACGCCGTCTTCGAGGACATCTACGCCTTCGCCGAGGCCCAGGCCCTGGAAGTCGATACCCTGATCCACGAGGAAGGGGCGGCGCAGATGGAGATCAATCTGCGCCACGGCGATCCGCTGGCCCTGTCGGACCAGGTGTTTCTGCTGAAGCGGACCATCCGCGAGGCGGCGCTGAAACACGACATCTACGCCACGTTCATGGCCAAGCCGATCGCCCACGAACCGGGTTCGGCCATGCACATCCATCAGTCGGTGCTGTCGGCGAAGACCCGGGAAAACATCTTCACCGACGCCGGCGGACGCGCGACGCCCGAGTTTTTCCAGTTCCTGGCCGGCCAGCAGCGCTTCCTGCCGGCGGTCACCTGCATGCTGGCGCCCTACGTCAATTCCTATCGGCGCCTGGTCAAGGGGGTCTCGGCCCCGGTCAATGTGCAGTGGGGCTATGACAATCGCACCACCGGCCTTCGCATTCCGCCCTCGTCGCCGGCCAACCGGCGGGTGGAGAACCGGGTACCTTCGTCGGACGCCAACCCCTATCTGGCCATGGCGGCGTCCCTGGCCTGCGGCTATCTGGGCCTCACCCATCGCCTGACCCCCGGCGAGCCGGTCTCCGGATCGGCCCGCGGCGACGAATTCGACCTGCCGGTGGGCCTGCTCGAAGCGGTCGGCCTGTTCGAAGAGACCGAGGAACTGAGCGAGATATTCGGGCGCGGCTTCGTCACCACCTTCGCGGCCGTCAAGCGCGCCGAATTCGCCACCTTCATGCGGGTGATCAGCCCCTGGGAGCGGGAATTTTTGCTGCTGAACGTGTAGTGGTCAAAATCTGACACTTGAGTCTGCGGTGGATTGCCCGACCGTTAGCGCCGCGGGGACCTAAGGTCCGCTTCCGAACCGGGGCCCAACCGCAATGACCGACCCTAAGCGGACGCGCGTCCGCGCGGGGGTTGGCCGCAAAGAAGCGCGGTGCCGGTACGGCAACGGGTGCAATCGACTGAGGCTGTGTAAAAACGCGAAGCACCTTAGACTCTTGATGCAGCAGCGTTGGGGGTGATGAGATGTCCCGCTTCGTCGAAGGTGAAGACCGCCGACAGCCGACGCTGCTTCCCAGTTGCCTCGATGACTATGTGTCGGAAG
>JBBRPN010000005.1:0-66250 GCA_038227925.1 Caulobacterales bacterium | reverse complement strand
GCTGAGCGCCCGCGCCCGGGCGATGGCCGCCAGGTCGCCCCCCAGCAGGGTGACGCCGGCGCTCTGGATCGCCACCTCGGTCCCGCCTCCCATGGCGATGCCCACATCCGCCTCGGCCAGGGCGGGCGCGTCGTTCACCCCGTCGCCGGCCATGGCGACGATCCGGCCTTCGCTTTTGAGCTTCCTGACCACGCGATGCTTGTCCTCGGGTAGCACCTCGGCCTCGACATCCTCGATGCCCAGGGTCCGCGCCACGGCCGCCGCGGTGGTGCGATTGTCGCCGGTCAGCATGACGATGCGCAGCCCGGCGGCGCGCAGGCTGTCCAGGGCCGCGCGGCTGGTCGCCTTGATGGGGTCGGCGACGGCGATCACGGCGGCGGCTTTGCCGTCCACGGCCAGGAAGAGGGCGGTGGCGCCCTCGCCGCGCAGGGCTTCGGCCCGCGCCGCCAGGTCGGCGAGCGCGACGCCGCGATCCTCCATCAGCGCCGCGTTGCCGAGCGCCGCGGCGCGGCCGCCGACCACGCCGGTCACCCCCTTGCCGGTCAGGGAGGCGAAGTCGGCGACCTCCCGGAGGGCGGCGCCGCGGTCGCGCGCGGCGGCGAGGATCGCGGCGGCCAGCGGATGCTCGCTGGATCGCTCCAGGCTGGCGGCGAGGCTCAGGATGTCGGCCTCCGTCATGCCGCTGACCGGGACGACGGCCGTCACCGCCGGCCGGCCCTCCGTCAAAGTGCCCGTCTTGTCGATGACCAGGGTATCGACCTTCTCCAGGCGCTCCAGCGCCGCGGCCGACTTGATAAGGATGCCCGCGCCCGCGCCCTTGCCGACCCCGACCCCGATGCTCATCGGCGTGGCCAGGCCAAGCGCGCAGGGGCAGGCGATGATGAGGACTGACACCGCCGCGATCAGGCCATAGGCCAGGGCCGGAGCGGGACCCCAGATTGCCCAGGCGACGAAGGCCGCCGCCGCGACCGCCAGAACCGCCGGCACGAACCAGGCCGCCACCCGGTCGGCGGTGCGTTGGATAGGCGCGCGGCTGCGCTGAGCCTCGGCGACCATGGCCACGATCCGCGCCAGCATGGTCGCCTCGCCGACCTTGCCGGCCCGCATGATCAAGGCGCCGGTCCCGTTCACCGTGCCGCCGATCAGACCATCGCCGGCCGCCTTCGCCACCGGCATGGATTCGCCGGTCACCATCGACTCATCGACCGCGCCTTGGCCCTCCAGCACCTCGCCGTCCACCGGCACGCCGTCGCCCGGCCGCAGGCGCAGGGTGTCGCCGACCCGCACCGCCGCCACGGGCACCTCCTCATCCTCGCCGCCCGCCCGAACGCGACGCGCGGTCTTGGGCGCGAGATTCATCAGGGCGCGTAGCGCCCCGCCAGTCTCCTCGCGGGCCCGCAGCTCCAGCACCTGGCCAAGCAGCACCAGCACGGTGATCACGGCGGCCGGCTCGAAATAGACCGCCACCGCGCCGTTCATGCCGCGAAAGCCGGCGGGGAAGGCGCCAGGCGCGAAGGTGGCGACCAAGCTGTAGCCGTAGGCCGCGCCGGTTCCGAGCGCGATCAGGCTGAACATGTTGAGGCTGCGGTTGACCAGGGAGGCCCAGCCGCGCTGGAAGAACGGCAGGCCCGCCCACAGGACCACCGGCGAGGCCAACGCGAACTCGATCCAGGTCGCCGCCCTCGCCGCGATCAGCCGATGCAGGCCGAGCGCCGGAATATGGCCGCCCATCTCGAGGATCACGACCGGCACGGTCAGCAGGGCCGCAATCCAAAAGCGCCGGGTCATGTCGGCAAGCTCGGGGTTCGGCGCGGCGTCGGCGGTGACGGTCACCGGTTCCAGCGCCATGCCGCAGATCGGGCATGCCCCCGGCCCGACCTGGCGGATTTGCGGGTGCATCGGGCAGGTGTAGATCGCCCCGGCCGCGGCGGTGGGCGGTTCGGGGTTCGGATCGTGCGGATGGGGGCAGGCGTCGTCCATGGGGGTCTCCAGGTCGTTGACTTGTATAGATATACCCCCATGGGGCATATTACAAATACCCTGCGGTGGTATATGTTCAGAACACCTCCTGGGAGGAGTGACGATGAAGCGCGACAACAAGTCCGGACTGCTCAATCGGCTGAAGCGGATCGAAGGCCAAGTGCGCGGCATCGCCGGCATGGTCGAAGACGAGCGCTATTGCATCGACGTGCTGACCCAGCTTCAGGCCGTTCGCGCGGCCCTGACCAAGGTGGAAACGGAGATGCTGAAGGATCACCTCGACCATTGCATCGAGGATGCGATCGTGGCCGGCGACAGCGGAGCGCAACGCGCCAAGGCCGCCGAACTCATCGCCCTCCTCGGGAGGGCGGGCCGCTAGAACCAGGCAGCGGCGCCCAGGGTGAGCCTCACATCGCTCGCCCGCTCGCCCCCGGCGCGCACGAGTTCGGCGGTTAGGCCGAATTTCCGCTCCCAGGTCACGCCCACATAGGGCGCGAACTTGCGGGTGATCTCATAGCGCAGGCGCAGGCCCGCATCGAGATCGGAGAGGCCCGAGCCGAGCTTCCGCGCCGGATCGCCCTGGCTGTAGAGGTTGATCTCCGCCTCGGGCTGCAGAACGAGGCGATTGGTGAGAAGCTGGTCGTAGGAGACCATGGCCTTGCCGGCGAAGCCGTGATCGCCGGCATAGGCGGTGGCCGCGACCTTGAAAAAGCCGGGGGCCAGCCCTTCGATCCCGATGGCGCCCCAGCCGCGGCCGGGTCCGGAGTCGAGGTCGTAGCGTCCGCCCACCTGAACATCGAAATAGGTCGAGATCGGCTTGTCGAAATAGGCCTCGGTCTGGCCGTCGCTCACCTTGCCGTTGGCCACCTCCCCTTCGCTCTTGAGCCTCACCCGCCACTCATCGGGTCCCGCCCAGGCTTCGCCGTCCCAGCGCAGGCCGCTGTCGCCGCCCGCGAGGCGGCCCTCGAACTGGTCGAGCATGCCGTGGACCCAGACGTGTTCATCGGCCACCGGCGGGCCATAGGGCGCGGCGCTGTTTGGATCGACGGTCATGGTCTGGGCCCGCGCCGCCCCGCCCGCCAGGGCGACCGCCGCCAGGCCGGCGGCGAGCTCGAGGCGACCCCTCATGCCACCAGCACCGTGCGGAACATGCCGCTCTCCATGTGATAGAGGAGGTGGCAGTGGAAGGCCCAGTCTCCGGGGACGTCGGCGGTATAGACGACGCCCACCTTCCCGCCCGGCTTGACGTTAATCGTGTGCTTCAGGGGCAGGGCGCCGTCCTGGCCGTTCTCCACCGAAAACAGAAACCCGTGCAGATGGATGGGGTGCTCCATCATGGTGTCGTTGATCAGGGTGAAGCGGACCCGCTCGCCGAGCTTCACCCGGATGGCCTCCGCCTGGGAAAATTTCTTACCGTCGAAGCCCCAGGTCCAGCGTTGCATGTTGCCGGTCAGGTGGAACACGATCTCGCGCGTCGGCGGGCGGGTGTCGGGGTCGGGCTTCAGGGCTCGCAGGTCGGTATAAACCAGGTTCCGGCGGCCATTGCCGTCCAGCCCGTCGCCGGCTTGGCCGAGGCGGTCCTGGGTGGTCATCGCGACGTTATCCACGGCGGCGTTGCCATTCAGCGTCTTGGGATCGACGCCGTCGGCGTTCACCATCACCGGCGCCTTGGCGGGCCCCATGGACATGCCTGGCGGGGCGTTCATATTCATGCCCTTCATGTCCATTCCCGGCATGTCCGCCATGGCGGCGCCGGGCGGAGCGTCCCCCATGTCCATGCCGGCCATGCCGGGTGCGGAAGACTTCGCGCCGGACATTTCCATCCCGCCTATCCCGCCCATCCCCGCCATGCCCATGTCGGTCATGGTGCGCATGGGCCTGGGGTCCATCGGGGGCGCCGCCGCCGCCATGCCGGGACGCGGCGCGAGGGTTCCGCGGGCGTAGCCGGTGCGGTCCTGCGCCTGGGCGAAGATGGCGTAGGCCTGGTCGGCCTTGGGCTCGACGATCACGTCGTAGGTCTCGGCGACGCCGATGCGGAATTCCTCGATCGTTACCGGCGCCACATCGCCGCCGTCGGCCGCCACGACGGTGAGCATGAGGCCCGGAATCCGGACATCGAAGGTGGTCATGGAGGCGCTGTTGATGAATCGCAGGCGCACCCGCTCGCCCGGCTGAAAGAGGGCGGTCCAGTTGGCGGCGGGCGGCTGGCCGTTGACGAGAAAGGTGTAGGTCGCCCCGGTCACATCCATGATGTCGGTGGGGCTCATCCGCATGCCGCCCCACATGGTCCAGTCCGCCCAGGTCGCTTTCAGCCCCTTGCGGCGCATATCGTCGAAGAATGTGCCCAGTGTCCGTTGGTGGAAATTGTAGTAGTCGCCCCGCTGCTTCAGGTTGGCGATCACGGTCATCGGATCTTCGTCGGTCCAGTCCGAGAGCACGACCACGTATTCACGATCATAGGCGTAGGGAGGCTTCTGCCTCGGCTCCATGACCACCGCGCCATAGAGGCCGGTCTGTTCCTGCATGCCCGAATGGCCGTGGTACCAGTAGGTGCCGCCCTGGACGATCGGGAAGCGGTAGGTGAAAGTCTCTCCCGGCATGATCCCCTTGAAGGTGAGCCCCGGCACGCCGTCCATGTCGTTGGGAAGGCGGAAGCCATGCCAGTGGATCGAGGTCGGCTCGGCCAGGCGGTTGGTGACATTGATGGTCACCGCGTCGCCTTGGCGAAATCGCAAGGTGGGTCCCGGAACCTGGCCATTCACCGACGTCGCCATCCGCCGCCGGCCGGTGATGTTGATCGGCGAGGCGCCGACGGTCAGGTCGAACCTGTCGCCGGTGAGCACACTCGGGCCGGCCGCGCCGCCTTGCGCCCGGGTCCAGATCGGTGTCCCGATGGCCGCGACCCCGCCGGCCAGGGCGAGGCCCTGGACAAAGCGCCGGCGCGAGGGCGGAGGAGATATTTGGGTCGTCACGGTCACGTCCTGGTCCAGCCTTCGCATATAACGCTCCGAAGGTTACGCGCCGCACCCCTCCTGGCCCTCATCGTGAGGTTTCGTGCTCATGAGGGGCGCAAGCGAGGTCATGCATATCCATGGCGAGACCACGGAGAAAACGATGAGCGGCTGGAAGTTCGATCTTCACCGGCATTTGCCGAGCACGGCCTTTGTCGCCGTCGTCGCCCTGGTGATCGCAGGGTTCGCCGGCATTTTCATCTACGCGGGCATCTACGACATCGGGGCCGACGCGCCGCACATGGCCCCCACCTACTGGCTCATCGAGCACCTTCGGGAACGTTCCATCGCGGTGCGCGCCCGTGGAATCAAGGTCCCGGCCGATCTGGGCAACCCCAAACGCGTCGCCGCCGGCGCCGGCCTCTACGCTGACATGTGCAGCGGGTGCCACCTCGCGCCCGGCATGGAGAAGACCGAGATCAGCCAGGGCCTTTATCCCTCGGCCCCCGAACTTGCTCGGGGCGTGGATCGTTCCCCGGCGGAGGAGTTCTGGACGATCAAGCACGGGGTCAAGTTGACCGCCATGGCGGCGTGGGGCCGCACCCACAGCGATACATTGATCTGGGATATGGTCGCCTTCATCCGCAAGCTGCCGTCCCTCAGCCCGGCGCAATACAAGGCGATCGTGAAAAGCGCCCCGGCCGACCACGATGAAATGATGAAGGATATGGCCGGCGATACGGCCGGGCGCTGACGCCGCCTTGTTCACCGGCCACGCCGGGATCGGCCCTTTTTTCAGCGGCGATGCGATCGTCAGGCGAACGACGCGGCCTCGTCGTCGCCCCGCGCGAAGGCCCGCATGGGGTCCTTGCCCATGAGCGCCAGGCGGACCGGCGCCCAGGCCATCCGGTGAATTTCGCACGGCCCCAGGTCGAGGAGGGCGCGGGCGTGGACGGGAGCGCGGTAGCCCTTGTGGCCGGCGAAGCCGTAGCCGGGATAGCGCTCGTCCATCTGGGCCATCAGCCGGTCGCGGGCGACCTTGGCGAGGATGGAGGCGGCGGCGATGGAAGAGGAGATGCAATCGCCCCTGACCACCGTCTTCACCGGACAGGGCAGGGGAAAGGCGTAGTTGCCATCCACCAGGGCGAAGGCCGGGGCGTGGGCCATGGCCTCTATGGCCCGCCGCATGGCCAGCCCCGTGGCGTGCAATATGTTCAACACCGCGATCTCTTCCACCGAGGCGAATCCGACCCCCCAGGCGAGGGACCGGGCCTTGATTTGCGGCTCCAGGGCCTCGCGCTGCCTGGCCGACAGTTTCTTGGAATCGTTCAGGCCTTCAATCGCGCCGCGCGTCCTCAGGATCACCGCGCCGGCGCAGACGGGACCCGCCCAGGGACCGCGGCCCGCCTCGTCCACGCCGCAGACCGGGGCGGGGCAGGCCCGCTCCAGCAGCATGTCGGGCCAGGACGCCGCCGTCACGACTTCGCCATACACGCCACTTGACGGTGGCGGAAACAGCCGGTCACGTGATCGTTGACCATGCCCACCGCCTGCATGAAGGCGTAGACGATCACCGGCCCGCAGAACTTGAAGCCCTTGGCCTTGAGGGCCTTGGCCATCTGCGCGGCCAGCGGTGTCTGGGCCGGCACCTGGCCGATGGCGGCCCAGGCGTTCTGGATCGGGGCGCCTCCGGCGAGGGTCCACAAGAAAGCCGAAAAGTCCTCCCCCGCCTCGCGCATGGCCAGATAGATGCGCGCCCCACCGATCGCCGCGTCGATCTTGGCGTTGGAGCGGACGATGCCGGCGTCGGCCATCAACCGTGCCCGGTCGGCCGCGCCGAAGCGGGCCACCGCGTCCGGATCGAACCTGGCGAAGGCGGCGCGGAAGGCTCCGCGCTTCTTGAGGATGGTGTTCCACGACAGGCCGGCCTGGAAACCGTCGAGCACCAGTTTTTCCCACAAGGCGCGGGATTCGTACTCCGGTACGCCCCACTCCTCGTCATGATAGGCGACGTAGGCCGAGTCGCGCGGATCGGCCCAGCCGCAGCGACCCCCTTCACCCTCGTAGACCTTGACGCCCAACGCCTCGCGCCTCCAAACACCCACCGCCATGCGGATCCTCAACGTCGCCGACTTCAACTGGATGACCGGCGCCGAGCGTCACACCGCCAGACTCTCCCTGTTCGACATCTGCCGCAAGTTCTCCTTCGCGGCAACGCGGGCGGGCCATCTGGTGGTGGAGTTTTCCGACCGCGCCGTCGCCCGCATGGCCGCGCCGCTGCGGCTGCGGGGCCTGGGCGGCGCCGGGGCCAATCGCCGATTCCTCCAGTGCGTGGACGAACTGAAGCCCGACCTGATCTTCCTGCATTTCGCCGATCGGATCACCAACGCTTCCCTGATCGAAGCGCGGCGCTTGTCGCCCGGCGTCACCATCGCCGACATCAACATCGACCCCATCGACACGCGCAAGAACCAGCGCCGCCTGACCTTGCGCCGGGGCGCGGCCGACGCCCTCTTCGTCACCACCGCCGAGCCCGCGCTTGGGCGGTGCGTGGGAGGCGGCGCCTTCGCGGCCTTCTTTCCCAACCCGGTGGATGCATCGGTGGAAACCGGCCGGGCGTTCGAGATCGAGGCGCCGGTCTTCGACCTCTTGTTTCCGGCCCGCGGCGAGGCGCGCCGCGAAATCGGGACGGTGTTTCTCACCCCCACCCAGGTCGCCGCCCGCCTGCGCGCCGCCGTTCCCGGCCTGCGCCTCTCCACGCCCGGGGCGGGCGGCCAGCCGGAGGCCGGCGGCCACGCCTATTTCCTCGCCCTGCAATCGGCCCGGCTGGGCTGGTCCCTCTCCCGCCGCGCCGCCTTGCCGCTCTACGCCTCCGACCGCATGGCCCACCTGTTCGGCTGGGGACTGGCGGTCTTGATCGACCGGCGCTCGGGCTTCGAACGCTTCTACGAGCCGGACGAGGCCGTCTTCTACGACGATCTTCCCGGCCTGACCGCCGCCCTCCTCCCGCTCCTGGCCAACGACGCCCTGGCCCGCGCCATGGCCCACAAGGGCTGGGAGAAGACCTGGGCCCTGTTCGACAGTGGCCGGGTGCTGACCTATGTGCTCGCCCAACTTTATGACGACGGCGGGGCTAAAGGCTATGAGTGGCCGTGCGAACGGTGGGGTGTTCGGTTGTAGCGCGGGCATCCTGCCCACTTTTTGTTTTTAAGGATGCGGGCTGGAAGCCCGCGCTACGGAACTCAGCCACCCCGGCCAGACCGGTCGCCAGGGCCGGCCGTCAGGGAGGCTCAGGGGACCAGCCTCCAGGCGATCGAGGCGCAGGAGGGCCATGGCCCTGCCCTCGGCGCCGGACAGGGTCACGCCGGTGCGCAGGTTTCCCGCCAGCAACTCGGCGCCGTGTTCCGGCGGCGGGCCGTCGAACGCCACGGGGACCATGCGGCTCTTCACCGCCCCGCGCCGCTTCATGCGGGAGGTGGTTTCCTGGCCGACGAAACAGCCCTTCTTGAAATCGATGCCGTTCAGGAGATCGAAATCGGCTTCGATGGGATAGGTCGCCTCGACGCCCCAGTCGGCGGGACCGGGAACACCCAGCGCCAGGCGGTGAGCCTCATAAGCCGCCTCATCGACTCGGGTCGCGCCGGCGGGCGCCGCCGCGCCGTAGCCGCGCCAGCCCAAGGCCGGGAGGCGGGGGTCGGCGATCCATCCGGCCGGGGCGGCCGTCGAATCCCACAGAACCTCGACAGTCAGGTCCGAGGGCGCGATGTCCACCTTGGCGCGCAGGCGGTAGATGCCGAGCCGCTGGATCAGGGCGTCGCGGCGATCCGCCGCGCAGTCGATCAGGCAGCCGTCGCCCGCGCCGATCACGAAAAGGTCGAAGAGCAGGCGCCCCTGGGGTGTGAGCAGGCCCGCGAAGCGTGCCTCGCCGTTGGCCAGAGTCTCCACGTCCTGGGTGATCAGTCCCTGAAGGAAGGTCCGCCAGTCGGGGCCGCCGAGGGCGACCGCGGCGCGGCTCCGCAGTTCCGACGCGAAGGGGGGATGGGTCATAACCCAATGTGACCTCGCCTCCCCTGGAGCGCCAGGGGTCCGGCCCCTATAGAAGTCTCCAGCATGCCGCCCAAGCCCTTCCCCATCCTGTTCGTCGCCCCTAGCCGGGTCGGCGACGCGGTCCTCGCCTCGGGCCTGATCAAAACCCTGGTCGATGAGGTCCCGGACGCCCGTTTCACTTTCGTCGCCAGCGCCTTGACCGCGCCGCTGTTCGCCCACACCCCGCGTCTCGAGGCGACGATCGTCATGGAAAAGAGGCCGGGCGGCGGCCATTGGATCGCCCTCTGGCACCAGGTTCGCGCCCGCCGCTGGGGCTTGGTGGTCGATCTGCGTGGCTCGGCCATGGCGCGCCTTCTGCGCCCGACCCGCCGCGCGGTGCACAGCGGGGGCGGCGCGCCCGTCCACAAAGTGATCGAGGCGGCCCGCCTGCTGAAACTAGAGGACGCGCCCCCGCCGCCGTTCCTGTTCACCGACGCCGAGGTCGAGGCGCGCGCCGAGAGCCTCACCCGCGGGGCCGGGCCGATCCTCGCCATCGGCCCGGCCGCCAACTGGATCGGCAAGACCTGGCCGGCTGAACGCTTCGCCCTGGTGGCCCGGGCGCTGCTGGGGACCGGCGGGCCGTTGGCCGGCGGGCGCCTGATGGTGGTGGGCGGTCCGGACGATCAAGGCGCCGCCGCACCGGTCAAGGCGGCGGTTTCCCAGTCCCGATGCATCGATCTGGTCGGCCGCGAGGACATCTTGGTCTGCTATGCCGCGCTGAAGCGGGCGCGGCTGTTCATCGGCGGCGATTCCGGCCTGATGCATCTGGCGGCGGCGGCGGGGGCGCCGACACTCGGCCTGTTCGGCCCGTCGGACGAGACCCTCTATGCGCCCTGGGGCCCCCTTGCCCGCACCGTGCGGGGCGGTCGAAGCTTCGCCGACTTGCGCCAAATCGATCCGACCTTGAGCCAGGCGCTGTGTCATATGATGGAACTTTCCACCACCGCCGTGGTGGCGGCGGCGGCGGCGCTGATCGCCGAAACCGCAGCGGAGGGCGTCCATGCCTGAAACCTTCGACCTGATCGTGCGCGGCGGCGAGGTGGTCAACCATGCCGGCCGGGGGCTGGCCGACATTGGGGTTCGAGACGGCCGGTTCGTCGCCATCGGCGATCTGGCCACCGCATCGGCCGGCGAGGTGTTCGACGCCCGGGGCCTCACGATCTTGCCGGGAGTCATCGACAGCCAGGTCCATTTCCGCGAACCGGGCCTCGAATGGAAGGAGGACCTGGAGACCGGCTCGAGATCGGCGGTGCTGGGCGGCGTCACCGCCGTCTTCGAAATGCCCAACACCGAGCCGGCCACCACCGACGCCGACGCCCTGGCCGACAAGCTCGCCCGCGCCAGGGGCCGGATGCACTGCGATCACGCCTTCTGGGTCGGCGGCACGCACGAAAACACGGCGTTTCTGGGCGAGCTGGAGCGTCTGCCCGGCTGCTGCGGGGTCAAGGTGTTCATGGGCGCCTCCACCGGGAGCCTGCTGGTGCCGGACGACGAGGGGGTGGCGGCGATCCTCGCCCACATCAATCGCAGGGCCGCCTTTCATTCGGAAGACGAATATCGCCTGGCCGAACGCCGGCCCCTGGCGCGCACCGGCGACTGGACCAGCCACGTGGAGGTGCGCGACGCGGAATCGGCGATCCTGTCCACGAAACGCTTGGTCGCCCTGGCCACCGAACTGGGCAAACGCATCCACGTCCTCCACGTCACCACCGCCGAGGAGATCGCCTTTCTCGCCGACCACAAGGACGTGGCCAGCGTCGAGCTGACGCCCCAGCATCTTACGCTCACCGCGCCGGAGGCCTATGAGCGGCTGAAGGGGTTCGCCCAGATGAACCCGCCGATTCGCGAGGCGCACCATCAGGCGGCGCTGTGGCGGGGAATCGCCATGGGGGTGGTCGATGTGCTGGGCTCCGACCACGCGCCGCACACCCGCGAGGAAAAGGCGCGACCCTATCCCGCCTCGCCCTCCGGCATGCCGGGCGTCCAGACCCTGGTCCCGATCATGCTGACCCATGTCGCCGAGGGTCGCCTTACCCTGGAGCGTGTGGTCTATCTCACCAGCCAAGGCCCTCAGCGCATCTTCGGCCTGGCGGGCAAGGGGCGCATCGCCGAGGGTTTCGATGCCGATCTGACCATCGTCGATCTGAAGGCCCGTCGCACCCTCCGCCACGAGGACATGGCCAGCCGCGCCGCCTGGACCCCGTTCGACGGCTTCGAGGCCAAGGGCTGGCCGGTGGCGACCCTCATCCGTGGCCGGACGGTCATGCGCGACGGCGAGCTGCGCGAGGCCGGGCTGGGCGAGCCGGTGCGGTTCCTGGAGACCCTCGAGGGCCGATGACCGTCACCGAATTGATCGCCGGCCATACGAGCGGCCACGCCATGGTCCGCGATTTCTATGTGCGGAGCGATGTGTTCGAGCGCGACATGGAGCTGCTGCTCGACCGCTGGACCTGCGTCGGTCACGCCAGCGAAGTTCCGGCGCCCGGCGATTTTCTAGTCACCGAGCTGGGCCTGGAGTCGGCCATCGTCGTGCGCGGCGAGGACGGCGAACTGCGGGCGTTGAACAATGTCTGCCGCCATCGCGGTTCACGCATCTGCCCGCCCGGTCGGGGCGCCGCGGCGGTCCTGACCTGCACCTATCACGCCTGGAGCTATCGGCTCGACGGGCGCCTGCGGGCGGCGCGGGAGATGCCCGAGGGATTCGATCCCGACCAATATGCCCTCAAGCCCCTGCCGATCACGGTGATCGGCGGCCTGATCCTGATCAGTTTCGCCGAGGCCCCGCCCAAGCTGGACGCCGTCGAGGCGGCGCTGGGGGCCATGACCGCCCGCTACGGCTGGGCGGGCGCCAAAGTCGCCCACAGGAAGACCTACCAGGTGGCGGCGAACTGGAAGCTGGCGATGGAGAATTACCACGAGTGCTATCATTGCGCCGTCGCCCATCCGGAGTTCTCCGTCCATCACGCCCTGGCCCGTCCCCAGGGGCGCGCCCTGCGGTCGGAGGGCGATATCGAGGTGTGGGGCCCCGAGGCCGACGGCCGGGAGGTGGCGCGGATGATGGTTTCCGCCCTGATCCGCGGCGGCGAGACCGGCAGCGCCGACGGCAAGCTCGTCGCGCCGGTGATGGACCTCGAAGGCGGCGGAGCCGGCGACTGCGTGTTCGCCGAAGCGGGGTTTCTCAGCGCCTTTCTCGCCTACGCCGACCATGGGGTGATCTACCGCTTCATTCCGCGCGCCGCCCTCGACACCGAAATGGAGGTGATTTGGCTGGTCCGGGGCGACGCCGTCGAAGGGCGCGACTACGACTTGGACCGCCTGACCTGGCTGTGGGACGTGACCAGCCTCGCCGACAAGAAGATCATCGAGATGAATCAGGCCGGCGTGCGCTCGCGCGCCTATGAGCCCGGCCCCTATTCCCTGATGGAGCCGGGCACGGCCGCCTACACCGACCGGTATTTGAGCGAGCTCGCCGCGATATGCGCCTCGACATGCCTTACGACGCCCTGATCGTCGGCGGCGGCCACAATGGCTTGGTCTGCGCCTTCTATCTGGCCCGCGCCGGCCACAAGGTGCGGGTGCTGGAGCGGCGCGGGATCGTCGGCGGGGCGGCGATCACCGAGGAGTTTCATCCGGGCTTTCGTAATTCGGTGGCCAGCTATTCGGTGAGCCTGCTCAACCCGACGGTCATCGCCGACATGGAGCTGGCCCGCCACGGCCTGAGGATCGTCATCCGACCTCTCTCCTATTTCGCCCCGGCCGACGACAGCCGCTACCTAATCCTCGACCGCGACCCGGCCCGCTCCCGCCGCGAGGTGGCGCGCTGGTCGGCCAGGGACGCCGACCGCCTTGAAGCCTTTCACGCCCGCCTGGACAAAATCGTCGATCTGCTGCGCGGCCTCCTGCTGAGGACGCCCTACAACGCCAGCGCTTCGCCGCGCGACCTGATGACCGCCCTCGGCCTGGCCAACCAGGTCCGCAAGCTGGGTCTCCAGGGTCAGAGCGACCTCATCGACCTGTTCGGCAAGAGCGCCGGCGACCTGCTCGATTCCTGGTTCGATACCGATGTCCTGAAGGGCCTCCTGGGCTTCGATGCGGTCGTCGGCAATTATGCCAGCCCCTATACCCCCGGCTCGGCCTATGTGCTGGCCCACCATGTGTTCGGCGAGGTGAACGGGGTCAAGGGCGCCTGGGGCCACGCCATCGGCGGCATGGGCTCGATCACCCAGGCCATGGCCGGCGCCTGCCTGGAAGCCGGCGTCGAAATCTCCACCGACGCGCCGGTGCGCGAGATCGCCATTTCAGGGGGCAATGCGCGCGGCGTGGTGCTGGAAGACGGGACCAACCTGGAAGCCCGAGTCGTGGTTTCCAACCTCAATCCCAAGCTGCTGTTCGGCAAACTGGTGGCGCCCGAACACCTGCCCGCCCCGTTCCAGGCCCGCATGGAGGCCTGGAAATGCGGCTCTGGCACCTTCCGGATGAACGTCGCCCTCTCGGAACTTCCCAACTTCACCTGCCTGCCGAGCGCGGGCGTGGCCGAACACCACGGCGCGAGCATCGTCATCACCCCGTCGCTGAACTACCTCGACCAGGCCTTCATGGACGCCCGCCAGTTCGGCTGGGCGCGCAACCCCGCCATCGAGATGCACATTCCCAGCGTCCTAGACGATTCCCTGGCCCCGCCCGGCGCCCACGTCGCCAGCCTGTTCTGTCAGCAGTTCGCCCCGAGCCTGCCCGACGGGTCGAGCTGGGACGACCACCGCGAGGCCGCCGCCGACCTGATCGTCGAGACGATGACCCGCCACGCCCCCAATTTCAAAGCCGCCATCCTCGGCCGGATGATCCTCTCGCCGCTCGATCTGGAGCGAAAGCTCAGCCTGACCGGCGGCGACATCTTTCACGGCGCCCTCACCCTCGACCAACTCTACAGCGCCCGTCCGGCCCTCGGCCACGCCGACTACCGCGCGCCTGTTCCCGGCCTCTCCATGTGCGGTTCCGGAACCCATCCCGGCGGCGGCGTCACCGGCGCCCCCGGCCACAACGCGGCGCGGGAGATCTTGCGGGATCTTGGCGCTCGCGTCGCACCGCGCCGATCTTGACAAACTGCCGTGATGCGTGATGTTTGATGCGGCGATTAGCAAGGGGAACAAACATGCGCACTACCCTGGCCATCGATGACGATGTGCTCGCCGCGGCGCGAGACATGGCGTCGCGACAGCGCAAGAGCATGGGCGAAGTGATTTCCGGGCTGGCGCGCCAAGCTCTGCGGCCAGCGACGCCAGCGCCGACGATCCGCAACGGCATAACCTTGCTGCCGAATCGCGAGGGCGCGCCGCCGGTCACCCTGGAACTGGTGAACCGGCTGCGCGACGAAGAGCCCTGAGTGACCTTCCTCCTCGATGTAAACGTTCTGATCGCCCTCATCGACTCGGCCCACGTCCACCATGAGATAGCCCATCGATGGTTCGCCCGGGACCGGGAGGGGTCTTGGGCGACCTGTCCCTTGACGGAGAACGGCGCCCTGCGGGTCATGGGCGGGTCTCGTTACCCCAGATCGCCGGGCGGGCCGGCGGCCGTGGCCCCCAGCCTTCTCAGCCTGCGTTCGCTCCAGGGCCACCAGTTCTGGCCCGACGACATCAGTCTTCTCGCCTCCGAATTCGTCGATTCGGCGCGCCTACTGACTTCCGCCCAGGTGACCGACACCTATCTTCTGGCCCTCGCGGTTTCCAAGGGCGGCGTCCTGGCGACCCTCGATCGGCGCCTGATCGCCGCGGCGGTCCGGGGCGGCGAGTCCGGACTTTGCCTGGTCGGATAGGCGTCAGCCGCCGCTTGACGACGCGCGGCCGGGGTGGCGATGGTCGCCGCTTCAAAGCGCCCCGGCTCGAAAGACCCTCGAAAATGAAACTCCTGATGATCGCGACCGCGCTCTGCGCCACCACCTTCACCTGCGGCTGCCTCCCCCATGCCGGCGCCGCCAAGCCGGCGGTCGATACGGCCAGGATCATCGACGCCATCAAGACCGCCGAGGTGCATGCCAACGCCGACTGGAAGAGCGGCGATCCGAACCGGGTCGCCGCCTTCTTCGCTCCCGACGCGGCGATCATGGTGGCCGGGGCGCCGCCGGCCGTCGGCGCGGTCGCCATCAAGACCGCCGTGCAGCAGCTCATGAACGATCCGGCCTTCACCCTGACCTTCGCCAGCGACCGGGTTTATGTGGCCGCCTCCGGCGATCTGGCGGCGGCGCGGGGAACCTACAGGCAGACCGCCACCGATCCCGCGACCAAGGCGGTAGTTACCCAGACGGGCAGCTATGTCACGGTGTTCAGACCGCGGCCAGACGGGGCCTGGAAGGGGGTGTGGGACATCGTCGCGCCTGGCGCATCATCGGCCGTCGCGGAGTAATAGGCGTCATGGAGATCGCCCCCAGGAAAGCCGGCCTCTCCACCGCGCGGCTGGAGCGGATCGGCGAACACCTGGAGCGCCGCTACATCGCGGCGGGCAAGATCGCCGGCTGCCAGGTCGCCGTCGCCCGGCATGGCCATCTGGCCTACTTCCGCTCGTTCGGCCAGATGGACCGCGAGGCCGGCAAGGCCATGGCCGACGACGCCATCTTCCGCATCTATTCGATGACCAAGCCGATCACCTCGGTCGCCTTGATGACGCTCTATGAGCGCGGCCATTTCCAGTTGAACGACCCGGTCAGCCGCTTCTTCCCGGCCTGGAAGGGCCAGCGGGTCTGGGTGTCGGGCGAAGGCGTGGCGATGGTGACCGAGGCGCCCGTCCGGCCGCTCTCCATGCGCGACATGCTTTGCCACACCGGCGGGCTCACCTATGGCGACGCGCTGGCCGCGCTGGGCGCGCCGAGCACCGGCCTGGCGGTCGATAAGGTCTACGCCCAGTTGCGGGTGCGCCGCGATCGGGGCGAAACCCTGACGGACTTCATGGGCAAGCTGGCCCAGGTTCCCCTGCTCTATCAGCCGGGCGAGCGGTGGATGTATTCCCTTTCCACGGATGTCTGCGGCGCCCTGGTCGAGGCGATCAGCGGCCAGCGGTTCGATAAATTTCTCCAGGACGCCATATTCGACCCCCTGGGCATGAAGGACACCGCGTTTTTCGTGGCGCCGGACAAGGCGGATCGCCTGTGCGCCAACTATCGCCGCGGCGCCGACAAATCCCTGCGTCTGCTCGAGGCGCCCGGGGCGAGCGAGTATCGGCGCGAGCCCAGCTTCTTCTCTGGCGGCGGCGGCCTGACTTCGACCACGCAGGATTATCTGCGCTTCTGCGAAATGCTTCGCCGGGGCGGCGCGCTGGAGGGCGCGCGCATCCTGGGGCCGCGCACCCTGGCGCTTATGGGCCGCAATCACCTCAAGGGCGGCAAGGATCTGGCCGAAATGGCCGTGGGCGCCTTTTCCGAGACCGCCAACGAAGGCGTGGGCTTCGGTCTCGGCTTCGCCACCACCCTGGACGAGGTCGCCGCCGGCGGCCTGGGCGGGGGCGACTACTACTGGGGTGGCGCTGCCTCGACCCTCTTCGCCGTCGATCCCGTCGAGGATTTCACCTGGGTGTTCATGACCCAGTTCATGCCGTCCGGCACCTTCAATTTCCGCGGCCAACTCAAGAGTCTGATCTATTCGGCGATCGTCGATTGAGGCCTATCCGCCCGCCTCGATCAGCGCGATGTCGGCCCGCAGGAGTCGATTGACCAACTCGTCCAGGGAAGTCCCGCGGGCGTCGGCGCGGGCCAGCAGATAGCTGAGCACGTCCGGTTCCAGATGGACCGGCGGGATGAGGGCGGCGCCCTTGGCGTAAAACTTTCCCCGTTCAGCGCCGGTGAAATCGTATTCGTCCTTCATGTCAGGCCTCCTTCCTCGTACTGCCGAACCTCTCGCCGCGTGGGGCGGCGCGCCGAAATGATCCGGATGGCGATCTTATCGTCGTTCAGCTCGATGTAGGTATGCACGACCAGATAAAGGCGCCCGGCGGCCGCCCGGCCCAGGGTGACCCATCGCTCCTCGTGGACCCCAGGGCTATCATCGATGCGGCTGAGCGCCAAGGGATCGCCAACACCGTCATGGCGTCGCCGAAAGACGCTCCGTGTCTTGCCCGATTCGACGCCGCCTTGGCCGGATCCCATTCGAATTCGAACCTCACCGCCCACCCGCCCCCGTCGCCAGCGTCCACACGGTTCGGGCCAATATCTGCAGGTCGAGGGCGAACGAGAAGTTCTTCAGGTAGAAAAGATCGAACCCCAGCTTGACCTGCGTCTGGGCGAGATCGGCGGCATAGCCGGCCCGCACCTGAGCCCAGCCGGTGATGCCGGGACGAACCATGTGGCGATAGGCGAAGGCGGGAACCCGCCGGCTGTATTCCCGGGCGAGCCCCGGCTGCTCGGGGCGCGGGCCGACCAGACTCATGTCGCCGATCAGCACGTTCCAGAGTTGCGGCAACTCATCGATGTGAAACCGGCGCAGCCAGCGGCCGACGGGGGTGATCCGCTCGTCCGCCACGAAGGTGACGGCGCCGGCGGCGTTTTGGCCGGCGCGCATGGTGCGCAGCTTGAACATCGGGAAAACGCCGCCCGCCAAGCCCACGCGCGGCTGGATGAACAGGATCGGCCGGCCCGTGGTCAGCCAGATGGCCACGCTGGCCATGGCGATCGCCGGCAGTGTGGCCGGGAGGGTGAGGACCACCACCACGACGTCCAGCAATCGCTTGCGCAGCCGGTAGCTGGTCAGCCCCGCCTCCGGAAGGTGATCGAGATTGAAGTGTTCGATGGCCACCAGGCCGCGCGATTCTTCGATGAATTCGGCCACATGCCGAACGCGCTTGCCGGCCACCAGCGCCCGCGACAGCGCCCGCGTCCACTTGGCGGGAATCTGCCCGCCGAAGGTGATCAGCAGCAGGTCGTAGTCGATGATCGCCGCCGCGGGATGCTCGACGCATTCGCAATCCAGGCGCGGGTGGACGATGTCCGGCCGCCACGGTCCGACGACGCCGACGCGCAGGCGGCCCGAGCGATGCTGGACCGCCATCGCCGCGGCGCCCAGGACGATCGAGCACGGCGCTCCGGCCGTCAGCATGGGAATCGAGTAGTAGCGTCGCGAGATCAGGGTCGCGAAGGCGAGAGTCCCGTGGGCAACCAGCGTCCAGGTGAAGATCTGGGCCAGCTTGCGATCAAACCGCCCGGTGAGGTGAAGGGCGATCAGCATCACGAAGGCGTTGGCCAGGCAGTTCAGAGCGACATGCTGAAACACCGTCGTCGTCATCATGCGACCGTAGTCGCCATGAAACGCGACCAGGCCATACAACAGGGGCATCACGGTCAGAGCGACGACGATCGACGCCAGTGTCGGCGCGAATCGCTCGCGCCTTCGTGTTCGTGGCATCCAGGCCCCCCCGTTTGCTTATCACGTCCGCTTCACCCGAGGCGTCCCGAGCGCCCCAAGCCTCGTTACTCAAACACCATTTCAGGGTTATAGCCAAGCTCGAGTCAAGCTCGTGCGCCGGCGCGGCGATGAAACTCCGCCCGCCGGCGATCGGCGAGGATCTCCTCGATCAGGCGCTCATCTCGGCCAGCACCTCGCGCAGGGATTGGCGCCAGTGCGGGGCGGGGCGGCCGAGCAGTCCCCAGGTGAGCGACTTGTCCAGAACGCTGAAAGGAGGCCTGGCGGCCGGCGTGGGCCGATCCCGGGTGGCGATCGGCGTGACTTGGGGGGTCCGGGCCAGCAGGCCCGCCGCCAACGCTTCCTCGCCGATGGCCTGGGCGAAGTCGTACCACGAGGCCACTCCCGCGTCGGTGTAGTGCCAGAGGCCGACCGCCTTCAGCGCGATCATATCCCACAGCGCCGCGGCCAGAGAGGCGGTCGAGGTGGGTGTGCCGATCTGATCGGTCACCACCCGCGCCTCGGCGCCCTCGCCCATCAGCCGCAGCATGGTGGTCAGGAAGTTGGGTGGGCGAGGCGAATAGAGCCAGGCGGTGCGCACGACGAGCGCGCCGGGCGCCGCCACCGCCACCGCCCGCTCCCCGGCCAGCTTCGAGGCGCCGTAGACGCCGAGCGGCGAGGCCGGGTCATCCGGCCGGTAGGGGCGGCCCGAGGCGCCGTCGAACACATAGTCGGTCGAGACATGGACGATCCGCGCACCGATATCCGCGCCCGCCCGGGCGAGGTTCGCCGCCCCGTCGCGGTTCACTCGAAAGGCCGCCTCGCGCTCGTGCTCGGCGCGATCGACGGAAGTGAAAGCGGCGGCGTTGAGGATCAGGTCCGGCCGCAGGCGGGCGACGGCGGCGCCCACCGCCGCTTCGTCGCCGATGTCGAGCGCCGCCCGCGTCAGAGCCGTCACCGCCCAGCCGGGCCTCGCCTGGACGAGCCACGCCCGAGCCAGCTGGCCATCGGCTCCGGTCACCAGCGCCCTCATTCAGGCGAACCGGGCGTCGCGGAAGGCCCAGACCGCCGCGTCCCTGATCGAGAGTATCGGGTATTCCCTCGGCCCCGGCGGCCAGGCGATGGCCAGATCCGGGTCGTTCCAGGCGATTGCCGATCGTCGTCCGGGACATGGAAATCGGTGCATTTGTAGGCGACGTCGGCGCTCTTGCTGAGGGTCAGAAAGCCGTGCGCCATACCGGGCGGCGCCCACGGCATCCGCCGGCCCGCCGCCGTCGGGCGCGCGCCGAACCAGTACCCCTGCACGAAGGTGGCGTCCAGACCCGCTACGGCGAGCGCGCCGTCCCGCCACACCTCCATGAAGAATCCGCGCTCGTCGCGGAAGACCTCGGGATCGAGGAGCAGCACCCCTTCCATGGGGATTGGGGTGATCCTCACCGGTCGCGCCCTTCCGCCAGCAGCGAAAAGAGATAGTCTCCGTAGCCGCTGGCGCGCAGAGGCGCGGCGAGAGCCGCCAACTCCGCGTCGCCGATGTAGCCCAGGCGCCAGGCGATCTCCTCTGGGCAGCAGATCTTCACGCCCTGGCGTTCCTCGACGATCCGCACATAGAGGGCCGCATCGAGCAGGGCGCCGTGGATTCCGGTGTCCAGCCAGGCGTGGCCGCGGCCCAGAACCTCGACATGCAAGGCGCCGGCGTCGAGGTATCGGCGGTTCAGGTCGGTGATCTCCAGTTCGCCGCGCGCCGAGGGCCGCAGGTCGGTGGCGAAGCCCACCGCCCGTTCGTCATGGAAATAGAGGCCGGTGACGGCGTGGCTCGACCGCGGCCGGGCCGGCTTTTCCTCGATGGCCACCGCCTTGCCCGCCTTGTCGAACGTCACCACCCCGTACCTGGACGGGTCGTTCACTCGATAGGCGAATATCGTCGCCCCCCCCGATCGGGCGTTCGCGACCTCGAGCAGCGCCTGCAGATTGGCCCCGTGAAACAGATTGTCGCCCAGGATCAGGGCCGATGGCCGCCCATCGAGAAACGCCGCGCCGATGCGGTAGGCCTCCGCGATCCCCCCGGACCTCCCCTGCTCGGCGTAGACCAGGGCGAGGCCCCATTGCGACCCGTCGCCCAGCAGGCGGCGAAAGGCGCCCTGGTCGCCCGGCGTGGTGACGATCAGGATGTCGCGTATCCCGGCCAGCATGAGCACCGAGAGGGGATAATAGATCATCGGTTTGTCGAACACCGGCATGAGCTGCTTGCTCACCGCGACGCTCAGCGGATGGAGCCTCGTCCCCGTCCCGCCCGCCAGGATTATGCCCCGTCTTTGCATGCCCCCGCCGTAGCAGAAAATCGCCGCGAGGGGGCCAAGAGTTCACGGGCGGCGTCCCGGCGGCGTCCCGGCGGCGACAATGGCGGCGGAGTTGGAACGCCGGCGCGTTATAGTCATTAGGGCGCGAAGGCGACGTCCACGCCGTGGAAGCAGTCCGGAGCTGGAATGAGCGAGACGACGTCGGGGCCCCGCGCCAAGCCACCGCCCCCCAAAGGCCGGTCGAATCGGCGCGCCGTCATCGGAATCGCGGCGGTCATCCTGGTAGCCCTGGCGTTGGCGCTGGTACTTTCCCATTGCGCCCGCGGCGGCGCGGCCAAGCGGGGAGCGCGTGGGGCCGCCGGTGGAGGGCCGGGCGGGCGGCCGCCGATCACGGTGGGAACCGCCAAGGCCGTGACCGGCGCCATTCCGATCCAGGTCAGCGCCCTGGGCACGGTGACGCCCCTGGCCACGGTCAATGTCAACGCGCGGGTCGCCGGCATGCTGCTGACGGTCAATTTCCGCGAGGGACAACAGGTGCGCAAGGGCCAGCTCCTCGCCCTGATCGATCCGCGACCGTTCCAGGTCGTCGTCCAGCAGGCTCAGGGTCAGCTGCTGCGCGATCAAGCCCTGCTGGCCGACGCCAAACTGGATCTGGCCCGCTTCCGCACCCTGCGCTCTCAGGACTCCATCGCCGGCCAGCAGGTCGATACCCAGGCGGCGCTGGTAAAGCAGGACGAGGCGACGGTGAGTACCGATCAGGCCGCCGTGGCCAGCGCCCAACTCAACCTGTCGTTCACCCACATCACCGCCCCGGTTTCCGGGCAGGTGGGCCTTCGCCAGATCGATCCCGGCAATCAGATCACCGCCAACGCCGCCACCCCGATCGCGGTGGTCGCCCAGATCGACCCCATCGCGGTGATCTTTTCCCTGCCCGAGGAAGATATCCCGGCGGTGCGGCGCAACACCGGGGCGGCCGGCGGCGGCCTGCCGGTGACCGCCCTGGACCGCGCCGGCGGGACCGTCCTGGCGCGAGGCGCCCTGGCCACCCTCGACAACACCATCGACGTCACCACCGGCACGGTGAAGGCCAAGGCGCGCTTCGCCAACCCCGCCGGCGCCCTGTTCCCCAACCAGTTCGTCAACGTCACGATGCTGGTCGATACGCTGCAAAACCAAGTGATCGTGCCGACCACGGCCACCCGGCACGGTCCGGCCGGCGATTTCGTCTGGGTGCTCCAGGCCGACAAGACGGTGAAGGCCAGACCAGTGGTGCTGGGGCCGGGAACCGCCGAAACCGTCTCCATCGCCTCGGGCCTGAAGGTCGGCGAGACCGTCATCACCGAAGGCGGCGATCGTCTACGTGAGGGCGCCAAGGTGAC
This sequence comes from Caulobacterales bacterium, assembly GCA_038227925.1. Lineage (GTDB taxonomy): Bacteria > Pseudomonadota > Alphaproteobacteria > Caulobacterales > Caulobacteraceae > Acaudatibacter. The sequence goes on along the minus strand of JBBRPN010000005.1, from coordinate 44,177 downwards.
CCTGCCGGGGCAGCGGCCGAACGCCGGCGGGGCCGGCGGCCGTCGCCATCGCAGCGGCGGGGCGTCGGCCGCCGGATGACCGCGCGGGCTATTTCGGCGACAGCCGGGAAGCGTCTCGGTTCGTGAACCCCTCGCGGCCCTTCATCAGGCGACCGGTGGCCACCTCGCTGCTCATGGCGGCGATCCTGCTGGCGGGGATCGTGGCCTTTCGGTTCCTCTCGCTCTCGGCCCTGCCCGAGGTGGACTACCCGACCATCCAGGTTCAGACCTTCTTTCCCGGCGCGAGCCCCGAGGTGATGGCGACCACGGTCACCGCGCCGTTGGAAGTGCAGTTCGGCCAGATGTCCGAGCTTGGCCGCATGTCGTCGATCAGTTCGGGCGGCTCGTCGGTGATCACCCTGCAGTTCAATCTCGACCTCGGCCTGGATGTGGCCGAGCAGCAGGTGCAGGCGGCGATCAACGCGGCGGGAAGCCTGTTGCCGAGCGATCTTCCGGCCCCGCCGATTTACGCCAAGATCAATCCGGCCGACGCCCCGGTTCTCACCCTGGCCCTGACCTCCAAGACCCTGCCCCTCACCGACGTGGAGAGTCTGGCCGACCAGCAGCTCGCCCAGAAGATCTCGCAGCTCTCCGGCGTCGGCCTGGTGTCGATCAGCGGTGGCCAGCGCCCGGCGGTACGCATTCAGGCCAATACCCGCCAACTCGCCGCCTACGGCCTGACCCTCGTCAACCTGAGCACCGCCGTCGGCGCGGCCAACGCCAACGGGGCCAAGGGGACGTTCGACGGTTCCACCCGCGCCTATTCCATCGACGCCAACGACCAGCTCCTCACGCCGGCTGACTATGCCCAGCAAATCATCGCCTATCGAAACGGCGCGCCGGTGCGTCTGCGCGATGTCGCCACGATCGTCGAGGGTGCGGAGAACTCGCGCCTGGGGGCGATCTACGACACCACGCCGGCCATCCTGCTCAACGTCCAGCGCCAGCCGGGCGCCAACGTCATCAGCACCGTGGACCAGATCAAGAAGGCCCTGCCCGAGTTGACCAGCGGGCTGCCGGCCTCGGTGAACGTGGCGGTGGTCACCGACCGCACCACCGGCATCCGGGCCTCGGTCCGCGACGTGGAATTCGAACTGGCGCTCAGCGTCGTCCTGGTGGTGGGGGTGATCTTTCTCTTTCTGCGCAGCCTGCCGGCCACCTTCATCGCCTCGGTGGCCGTGCCGCTCTCCCTGGTGGGCGCCTTCGGGGCGATGTATCTGCTGCATTTCTCCCTCAACAATCTCACCCTCATGGCGCTGACCATCGCCACCGGCTTCGTGGTCGATGACGCCATCGTCATGATCGAGAACATTTCCCGCTACATCGAGGCGGGCGAAACGCCCATGGCCGCCGCCCTCAAGGGGGCCGAGCAGATCGGCTTCACCATCATCTCCCTGACGGTGTCGTTGATCGCCGTCCTGATCCCCCTGCTGTTCATGGGCGACGTGGTCGGGCGGCTGTTTCGCCAGTTCGCCATCACGCTCACCGTGACCATCGTGATCTCGGCGGTGGTTTCCCTAACCCTGGTTCCCACCCTGTCGGCGCGCTGGCTGCGCCGCGACGGTGAGGTGGAGGAGAGCCGTTTCGGGCGCCGGGCGAAGGCGGTCATCAACGATGTCATCGTCCGCTACGACCGCGCGCTTACCTGGGTTCTGGATCGCCAGGTGGCGACCCTGATCGTCGCGGTGACAACCTTGGCGATCACCGTCCTGCTTTATATCGCCATCCCCAAGGGCCTGTTCCCCACCCAGGACACCGGCATCGTGCAGGGCGTCGTGGAGGCCGGCCAGTCGGTCTCCTACGACGCCATGGCCAATATCCAGCGGGACCTGGCGGCGCGCCTGCTGAAGGATCCCGATGTCGATAGCCTGACCGGTTTCATCGGCGTGGACGGGACCAACACCACCCTCAACAGCGGCCGCCTGCTGATCAATCTCAAACCGTTTGGCCACAGGAGCGGATCGCTGGCGACGACCCTGGACCGGCTGCGGGCTCTGGCCCGCGACACCCCCGGCGTCACCCTCTACCTTCAGCCGGTGCAGGATCTGACCATCGACGCCTCCTCGGGGCGCACCCAATACCAGTTCGCCCTCCAGGGATCGGACACCGCGACCGTGGCGACCTGGACAGCCAGGCTGGTCGATCGGCTCTCCGAGGACGCCAAGCTGCGCAACGTCGCCTCCGACGTCCAGAACCAGGGTCTGTCGGCGTTCGTGAACATCGATCGCGACACCGCCGCGCGCCTGGGCGTCACGGCGGCCACGGTGGACGACACCCTCTATTCCGCCTTCGGCCAGCGGATCATTTCAACCATCTTCACCCAATCGAGCCAGCAGCGGGTGATCCTCCAGGCCGACCCGAAACTGATGGAGACGCCGCAGGGTCTGCAGAGCCTCTATGTGCCCACGGCGGGCGGGGCGTCCACGCCGCTGTCGGCCCTGGCGAGGATCGAACAGCGCGCCTCGCCGCTGCAGGTCAATCATGTGGGCCAGTTCCCGGCCGCCAACATCGCCTTCGACACCGCGCCCGGTGTCTCCCTGGGCGCGGCCGTTTCCTCGATCAAGGCGGCGGAAAAGGCCCTCGGCGTGCCGGCTTCGATCACCACCACCTTCCTGGGGGCCGCCGACGCCTTCCAATCCTCCCTGGGCAACGAGCTGTGGCTGATCCTGGCGGCGATCGTCACCGTCTATATCGTGCTGGGCGTCCTCTACGAGAGCTACATCCATCCCGTCACCATCCTCTCCACCCTGCCCTCGGCCGGGGCGGGCGCGCTGTTCGCCCTGATGGTTGCCGGCCAGGACCTGGGGGTGATCGGGATCATCGGCCTCGTGCTCCTGATCGGCATCGTCAAGAAGAACGCGATCATGATGATCGACTTCGCCCTCGACGCCGAGCGGGTGGAAGGCAAAAGCCCCCGGGAGGCCATCCATCAGGCCGCCCTGCTGCGCTTTCGGCCGATCGTAATGACCACCCTGGCGGCCCTCTTCGCGGCTCTGCCGCTGATGCTCGGCTGGGGGGTCGGCTCGGAACTGCGTCACCCGTTGGGGATCAGCATCGTCGGCGGCCTGATTGTCAGCCAGGCCCTGACCCTGTTCACCACCCCGGTGATCTACCTTCAGTTCGATCGTCTCGCCCGCCGCCTGGGCCGCGGTCTCAGAAAGGGTGAATCCGATCCGGGCCTGTCGGAAGCCGCCCCCGATCCGGAACCGGCCGGGCCGTGAACTTTTCCGCCCTCTTCATCCGCCGGCCGATCGCCACGGTGCTGCTCACCGCCGGCATCGCCCTGGCCGGCGGCGCGGCCTTTTTCCGCTTGCCGGTTTCGCCGCTGCCGCAGGTCGATTTCCCGACCATCTCGGTCCGGGCCGCCCTGCCGGGGGCCAGCCCGCAGACCATGGCCACCAGCGTCGCCACGCCTCTGGAAAAGCATCTGGGGATCATCGCCGACGTCAGCGAAATGACCTCGAGCAGCCGGGTGGGCCAGACCAACATCACCCTGCAGTTCGGCCTGAACCGCAACATCGACGGCGCGGCGCGTGACGTGCAGGCGGCGATCAACGCGGCCAGGGTGGATCTGCCGGTGACCCTGCGCACCAACCCCACCTACCGCAAGCAGAACCCGGCCGACGCGCCGATCGTCATCCTGGCCCTGACCTCGGCGACCCGCACCCCCGGCCAGATCTACGACGCCGCCGCCACCATCGTTCAGCAGCAGCTTTTGCAGGTCAAAGGCGTCGGCGACGTCAACATCGGCGGCGCCTCGCTGCCGGCGGTGCGCGTGGAGCTCAACCCCCTGGCCCTGGCCAAGTACGGCATCGGCCTGGAGGACGTCCGCGCCGCCCTGGCCTCGGCCAACGCCAATCGCCCCAAGGGCGTGGTGGAAGACGGCAAGTTGCGCTTCCAGATCTACACCAACGACTCGGGAACCACGGCGGCCGACTACGCCCCCCTGGTCATCGCCGCGCGAGGCGGCGCGACGGTGCGCCTGAGGGACATCGCCCAGGTCGTCGATGGGGTCGAGGACGTCCACAACCTGGGTCTGGTTAACGGCAAGCCGGCCATTGTCGTGGTGGTCAGCCGCCAGCCGGCCGCCAACATCATCGGCACCGTCGATCGGGTGAAGGCTCTGATCCCGGCCCTCAAGCTGGCCCTGCCGGCCGACATCGACATGCAGGTGGCCATCGACCGCACCATCACCATCCGCGCCTCCCTGGCCGACGTGGAGCACACCGTGCTGATCGCGGTGCTGCTGGTCATCGGCGTGGTCGCCTTTTTCCTGCACAACGGCCGCGCCGTGCTGATCCCCAGCGTCGCGGTGGCCGTCTCCCTGTTGGGCGCCGTCGCGGTGATGTTCCTGCTCGGCTTTTCCCTGGACAATCTGTCGCTGATGGCCCTGACCGTGGCGACCGGCTTCGTGGTCGATGACGCCATCGTGGTGCTGGAAAACGTCACCCGTCATGTGGAAGCCGGCATGGGCCGCCTCGAGGCGGCGCTGCTGGGCGCCAAGGAGGTCGGCTTCACCGTCTTTTCCATCAGCGTCTCGCTGGTGGCGGCGTTCATCCCAATCCTGCTGATGGGGGGAATCGTCGGGCGCCTGTTCCGCGAGTTCGCCATCACCTTGTCGGCGGCGATTCTGGTTTCCCTGCTGATCTCGCTCACCACCACCCCGATGATGTGCGCCTTCCTCATCGACCCGCCCAAGCCGGCGGCGCGCCAGGGCCGTCTCGCCCGCTTTTCGGAGGGGGCGTTCGCGGCCATGACCCGGACTTACGAAAAAGGGCTCGATTGGGTGCTGGGGGCCGGCCCGCTGATGCTGGTGGTGCTGATCGCCACCATCGCGCTGAGCGCCTATCTGTTCACGGTTGTCCCCAAGGGCTTCTTCCCCCAACAGGACACCGGCCAGATGGTCGGCGGCCTGCAGTCGGACCAGTCGAGCTCGTTCCAGATCAGCCAGCGGCGCCTGCGCCGGTTCGTGAACATCATCCATCGCGATCCGGCGGTGGAGACGGTGGTCGCCTTCGCCGGCGGCCGTTCGGCCGGCGGATTCCTGGTCACCTCCCTGAAACCGAAGAGTCAGCGCAAGGGCGGCGCCCAGGACGTGATCGCCCGCCTGCGGCCAAAGCTCGCGCGGGTCACCGGCGCCAACCTGTTCCTCAATCCAGTGCAGGACGTGCGGGTGGGCGGGCGCGAGAGCAACGCGACCTATCAATTCACCCTCAAGGCCGACAATCTCGCCGACCTGCGGCTGTGGGCGGGCCGGCTTTCCGAGGCCATGAAAGGCCAGCCGGATCTGGTGGACGTCAACACCGACCAGGAAGACCATGGGCTGGAGAGCTTCGTCACCGTCGATCACGACAAGGCGGCGCGGCTCGGCCTCACCAACCGGGCCATCGACAACGTCCTTTACGACGCCTTCGGCCAGCGCCAGGTTTCGACCATCTACAAGGACGAAAATCAGTATCACGTGATCATGGAGGTGGACCCCAGATTCGCCCAGGATCCCACCGCGCTCAAGGACGTCTACGTCAGCAACGGTCAGGCGGCCGGAGCGCCCTCCGCGGGGGTCGGCCGGACGGCGCCGCCAGCGGGAGGCGCCGGCGCGACCAATGCGGTGGCCCAGACGGCGGCCGGCGCCAACGGTCAGCCGAGCGCCGGCCTCAACGCCACGCCCCTTGGCGCGGCCAGCGACGTCGCCGCCCCGGCGGTCGCCGGACTGCCCGGACAGTCCAGCGCCAGCGTCGGCACGGCCCTGGCGGTCGGCGCCAACGCGGTGGCCGGTCCGGTCGCCCCGCCCTCGCGCGGCGCCTCGCAGGGCGTGGCCGTGAGCTGCGCGGCCGAGATGATCATTCCCCTTTCGGCGATCGCCGCCTGGGCCGACGCGGCGACCCCGACCGCGGTCAACCACCAGGACACCCAGCCCGCCACCACCATTTCGTTCAATCTGGCGCCAGGAAAATCCCTCAGCGACGCGACGAAGGCCATCGCCCAGGCCGAGGCGCAGATCGGCCTGCCCGCCAATATTCACGGCGGCTTTCAGGGCACCGCGTTGGTTTATCAGCAGTCCTTGGCCAACGAGCCGGTGTTGGTCGCCGCCGCCCTGGTGGCCATCTATCTGGTGTTGGGCATCCTCTACGAGAGCTACATCCATCCCCTGACCGTGCTTTCCACCCTGCCCTCGGCGGGGATCGGCGCGGTGATCGCTCTCATCGTCTTCCACATCGAGTTTTCGATCATCGCTCTCATCGGCGTCATCCTGCTGATCGGCATCGTCAAGAAGAACGCCATACTGATGATCGATTTCGCCCTGGCCGCCGAGCGCGACGGCGGCCTGTCGCCCCACGACGCCATCCGCCAGGCGGCGCTCACCCGCTTTCGCCCGATCATGATGACCACCTTCGCGGCCATGCTGGGCGCCCTGCCGCTGGCCATCGGCTGGGGCGAAGGGGCCGAGCTTCGCCGGCCGCTGGGGGTCACCATCATCGGCGGCCTGATGGTCAGCCAGGCGATCACCCTTTTGACCACCCCGGTGGTCTATCTCTACCTCGACCGCTTCCGCCGCCGTCGGCGCGGCGGCGAGGCGGCCCGCCAGGGTCCGACACCATCGCCGGTTCCGGCCGCCTGAAGAGCTTGACCATGCACACCCCTCGCCGCCGCCGACTGCTCCGCCTCTCGCCCCTGCTGGCCTGCGCGAGCCTCGCGGCCTGCCTGGTCGGTCCCAATTACCGCCGGCCCAGCGCGCCGACGACGCCCGCCTATAAGGAAGCCCAGGGATGGGCGCCGGCCAATCCCTCCGACGCCGCCGACCGCCGCGACTGGTGGACGGTGTTCGGCGATCCGACCCTGAACGATCTGGAGGCGCGGGTGGAGAGGTCCAACCAGACCCTGGCCGGCGCCGAAGCCGCCTATCGCCAGGCCCGCGCCCTGGTCGCCGAACAGCGGGCGGCGCTTTTTCCCATCGTCGCCCTCAACGGGGCGGCCGCGATAGCGGGGGGCTCCGGCGGCGCCACGGTGTCGGGGAGCGTGGGTGGCGGAACGACGCAAGCCTACAGCCTGGGCCTGGGCGCCACCTGGGAACCGGACCTTTGGGGCCGCGTCCGGCGGATGATCGAAAACGCCCGCGCCACCGCTCAGGCCAGCGCCGCCGACCTCGCCAACACCCGCCTGTCGGCCCAGATGGAACTGGCGGCCGACTACATCCTGCTGCGTCAGCTCGACGAGGAAAAGCGCCTGCTCGACGCCACCGCGGCCGGCTACGCCCGCTCCCTGACCATCGCCCAGAACCGCTACAATGTCGGCGTGGCGGCCAAGAGCGATGTGCTGTCGGCCCAGAGCCAGCTTCAGACCACCCAGGCCGACGACGCCGATCTCGCCCAGCAGCGCGCCCGGGTGGAGCACGCCATCGCCATCCTGGCCGGCGAGCCGCCCGCCTCGCTCACCCTCGCGCCAGCGCCGTGGAATCTGCGCCTGCCGCAAATTCCGGCCGGCCTGCCCTCTACCCTGCTGGAGCGCCGGCCCGACATCGCCGCCGCCGAACGCCTGGCCGCCGCCGCCAACGCCTTGATCGGCGTTCAGACCGCCGCCTTCTACCCCAACCTCAGCTTGACCGGCCAAGCTGGGTTCGGCGCGAGCGAGCTGGGGCAGCTGTTCAACACCTCGAACTTCGTCTGGTCCCTGGGCGCTTCGGTGGCCGAGACGATCTTCGACGCCGGCGCGCGCCGCGCCCGGGTGGCCGAGGCCAGGGCGGCCTACGACCAGGCGGTGGCCAACTATCGCCAGACGGTCCTGACCGCCTTCGGCCAGGTGGAGGACAACCTGGCCGCCCAGCGGGTCCTGGCCGGCGAACTGGCCCTGCGCCAGGCCGCCGCGCAAGCGGCCGAGGCCAACGCGGCCATCGCCCGCAACCAGTACCTGGCCGACCAGGTCGACTACACCGCCGTGGTGGTCGCCCAGGCCACGGCGCTCAGCGCCCGCACCTCGGAGCTGCAGATAGAGGCGGCGCGCCTGACCACGGCCGTGGATCTGATCGCCGCCCTGGGCGGCGGCTGGAGGGTCGGGACGCCATAGCCCCGGCCGGCCGCCTATCTCTGGCTGGGCGCGCTCGCGGCCGTCGAGGTCGATCCGACGACATGATGATGGCGGTGGTGGTAGTGGCGCCGGGTGGCCGTGGAACGGCGTCTCGCATGACTGCCGATCACCGCCCCGCCGACCCCGCCCACCACCGCGCCCACCGGCCCGGCGACCACCGCGCCGCCCACCGCGCCGGCGACCGCGCCGTTCGTCGTGGGACCCTTGGCCTCGGCGGCGCCGGAGGTCCCCAGCACCGCCAGGGCGCAGGTGGCGATCAAAATAGGCTTCATAGGATTTTCCTTCGGTTTTCTTTGCGACACATCTTTGAGTTGGAGCGGGCGATGGGATTCGAACCCACGACATTTTGCTTGGGAAGCAAACACTCTACCCCTGAGCTACGCCCGCGCCTCGTCGAGAGACCACACTCGCATTTCAACGCGTGGCTGGGTCTTATCATATTCCTTCATGGTGTGAAGGTTGGAGTGTTGACTCCCTCAGTCTGCGGGAATGGCCCTTCGCCAGCGAGATAGTAGCGGGGAAAGTTTTGCGTCCAAGTGAAGAACGGATTGCGCTCGCCGCTCACTACATAGTTGAGGAACGAGCTGTAGGGGAGGGCGTGCAGAGGCTCCGGGAGAAGGCGGGGTAAGCCGAGCGCGTCGCGGTAACCGTCCTCTTCCCATACCATCATCGCTTCAAAAAACGGCTGGAACCAGTCTTTCACGTCGTAGCTGTCGCGCATTTCATTGCGGGCCATGTTGAGCCCGTTGACGTAGTAAAGCAGTAGGGCGCTGCGGGAATTGGCGAACGAGAGAAGATCCTCGGCGCTGCCGTCATGCTGCCACAGGAATTGCGCGGTCTCCTCATTGTGCGGAGCCGCCTGAACGATGTGCCGGTGAAGCTGGCCGGAGATGTAGGGGTTGGCTGCGAAGGGTTGCTCAGCCTTTTCCTCCACCCTAAGGCAAAGCACGTTGAGCCCACAGCAGGCGACGGTGTAATTGGCAAGCAAGGTGCGCAGCTCCATGAGGGGGTTAGGCGACTGCGCGATGGCGATCAGCTTACCGTAGAAGTCCTGGATCAACCGCTCCTTGCTCTCCTTGTCAATCCAGGCGAGCACGTCTCCGGAATAGAAGTAGCGGGCGGTGTGGTCGGCCAGGGCTTGGCCGATGGTGGAGTGCCGGAACTTGTACGCTGCCCAGTGCGTCTTTGCGGTGTCGATGAGACCGGCCACGGATCGTTCCCCTGCGCGCGACCATAGCGAAACGCGCCCGTTCGGCAAGACGCACGTTGACCTTAGCTGAGCGCGGACGCAGAAATAGGCCACATCCTGGAAGGAGACGGCCATGGCCGACGGCGGAACGATGGCGAGGGCGCAATTCCACGCCATGACCGAGGGCACGGCGGCCGATTGGGCCGCCATCGGCGCGGCGGCGGCGCCGTTCAAGGACGCCCTGCCCGATCGTCTGCTCGCCAGCCTTCGGGCTCTGGGCGAGGACGCCGGCGGCTTCGCGGTGACCCGTCTCGAACATTCCCTGCAGACCGCCACCCGCGCCCACCGCGACGGCCGCGACGAGGAATATGTGGTCTGCGCCCTGATGCACGACATCGGCGACCTGATGGGTCCGGCCAACCACGCCGAGATCGGGGCGATCATCATGAAGCCCTACATCGACGAGGCCAACTGGTGGATGATGGACAAGCACGGCGTCTTCCAGGGGTATTATTTCTTCCACCATATCGGCCTCGATCGTGACCTGCGCGAGCAATACCGCGGCCACCCCCATTTCGAGCGCGCCGCCCAGTTCTGCCACCTCTACGACCAGAACAGTTTTGATCCCGGCTATGAGACCATGCCGCTGGCGGCGTTCGAGCCGATGCTGCGGCGGGTGGTGGCCGCGCCGAAGCAGTCGATCTATCGGCGAGAGGCTTAAGCTCAATTCCACGCCGCGAAGTGCTTCGATAGCCGCAGGCCCTGGCGCTGGTAGTGCGAACCGCCTGCGCCGTAGAGGCGGTCGGGGCGCTGCGTGAGCGGCTCGAAGACCAGGCGGGCGACGGTCTGGCCGTCTTCCAAGAGGAAGGGGGTCTCGTGGCTGCGCACCTCCAGAACCCCGCGTGACCCTTCGCCGCCGGCCTCGGCGGTTCCGAAGCCCGGATCGAAGAAGCCGGCGTAATGGACCCGGAACTCGCCCACCGCGGGGTCGATGGGGGTCATTTCGGCGGCCTGGAGCACCGGGATCTCGATGCGGTCCTTGGAGGCCAGGATGTAGAATTCGCCCGGATCGAGCAGTAGTTCGCCGCGCCGCGGCGTCAGGGCTTCCCAGAAATCGCGCGGGTCGTGGCCGCCTTCCAGGTCCAGGTCGATGACCCCGGCGTGGCGGCGGGCGCGGTAAGCCGCGACGCCCTCGCTCAGATCGACTCCGACGTTCCTGGCCGACAACACAGCCGGGGCGCCGCGCTTGAGGCGGAGCTGATTGAGCCGGGTGCCGGCTCGCGCCAGCACCGAGAAGGTCTGGGGCGCGATCTCCAGAAACATCGGCCCGGCGTAGCCCGCCGCGATGTCGTCGAAGGCCGGCTGGCCGTCGGTGAGCAGGCGCACGAACACATCGACCCGGCCGGTGGAGCTCTTGGGGTTGGCGCGGCCTGAAACGCCGGGCGGCAGGGCCAGACGCTCCTTCACCTCGGCGATGTAGACGCAGCCGCGCTCCAGAACCGCGCCGCCGGTGAGGTCCAGCCAATGCATGGCCACGTCGGCGATGCGGTCGGCGACCGCGCCGCTCGCCCTGGGCAGAAAAGACGCCCGCACCCGCCAGGCGCGCGCGCCGAGGCGCAGGTCCAGGCTCGCCGGCTGCACCTGGTCGGCGTCGAAACCGCCGTCGGCGGTAATCGAGCCGGCGGCGATCAGGGCCTCGATGGCCTGGCAGGGCAGGATGCCGGGAGCGTCGCTCATCGCGGTGGCTTGGGCGATGGCCGCGAGTCTGGCAAGAGAGAAGGGGACCTTAGAGACTGGAGAGCGCCATGGCCGAAGACCCGCGCGACTGGGACATCGCCACCCGGCTGGTGCGCGGCGGCCTGGCGCGCTCGAACTTCGGCGAGACCGCCGAGGCGCTCTATCTCACCCAGAGTTTCGTCTACGACAGCGCCGACGGGGCCGACGCGCGGTTCGCCGGGACCGATCCGGGCTTCGTCTATTCGCGCTACGGCAACCCCACCGTGCAGATGTTCGAGGATCGCCTGGCCCTGGCGGAGGGGGCGGAGTTCTGCCGGGCCACCGCGTCGGGCATGGCGGCGGTGCACCTGGCCCTCACCGGCCTGTTGCGCGCCGGCGACCATGTGGTGGCGGGTAAGGCCCTCTTCGGCTCCTGCGCCTGGATCCTCAACGTCTGGGCGCCGCGGTTCGGGATCGATGCGACCTTGGTGGACGCCCCCGACCTCGCCGCCTGGCGCGCCGCCGTGCGGCCCAACACCAAGGTTCTGTTCCTGGAGACGCCGGCCAATCCCCTGCTGGAAATCTGCGACATCGCCGCCATCGCCGAGATTGGCCGCGGGGCGGGCGCAAGGATCGTGGTGGACAACGTCTTCGCCACCCCGATCTTCCAGTCGCCGCTGAAGCTGGGGGCCGACGTGGTGGTCTATTCGGCCACCAAGCACATCGACGGCCAGGGCCGGGTGATGGGCGGCGCGGTGCTGGGCGCCCGGGCCCTCCTGGAGGCGGCCTACCGCGACTTCATCCGCCACACCGGACCGGCCCTCTCGCCGTTCAACGCCTGGGTGCTGCTCAAGGGCCTGGAGACCCTGGAAATCCGGGTGCGCGCCCAGAGCGCCACGGCCTCGCTTCTCGCCGATCTGATCGCCGCCCATCCCAAGGTGAAGCGCTGCCGCTATCCCGGCCGCCCGGACCATCCGCAATACGACATCGCCGCGCGTCAGATGAGCGGCGGCGGAAGCCTGATCGCCTTCGACGTCGGCTCGCGGGCGGCGGCGTTCGCCTTCCTCAACACCCTGGAGCTGCTGGACATCGCCAACAACCTGGGCGACGCCAAGTCCATGGCCACCCACCCCACCACCACCACCCACCGCGCCATGACCGAGCAGCAGCGGCTGGAGATCGGCCTGACTCCCGGCTGGGTGCGCCTCTCGGTGGGCCTGGAAAGCCCGGCCGACCTGGCCCGCGACATCGCCCGCGCCCTGGACGGCGCCTGATGGCCCGCGCTTACGAGGCGACGACGCGGGGTGTGCGGGTGCGGGTGACGCCCGCCTATCTGCCGGACCAGTCGGAGCCGGAGCAGGGCCAGTATGTCTGGGCCTACACGGTCGAGGTCGAGAACCTGGGCGCCGAGACGGTGCGGCTGATCTCCCGCCACTGGGTGATCACCGACGCGTTGAACCGGGTCGAGGAGGTGAGGGGCCCGGGCGTGGTCGGCGAACAGCCGACCCTGGGGCCGGGCGAATCCTTCCGCTACACCTCCGGCTGCCCGCTGGCCACGCCCTCGGGGGCGATGCGCGGCGCTTACCAGATGCGCACCGCCGCCGGCGAAATGTTCGACGCGCAAATCCCGGAGTTCTCCCTCCACCTGCCCGAGGCGACGCGGCGGGTGAATTGACCGCGAAGACGGCGCCCTACCCCAGCTTCCAGAACACCCCCGACCGCGCCACGCATCGCCGGGGCAGGTCCTTGCGGCCTGCGGCGACGTAGCCGAGGGCCGTCATCAGTTCGGCGACCAGGGCCTGGGCGGTGGGGACGGCGGCGGGGTTGCGGCGATAGGCCTCGCCCAGCGTCTCGTGCAGCAGGGCGTCGATCCCGGCCATGGCGGGCAGGCCGTCGAGGGTGGCTTCCAGAGCGGCCGAACGGGCGGCTGGGGAGGCCAGGATCTCGGCCATGCGGGCCCTGAGGGGATCGTCGGCGGCCAGCGGTTCGGGTTCGGCGTAAGGCAGCCCCAGCAGTTCGATGGCGCGGGCCAGGTGGTTGCCCTCCGCGGAGTGGAGGGCGCGGGCGCGCTTCCACACCGCGTGGCGCTCGCTCTGGCTGCGCGCGCGAAGGGCGCCGCGCGTCCAGCCGCCGATGAAAACCTCTTCCTTCATGGAGGCCTTGAAATAGGGCGCCGGGGCGGTTTTGCTCAAGAGGGCGCTTCCCCTAAGCTCGCGGCATGGCGACGTTCCAGTCCGGCGGCCTGACCCTGGCCTTCGACGATATCCGCCCCGCCGGCGGCGAGCACGGCTGCGTGGTCCTCATTCACGGCTTCGCCGCCAACCGGACCGAGACCTGGCGCCGCCTCGGCTGGCACGGCGCCTTCGAGCGCAAAGGATATCGCGCCGTCGCCCTGGACCTGCGCGGTCACGGCCAGAGCGACAAACCCCATGAGGCGACCGCCTACGCCCGCGCAGACATGGCCGGCGACATCCTGGCGCTGATCGATCATTTGGGGCTGGGGCGGGTCGATCTGATGGGCTATCCCCTGGGCGCGCATCTGGCCCTGGCGGCGGCCCTGGCGCGGCCCGATCGCATCGCCAACCTGATCCTGGGAGGCGTGGGGGCGCGCCTGCTGCCCGGCGGCGACGCGCCCCTCGTCGGTTCGATGAGCCTGGCCGAGGCGATGCGGGCCGACGACCCGGCGGCTATCGCCGATCCGATCTTGAGAGGCTTCCGCCAGTTCGCCGACAATCAGGGCGAGGACCGCTTGGCGCTGGCCGCCTGCGCGGAGGGGAAGGGCGCGCCGCCGAGCTTCGCCGATCTCGCCGGCCTCGCCGTGCCGACCGTGGTCATCGCCGGCGCGCGCGATATGATCGCCGGCGATCCGGCGCCCCTGGCGGAGGCCATCCCCGGCGCCACGAGCGTCACCCTCCCCGCCTGCGACCACTTCTCGGCCATCCCGCACACCCTCTTCAAGGCGGCGGTGTTCGATTTTCTGGAAGGCTGGGTGGAGTAGGCGCGCCTCACGCCAGATTGTAGGCCCCACCCTTTTTCAGCGCCGCCTTGAAGGCCGGCCGGGCGTGCAGGCGATCGATCCAGGCGGCGATGTTGGGAAAGGGCGCCAGGCGGCCGAAGGCGCGGCCGACCTCGCCGACGAAGCTCATCTGCACGTCCGCGCCGGTGAACGCGTCGCCCACCAGATAGTCGCGCCTGTCGAGCGCCTGGTTCACATAGCCCAGGTGGTTGGCGATCTCGTCGTCGATCCGCCCCTTGAGCGGCGCGGCGGCCTCGCCCAGGCGCATGGTGTAGAGGAGCAACATCAGCGGCAGCATGGCCGAGCCCTCGGCGTAGTGCAGCCATTCCATATAGGTCTCGTGGCCGGGCGAACCGGCGGCCGGGGCCAGGCGCCCGTGGCCGTAAGTGCGGATCAGGTAGTCGACGATGGCCCCCGATTCGGCCAGGGTGTGGCCGCCATCGACGATCACCGGCGACTTGCCCAAGGGATGAACCGCCTTCAGTTCGGGCGGGGCGAGGTTGGTCGTGGCGTCGCGCTGGTAGAATTTGATCTCGTAGGGGACGCCCAGCTCCTCCAGCAGCCAGAGGATGCGCTGCGAGCGCGAATTGTTCAGGTGATGGACGACGATCATCGAAATCTCCTCGAGGGGGCGGGGCGCGCGATCTGTAGCGGGGGCCGGCGCGAGGGGCTAGGGTCGGGCCATGCGCGACATCTTCGACCTGCTGGTTCCCCTCGCCCTGGCCGCCGTGGCCATCACCCTGGGATTCGGCATCTACACCCTGTTCCGCGGCGGCGAGTTCGGCTTCAAATGGTCCAACAAGCTGATGCGTCTGCGCGTCGCCCTGCAAGCCTGCGCCATCCTCATCCTGGTCGCCGCCATCATGTGGCGCGGGCGGCATTAGGGGCGGCCCCGTGGTGATCCTCAACCGCATCTACACCCGCGCCGGCGACGGCGGCCAAACGCGGCTCGCATCCGGCGAGAAGGTGAGCAAGGCGAGCGGCCGGGTCGAGGTCTACGGCGGCGTCGATGAGTTGAACGCGACGATCGGCCTGGCGCGGCTGCACACGCGAGGAGACGCCGACCTTGATCCGATCCTGGCCCGCGTCCAGAACGACCTCTTCGACCTGGGGGCTGACCTGGCCACCCCCCCGCCCCGCGCCGGCCGGCCGGAGGCGCTGCGTATCGTGGCCGCCCAGGTGGAGCGTCTGGAGCGGGAGATCGACGCCCTCAACGAGAGCCTCTCGCCCCTCACCTCCTTCGTCCTGCCGGGCGGATCGGCGGCCTCGGCGGCGCTTCATCTGGCCCGCACCGTCTGCAGGCGCGCCGAGCGCGGCGCGGTGGCGTTCGCCAAGGAAGAGGGCGCAAAGGCCGACGGCGCGGCGACGCACGCCGAGGCCCTGCGCTATCTCAACCGGCTCTCCGACCTGCTGTTCGTCGCCGCCCGCTTCGCCAACGACAGGGGCGCGCGCGACGTGCTCTGGACCCCCGGCGCGACCCGCTGATCGGGCGGGCCGTTCTCCTGCAAAAACGCGCCGCCAGCCCACGCACCCCATCCCCTGTCATCCCGGAAGGACGCGCAGCCGCCCGCCCCCACCCCCGTCATCCCGGAAGGACGCGCGAAGCGCGGACTATCCGGGACCCACGGCGCCGCCCTGGGCGCGCCGTTCGTGAGCGCGGCCCGCATGGGTCCCGGATAAGCCGGCGCCGCCGTCTTTCCGGGATGACGTCGAGGTGGGAGGCGCTGGCGCCGCCGGAACCACGCCCCGCCCGGTGATCCGCCAGATCGGCATGGGCGTCAGGCACTGGCGATCGCGGAAATCCCACCAGGCCCCGCGCGCGTCGCAGCGCTTCACCGGCCACACATAGGCCCACTCGTACCAGGCCGTCCCCGCGCTCACGAAGAGGAAGCCGGCCAGCACGATCAGCTTGGCGGAGGTAATCCAGCGGGCCATCGGCGGGGTTCTTACAGAGGGCGGGGGAGGGAGGCCAGAGGCGGATCGGGGGGTCGTGGCCGGCTTGAGCCTTGGCGCGCGCGGGCTGCCATCCTTAACCTTGGCTGTCCCAAGTTGGGTCCGCGCCGGTTGCTGCCTCTTACCGGGTCGGGACGGCCATATCGGCTTGATTCCAGAATCGGACATGCCAGCCGGACCGCGCGATGACCGAAGTTGACTCTTCCCGGAACTTGGGAAGGTCCGCTTTGCGGCCGAGTGGCTGGGTCGGTGGTGACGTCTGCTTTCGGGCAGCTATCAAGCGGCAATGATCGACCCCGAGCTGCAGTTCAGTTGGTCCGCTTTCCGGCCGGAAGGCAACGGAGAAAGCCGACCCTGAGCGGAAATTGGCGTGGCCCGCCGTGCGCCCCCGAGCCCACTCGCTGTAGGTTTGCACAATCAGGCGGCCTGAGCCCTCGGGGCCAGGAGGGTCGGTCTCCAGGCGTCGGCATGCGCCACGATTGCAGTCCCCGATCCCGCGCCGGCTCCCAGCCCGGCCATGGCGGCGACGAAGGCATGCGCGGCGGAGGAGACGATCGTCGTGCCGCCCTGGCCGTCGCTGCTGGCCACGAAGGTCGATGCTGTGTAATTGCCTTGCAGGTGGATCCGCGCGGTGTGAGCGCCGTCGGTGACCGTGAGCACGCCGCCAAACGTCGTGCCGCTGAAACTGGCCTCCCCGTCGTTCACGAAACCAATGTCGCGAAGGTCGAACGCCGACTTGCCACTCTGGGAAAATCCGTAGACCGCGCCAGCGTAGCTCTGCGACTGGCCCAGTTCGAGCACGCCGCCGGCGGCCAGGAACACAACCTTCTCATCGAAACTCGACGCGAAATCCAGCGTCCCGCCCGCGACCACGCCTTCGCCGGCGCCGGTCACCGAGCCATTGGCCGTCAAGGTGCCGACAATCGCCTCCAATCGACCGCTATTGGCGACCGCGCTCTGGATGGTCAAGCCGCCGACGCCCCTGCTCTCGATCAGGCCGGCATTTGCGACGGTGGCGCCGCCGGTGTCGATGACAAGGCCTACGGAATGGGTGCTGATGATCGCGCCCCCGGCTTGGTTGATGAGGGTCATGGCGCCCGCCCCCAACTGGCCGGCGCCCATGATGAAGTTATCGACGTTGGTGAGGACCGCCTGCGAACTCGCGCCAGTGATGATGTTATTGGTGCTGACGTTCATCAAGACATGGCCGTCGCCGGACAGGGTGGCGCCCATGCCGCCCACGATGAGTGAGGTGGTGGGCGTCCCAAAGCTGGAGAGAACGATCGAGCCCGTATTGTTAATCAGCCCCTCAACGGTCAAGGTTGAGGGGAAGTTGTTAAAGGTTGACACGGTAATTTTCGCTTGATTATTTATTTGTGATGCCCTGCCATCCAGGGTGGCTGCCCCTCCTACGGCGACGACCGATCCGGCGCCAGACGTTTTAATTGTTCCGCCGACGATCGTTCCTCCAAGAGCAAGAATACCTGAGCCATAGGTCAGAAGTACGCCGCTGGCGCCATTGTTGAGAATACCTCCTATAGACAAGTAGAAATTTGAGACTTCTATCAATCCGGCATTGGTTGTATTTGCGTAAATAGCGCCTCCTGCTTGAGACGTGACATCGATTACTCCTCCGGCCTCATTGACTAACCTATCCCCGGACCTGTTATAGTTAAAATACCCCGTGATTGTGTTGTCGACGTTGGTCAGGGAGCTGCCGATGATGTACGAGTTGAAACCAACGGTCACGGTCCCACCCCCCGTGAGAGTCAGCCCGCCCTTGGCGATCAGCAGATCAGCAATGGCGTGGGCGTCCGTGCCGACGAAAATCGCTCCGGTGTTCGCGACCGTGCCGCCGACCGAGAAAAACCCGTCCGTGACGGTTATCGTTCCGGCATTGACGCCGCCGCCGGTTCCGCCGGTTGCCGTGAAAGTCCCGCCGGATACGACCAGCGTGGCGTTTGCCGCCGTCTGAATATCGCCGACGGTGGTGTCGGCGGACGAGGTTACCGAATAAGGCGATCCCGCCGCATCCAGGATCGCGTCGTCCCCGGCGCCGGGGACCACGCCTCCGATCCAGTCCGCCGCGTTGGTGAAGCCGCCGCTGACCGCGTGGGCCCAATGGATCTGCGTCATGGTCGCCTCGCTCCACATGTCTTGTCGCCGGACCGTGCAGTCGCCCACAACGGTCAGACGTCTGAACCCATCCCACAAGTGGGAGAAGCAACACGTTCTCGTGACGCTGACCGCCGAACTGAATTTTCAGGAACCAGCCCCAATGCGGGACCGCTCAGGGGCGTTCTTCCCCGTTGGCTTCGGTTCGGAAAGCAGACCCTCGCGCCGTGTGACGGCAGACCCTCGCGCCGTGTGACGAATGTCTTCTTGCCGGAGCAGCGCATGTTCGGGACTTCGAGCGACAACGTCCATCTTTTCCGCCTCGAGGCGCCCAGGTTCCCAAAAGCAAGTCTCACCCCCGCCGGCGAGCCGGCGCGCGAAATTCCAACCCGCCGCCCCACCCCCACCGCCCCCACCTTGCATTGCGCGGCCAAGGCGTTATTGCCGATGGCCGCGCCCCGTGGGCGGCGCGCGGCTGGCGGTGAAAAGCGATGAAGATTCTGGTCCCGGTCAAGCGGGCGATCGATTCCAACGTCAAGGCGCGGGTCAAATCCGACCAGACCGGGGTCGATCTGGCCAATGTGAAGATGTCGATGAATCCATTCTGCGAGATCGCCGTCGAAGAGGCGATCCGCCTGAAGGAAAAGGGGCTGGCCGAGGAGATCGTGGTGGTCTCCATCGGGCCGATCCAGGCCCAGGAGACCATCCGCACCGCCCTGGCCATGGGGGCCGACCGCGGCATTCTGATCCAAACCGACGCCGACCCCGAACCATTGGAGGTCGCCAAGCTGCTCAAGGCCGTTGCCCTGGCCGAGGCGCCCAGGCTCATTCTGATGGGCAAGCAGGCCATCGACGGCGACAACAACGCCGTGGGCCAGATGCTCTCGGCCCTGCTGGACTGGCCGCAGGCCACCTTCGCCTACAAGATCGAGCTTGCCGCCGACACGGTGCGGGTGACGCGCGAGGTCGATGGCGGCCTGCAGACCCTGGAGCTCGACCTGCCCGCCGTGGTCACCGCCGACCTGCGCCTGAACGAGCCGCGCTACGCCTCCCTGCCCAACATCATGAAGGCCAAGAAGAAGACCATCGATATCAAGACCCCCGACGACTACGGCGGCGCCGGCGCGGGCCATCTCAAGGTCCTCAAGGTCACCGAACCCGCCAGGCGCGTGGCCGGGGTGAAGGTGGAAAACGCCGCCGACCTGGTGGCCAGGCTCAAGACCGAAGCGGGGGTGATCTAGATGGCCGTTCTCGTCGTCGCCGATCACGATAATCTCACCCTCAAGGACAACACCCATAAGACGGTGACGGCGGCCCTGGCCCTGTCGGCGGATGTCGATGTGCTGGTGGCCGGCCAGGGCGTGGCGGCCGTCGCCGCCCAGGCGGCCAGGATCGCCGGGGTGCGCAAGGTGCTGACCGCCGAAAGCGACGCCCTGGGCAAACAGGTCGCCGAGGCGCTCAGCGCCTGCGTGCTGCCGCTAATGGCCAACTACGACGCGGTGCTGGCGCCCGCCACCTCGGTGGGCAAGAATTTCACCCCCCGCCTGGCCGCCCTGCTGGACGTGGCCCCGATCTCCGAGATCGCCGCCGTGGTCGCCGCCGACACCTTCGTGCGCCCGATCTACGCCGGCAACGCCATGGAGAGCGTGCAATCGTCGGACGCCAAGAAAGTCATCACGGTGCGCGCCACCGCCTTCAAGGCGGCCGAGGAAGGCGGCCCGGCCCCCATCGAGGCGGTCGATCCCGGCCCCGGCGCGCCGCACACCCGGTTCGTTTCCGACGAGATCGTCAAGTCCGACCGCCCGGAACTGGCCGCCGCCAAGATCGTCGTTTCGGGCGGCCGGGCCATGGGTTCGGCCGAGGAATTCCACAAGGTGATCGAGCCCCTGGCCGACAAGCTCGGCGCGGCGGTGGGCGCCTCGCGCGCCGCCGTGGACGCCGGCTACGCGCCCAACGACTATCAAGTCGGCCAGACCGGCAAGGTGGTGGCCCCGCAGCTCTACATCGCCATCGGCATCTCCGGGGCCATCCAGCATCTGGCCGGCATGAAGGATTCCAAGGTGATCGTCGCCATCAACAAGGACGCCGACGCGCCGATCTTCCAGGTGGCCGACTACGGCTTGGTGGCCGACTACAAGACCGCCGTCCCCGATCTGATGGCGGCGCTGACGGCGGCGGGAATCTAGTTACGCTGCATCGCAGCAAAAACTTGGAGGCGGACCCCCTCCCTGTGTTAGAAAGCTGTCATGAGCGTGGCGCGAGGCGAAATCTAAGATGGCGGAAATCAAGACGGTCGGGGTCATCGGCGCGGGGCAGATGGGCGGCGGCATCGCCCATGTCTGCGCCCTGGCCGGCTACGAGGTGCTGCTCAACGACGTGGCGGCCGAGCGGATCACTGAAAGCCTCGGCCTGATCGAGGGGCACATGGCCCGCCAGGTTTCCCGCGGGGCCATCACCGCCGACGACATGACCGCCGCCCTGGCCCGGATCAAGCCGGCCGAAAGTCTCGCGGCCATCGGCGCCGCCGATCTGGCCATCGAGGCGGCCACCGAGGACGAGGAGGTCAAGAAGGCCATCTTCAAGGCCCTTCAGCCGCACCTGGCCGCCACCACCCTCTTGGCCTCCAACACCTCCTCCATCTCGATCACCCGCCTGGCCTCGTCCACCGACCGCCCCGAGCGGTTCATCGGCCTTCACTTCATGAACCCCGTGCCGAAGATGAATCTGGTCGAGATCATCCGCGGCATCGCCACTGACGCGGCCACCTATGAGACCGCCGTCGCCTTCGCCAAATCGCTCGGCAAGACCACCGCCAACGCCGAGGATTTCCCGGCCTTCATCGTCAACCGGGTATTGGCGCCAATGATAAACGAAGCCGTCTACATCCTCTACGAGGGCGTGGGCACGGTGGACGCCATCGACACGGCCATGAAGCTGGGGGCCAACCACCCCATGGGGCCGCTGGAGCTGGGCGATTTCATCGGCCTGGACACGGTGCTCTCGATCATGAACTTGCTCTACGAGGGCCTGGCCGATTCCAAATACCGCCCCTGCCCGCTGCTGGTGAAATACGTCGAGGCGGGCTGGCTCGGCCGCAAGACCGGCCGCGGCTTCTACGACTACCGCGGCGAGCACCCGGTGCCGACGCGCTGAAGGCCGCCGGCCGCCCTGTTCCTCCTCCGCGCAGCGGGGGAGGGGGACCGCGAGGCGGTGGAGGGGGCGAGAGACGCACACGCTGGCGCCGAAAAGCCTCCCGCCGCCCCCCGTTCGCTGGAAAGACATCGCGGCTCACCCGCCCCCTCCACCCCTTCGGGGTCCCCCTCCCCCGTAAGAGGACGGGAGAGGATCGTCGGACATGACTGACGCCGGCGTCCGCGGTCTGTGCCCGCCCAGGTTCGCCGCCGTGGCGCGGGCCTTCGCGGCCAATTTTGAGGAAGGGCTAGAACTGGGGGCCCGCTTCGCCCTGGCCGTGGACGGCGAGATCGTGATCGATCTGATCGGCGGGTGGGTCGATAAGGCCGAGACGCGGCCGTTCAACGAGCGCACGCTCACCCCCCTCTTTTCCACCACCAAGGCCATCGCCAGCTTTATGATCGCCCGCCTGGTCGGCGAAGGGCGCCTCGCCTACGACCGGCGCGTCGCCGACCTCTGGCCGGAGTTCGGCGCGGCGGGAAAAGCCTCGCTGACGGTGGAGCAGATTCTCTCTCATCAGGGCGGCTTGGCCGGACTCGAAGGTCCCATGGCGCCGGCCGACTGGTTCGATTGGGACGGTGTCTGCGAACGCCTGGCGGCCATGGCGCCGCTGTGGCCGCCAGGGAGCGCCAGCGGCTACCACCCGGTGACCTTCGGCTATCTGGCCGGCGAGATTTTCCGCCGCGTGGACGGCCGCACCTTAGGGAGGGCCCTGCGCGAGGACATCGCCGGCCCGTTGGGTCTGGATGTGTGGATCGGCCTGCCGGACGCCGAACATGCCCGCTGCGCGCAAGTGCGTCGGCCTCCCGCCATGCCGGATCTCGGGCCCATCACCGAGATCAAGCGCTTGGCCTTCCTGACCAAATGGGCGGCGCCCGGCGGCCGGGGCCAGGCGGCGTGGCGACGGGCGGAGATACCGTCGGCGAAC
Organism: Caulobacterales bacterium; assembly: GCA_038227925.1. Classification (GTDB taxonomy): domain Bacteria; phylum Pseudomonadota; class Alphaproteobacteria; order Caulobacterales; family Caulobacteraceae; genus Acaudatibacter. The sequence continues at coordinate 21,947 of JBBRPN010000005.1, read as the reverse complement.
GGCCACGCCACCGCCTCGGCCCTGGCGAGGCTGATGGCGGCCTTGGCTTGCAACGGCCAGATCGGCGACGCCCGCGTGCTCCCGTCGGGCGTAGCGGCGGAGGCGGCGCGGGAGCGCGTCTTCGGCCCCGATCTCGTTCTGCCCTGTGAGATGAGCTGGGGCACGGGCTTCATGCGCAACAGGGGCCTGGGAATCTACGGCCGCGGCGCCCAGGCCTTCGGCCATTCCGGCTGGGGCGGAAGCTGCGCCTTCGCCGATCCGGAGCTCGGCGTCTCCGGCGCCTATGTGATGAATCGCCAGTCGGCCGAGCTGATCGCCGATCCGCGCGCCCGGCGGCTGATCGACGCCGCCTATGCGGCCTTTTGAAGCCGCCGCGCAGCTCGCCAAGCGCCCAGCACGAACACGCCCGCCCCCGCCCAGATGAAGATGAAGGAGACGGCGGTCAGGGGGGTCAGGGTCTCGCCGTTGGCGATGCCGATGGCGAACCCGATGGTCGGGGCGATGAACTGCAAAAAGCCCATGACGGAAAAAGGCAGGCGGCGCACCGCCCAGGCGAAGAGGGCCAGCGGCGCGACGGTGGCGGGACCGGCGGTCGCCATCAGCAGCGAGCCGCCGGGCGAGCGGCCGAAAATGCCGCCGCCGGCGTGGTGCAGCCAGATCACATAGGCCAGGCCCGGGCCGGCCATCAGCAGGCATTCGACGAACAGGCCCGTCTGGGCGTCGGCGTCCACCTGCCGGCGGATGATGCCGTAGCCCCAGAAGGCGAAGGCGAGGAACAGGGCGATCAGGGGCGGATGGCCAAGGGCGAGGGTCTGCAGGACGACGCCGACGGCGGCCAGGGCGATGGCCGCCGCCCCGATCCTGTCGATCCGCTCGCGGAACACCAGGGCGCCCACCGCCATGTTGAGCAGGGGGGTGATGTAGTAGCCGAGGCTCGATTCCAGGTTGCGGCCGTTGGTCACCGCCCAGACATAGACCGCCCATCCGCTGCCGATGAGCAGGGCCGAGAGGGCGAGCATGGCCAGCAGGCGGGGGCGGGCGAACACACGGGCCGCCTGGCCCGCCTGGCCGCCGAGCAGGACCAGCAGGAAAGCCCAGGGCGCCGCCCACATGGCGCGCTGGCCGAGGATTTCCAGAGGCGCCGCGCCGGCGTGCTCCATGACGATGAACAGGGCCGGCATGGCGCCCCAAAGGGCGTAACAGCCGACGCCGACGAACAGCGCCTGGCGGGAAGTCTCGCCCGGCGCCGTCGCCGCGAGGCTCACGCCAGGACCTTGCGTCCGATCAGGCCACGTTCATGGAGAAGCTCGGCGATCTGCACCGCGTTGAGGGCCGCACCCTTGCGCAGATTGTCGGCCACCACCCACATCGACAGGCCATGCTCCACCGTCGGATCGCGGCGAATGCGCGAGACATAGACGGCGAACTCGCCCTGCGCCTCCTTGGGCGTCATGTAGCCGGTGGCGTCGCGCTTATCGATGACGACGATCCCCGGCGCCTCGCGCAGGATATCGCGCGCCTCGTCCTCGTCGAGCGGCTTGTGGAATTCGACGTTCACCGCCTCGGAATGGCCGACCATAACCGGCACACGGACGCAGGTGGCGGTGAGCGCGATGGCCGGATCGAGGATCTTGTGGGTCTCCTCGCGCATCTTGCGCTCTTCATCGGTGTAGCCGTCGTCGCCGAAATCGCCGCAGCAGGGGATGACGTTGAAGGCGATCTGCTTGGGAAACACATGCGGCTCGGACGGGCCGAGGACGAAGACACCCTTGGTCTGGTCCCACAGTTCGTCCATGCCCTCCTTGCCGGCCCCGGACACCGACTGGTAGGTCGCCACCACCACCCGCTTGATCCTCGCCGCGTCGTGCAGGGGTTTGAGCGCCACCACCAGTTGGACGGTGGAGCAGTTGGGGTTGGCGACGATGTTCCTGCGGCGGGCGCCGTCTACGGCGTCGGGGTTCACCTCCGGTACGATCAGCGGCACGTCGGGGTCCATCCGCCAGGCCGAGGAATTGTCGATGACGATCGGGCCGGCGGCAGCGATGCGCGGCGCCCACTGGCGAGAAAACTCGGCGCTCACCGACATCAGAACCACATCGACGCCGGAGAAGTCGAACTGGGCGATGTCCTCGCACTTAACCACACCGGCTTTCCAGCCCACCTCGACGCCAAGGGAATTGCGCGAGGCGATGGCGTGGAGCCGCTCAACGGGGAACTCGACCTCCTCGAGGATGTTGAGCATCTCGCGCCCAACCGCGCCGGTGGCGCCGACCACGGCGACCCGGTATGCCATCGCAACTCTCCTCTGGTTTTTTAGGGGCCGCGCCCTCAGGGCGGCGTGGGCGTGGAAATAAGGCGGCGCGCCGCGAACCGCAACCACGCCACCACCGCCAGGCCGGTCAGCAGCAGAGCGGCGCCAAGCCACAGTACGCCACGGACGTTCTCGTCGCCGACCACCAGGGAGGCCAGGGCGGGGCCCATCGCCCCGCCGAGCAGCTGCGCCGCGCCGCTCTGCAGGCCGGCGCGCCGGCTCGGATCCGCCTCGATGATCATGGGAACCAGGAAGGGGGACACGAACAGGGTGGCGAATCCGGCCAGGGCGTTGGCCGCCACGAACAGCCACGCCGGCAGAGGATGCGCATAGATGAACCACACCGCCAGGAAGACGACCGAGGCGATCGCAAAGACGGTGAAATAGCGGACCCTGCCGGCCAGGGCGGTGGCGGCGGCGGCGCCGATCACCTGGGCGGTAAGCGACACCCAGAGCGCGGTGCGCGCCACCCCGGCGCCCAATCCGGCCTGATGGGCCAGAGGCTGCAGATAGACGCTCACCGCCCCGGCGGCGGAGACGTAGACCAAGGTGGCGATGAGGGCGATCCAGCCGCGCAAAGGTGGCGCGCCGCTCTCGCCGGGCGCCTTGGGGAGCGGCGCGTAGCGGCTGGGCGCGGCCATGGCCGGGGCGAGTCCCAAGAGGCTGGCAGCCGCCAGGGCGACGAAGCCGCCGTCGGCCCCGAACCGCGGCATCACCCACAGGGCCAGGACGACAGCGAGCGCCAGCTGGGCCAGGGTCTGGGTGGTGAAGAAGACCCCCGCCCAGCGCTCCGGGGTCACGGTCCTGGCGATCATGCCCACGGTGATCCACAAAAGGACGCCTTCGGCCGCCCCGGCGGCGGCGCGAACGGCCAGCACGCCCGCGCCGGCGGCGCCGACGCTGGCCAGGTCGAGGGCGGCCAGGGCCAGGGAGGCCGCCACCCCGATCGTCTTCAGACGCTCGGGTTTGAGGAACAGGCCGGCCAGGGCGGTCGCCACCCCCATGGCCAGGAGTTCGAGCGTCGCCGCCTGGCCGATCCCCGCGGCGCTCAGCCGGCCCTCGTCGACCAGGGCGCCCAGCAGGACCGGCATCACCCCGACGATCAGCAGGGAGTTGATGCCCACCCCGATGGCCGCACCGGCTTCCCAGCCGCTCAGCGGCGGGCCCACCGCCTCGTGGACGAGAGCGTCGTGGCTCTCGGCGTCCGGCGCGGCGATCGGCGGCATGTTTGGACTCTCCGGCGTAGCGCCCATAGGGTGGATGGCGTCAAAGCGCTCGCAAAATCGCTGCAAATCGGCGATGGACCGCTTAAAGCCGCCACAAGCTCAAAGGATACCCCCCCCATGCCGCGCAAACCCAATTACCAATTCGAACGCCTGGACCGTGAGCGCATCAAGGCCGCCAAGGCCGCCGAAAAGGCCGCCGCCAAGCGCGAGCAGAAGGAACGGGAAAAGGCCGCGGCGGACCCCGACGGCGGATCGTCCGAGCCGGAAGATTAGGGGCCAAGCGCCGTGGCCGCCGCTACCGTACGCACCCACGAGACCGTGAGCCTCGACGGCGAGCATTTCGAGGACTGCGAGTTTCGCCAGTGCCGGCTGGTCTATGCCGGCGGGGCGCCGCCCACCTTCGCCGGCTGCCGGTTCGACAACTGCGAATGGAAGTTCGAGGGCCCGGCGGCCAACACCCTGGCCCATCTGAAAGTCGTCTGGGGCGCCGGCGCCAAGGCTTTCGTCCAGGGCCTGATCAAGGAGATCACCGGGGCGAGCGGGAAGGCGAAGTGAGCCTGACAATCAGTCGTTGAGCTGCTTCCATCGCGCCAGGGCTTCGGCGGGGCCGGCGTAGGCTTCCTGCACCTTTGGGTTCCAATAGCGCAGGGCGTCCAGGGCGATGCGTTTGCCCGACACCGCGCAGATAACATAGCGACCCGGCCTCAGCACGGTGAGGTCGCCGTCGCCATAACGCACCGTGGCGATGTCGTCGGGTTTTCCGGCGAGGTTCCGGTCGTGGGCGTTCATGGGCTTCATCTAGGCCCATCGGCCCGAGGTTCCAATCTCCCCGGTCAGAAGAGGCTTCCCTGGCCCTGGTCGCGGCGGCCGGCGGTCGCCCGGCGGGCGGGCGCCGCCGTCGGCCCGTCGATCGTCGCGCCCCGATCGCCATCGCCGAACACCAGCCGCACCGCCTCTCCGGCGGCCAGGGCGCCGGCCGCGCGGACCAGCGACCCGTCCCGGCGGTGGACGCGCGCGAAGCCCCGCGTCAGGGGCCGGTTTGGATCGAACGACAGGCGCAGCATTTCCAGGCCGGCCAGAGCCTCGCCCGCCCGCTCGACGCGCCGCCGCGCCGCCGGCGCGAGGCGGCCGGCGAGGGCGGCCAGACGATCCGACTTCACCTGGATCGGCCGCAGCAGAAGGCCCGGCTTGAGCGGCGCGCCGAGGGCGGCGAGGTCGTGGCGATGGCCGGCGACGTTCCGTTGCAAAGCCGCGCCCAGGCGGCCGGCCGCCAGGTCGAGGCGCTGGGTGGCGATGGCCAGGAGATCGGCGGGCCGCGGAAGGCCGGCCCCGGCGGCGGCGAGGCGGGCGCGCCGATGGACGATCAGCCGGGCGCCGCACTGGATCATCCGGCGCTCGTGATCGACGAGGCTGGCGGCGAGTTCGGCGAACACCGGCGTCGCCATCTCCGCCGCCGCGGTGGGCGTGGGGGCGCGGCGGTCGGCGGCGAAATCGATCAGGGTGGTGTCGGTCTCGTGTCCCACCGCCGAGATAAGCGGGATCGGCGAGGCCGCCGCGGCGCGGGCCAGGGCCTCGTCGTTGAACGGCCACAGGTCCTCCACCGAGCCGCCGCCGCGGGCGACGATGATCAGGTCGGGCCGCGCGATCGCCCCGCCCGGCGCCAGCGCCCCGAACCCCTCGATGGCGGCACGCACCTGGGCCGCCGCCTGGTCGCCCTGCACCATCACCGGCCAGACGATTACCCGGCACGGCCAGCGCTCGCGGATGCGGTGCAGGATGTCGCGGATCACCGCGCCGGTCGGGCTGGTGATCACCCCGACCACGGCGGGCATGGCCGGCAGGGGCCGTTTGCGCGACGCCTCGAACAGGCCCTCGGCGGCCAGCCTGGCCTTCAGGCGCTCGAACTGGGCGAGCAAGGCCCCGATGCCGGCGGCCTCCATGGTCTCGATGACGATCTGGTACTGCGAGCGGCCGGGATAGGTGGTGACCTTGCCGGTGACGATAACCTCCAGCCCGGTCTCCGGCCGGATGGCGAGACCACCCACCTGGCCTTTCCAGATTATCCCGGAAATGCTGGCGCGCTCGTCCTTCAGATCGAGATAGACGTGCCCGTTGCCATGGAAGGTGACCTTGGAAAGCTCGCCGCGCAGGCGCACGAAGCCATAGGCGTCCTCGATCGTCCGCTTGAGCGCGAAGGCCAGTTCGGAGACGGTGTAGGGCTGGGCGTTGGAGACTTCGGCTTCGGCGACGACGATATCGGTCATGGGCCAAAGCCTAGACCTCCCTCCCCTTCAACGGGAGGGAGGAAATCGTCGTCAGATATATCGCCGCAGCGAACGCGCCAGCTCGGAGGGGCTCGACTTCTTCCTGGCCTGTTGCGGCTGATAGGCGAGGCGGGCGTGTTCGACGCAATAGGGGGCGCCGTCGCCGGCCCGCCGGCCGCAGAAGGTGAAATCGTCGGTGGCCGGATCGCCGATCGGCCATTTGCACATGTGCGCGCCCAGGGTCAGCACCGTGGCGGTGCCCGGCGCCTCGACATAAGGCGCGGGACGGGGGGCCGCGGCGAGGGCCGGATGATGCTCGGCTACCCGCCGATGGATGGGCGGGCTGGAAACCAAGGGGCGGGCGGGGCGCGGGGCCTTGAACGCCGGTCTGGCCGGCCGCGAGGGTGTGGCGCGACCCGAGAGGCCCAGGCGATGGACCTTGCCGATCACGGCGTTGCGGGTCACCCCTCCCAGTTGTTTGGCGATCTGACTGGCCGAATGGCCGTCCAGCCACAGCTTCTTCAGCGTCTCAATGCGTTCGTCGGTCCAGCTCATGATTTAGAACCCTCCCATCGCCTTTCGCCTCTGTGAAGGCCGGCCCCTCGCGCCCTGGCGCGCCGACCTAGATGTTGTGTCCTCTGAGGCCGCTCCCAACGGCCAACCACAAGATATCGTAGACCTGTCGCCTTGAGACACAATAGGCGCCATCCAACCGTCCACAGGCATCTACATCTTGTGCCCTAATTTCGTCGGCTTGCGATTGCGCCCTTGCGGGGGCACATGGGGGCCATGAAGGATATGGCCGCCGCCTCGGGAGTGATCCCGCCCCTGCCCCGCGACTACCACGGGGTCAACTGGATCGGCTTCTGGACCCTCTATCTGCGCGAGGTCCGCCGCTTCTGGAAAGTCGGCACCCAGACCCTGGCCGCGCCGGTGGTCACCGCCCTGCTCTACATGCTGGTGTTCGTAGTCGCCGTGCGCGGCGCGGCCCCTCCGATCGAAGGGGTGAACTTCGCCTCCTTCGTCGCCCCGGGCCTCGTCATGATGCAGATCCTGGGCAACGCCTTTTCCAATTCATCGTCGAGCTTGCTGCAGGCCAAGATGAACGGCCTGATCGGCGACTTCCTCACCCCGCCCCTGTCGCCGGCCGAGCAGGTGGCCGGTTTCACCCTGGGCGCGGCGACGCGGGGCGTCCTGGTGGGCGCGGTCACCGCCCTGGCGGTGGCGCCCTTCGCCCGGCTAGGTTTCGCCCATCCCTGGGCGGTGATCTATTTCGGCTGCGGCGCGGCCCTGATCATGGGCATGCTGGGCATCATGGCCGCCATCTGGTCGGAGAAGTTCGACCACATCGCGGCGGTGAGCAACTTCGTGGTCATGCCGATGACCTTCCTGTCGGGCACCTTCTATATGGTCTCGCGCCTGCCCGAGCCGTTCCGCACCGCCTCGCACTACAACCCGTTCTTCTATCTGATCGCCGGCTTCCGCTACGGCTTCATCGGCCACGCCGACGGATCGCTGGCCGTGGGCGTGGCCATGACCGCCGTCCTTACCGTGCTGCTCGCCCTGGCCTGCCTGTGGATGTTCGCCACCGGCTACAAGATGAAGACGTGACCGGCTCTAAAGGGCGTTCATCGTGGCCGGGCGGTTCCTATCGCTGGAGATAGTAGGTCAGGGTCACGACCACCCGGACGCGCTTTTCTATGGTGTTGGCGCCGCCGGAGGGCGAATATTCGTTGTCGGCCGGCGTTCCGGCGGCGGCGTCGCGTGAGTTGATCGAAAACAGTCCCTGGTTGGCCGACTAGATCGATCCCACCTTGGCGCCGGCGTCGTTGGCGAACTGCTGCGCCGCCCCACGCGCGTTCTCGGTGGCGTCCTTCAGCATCGGCGCCTTGATGTCGTTGAGGCGGGTAAACTCGAAATCGACCTGGTTCTGCGTCAGGGTCACGCCCTTGCTGATGAGGTCGTCGAGAGCGTGCGTCGCGGCGTCGATCCGGGCCACGTCGGTCGAGCGCACGAGGATGGTTCCGGCGAGGATGTAGCGGCTGGCCTCGGGCACCACCTTGGAACGATCCTGATTGGCCGATTGGTCGGTGAGGCCCACGCCCTGGACATTGATCGCCTTGTCGTCGAACGCCCGGGACCGGAGGTAGGTCAGGATCGCGGTCTCGTCCGAGCGGGTCCGGGCGTAGAGATCGGGAAGATTTCCGCCGGTGTTGGAGAAGCCGATCGTCCACAGCGCCAGATCCGCCCGCACGTCCCGTTCGGCGAAGCCCTTGACCGTGACCGCGTTGCCCGCCATGCGGCCGCGCAGGACCGTCGTGCTGACGAAGTAGCCGGCGCCCAGGAGCCCGACGGCCAGCAGTCCCCCGAGGATGGCGGCGGTGATCTTGGCGGTCTTGTCGTCCATGGATTTGAGCCCCCGGGTGGGTGTTCGCGGCAATGGGTCTCCGCGAAGCGCCGGGCGGCCAGACTGCCCCCGACAGGGCGATTCTGTCCAGTGGCGGGGGGCCGGCCGGCGTCCGCCGGAGGGGCACGGGGAACCGCGCCAGTGGAGCATCGCCGCGTTGACAGGCCCGGCCCGTGCGACGAAAACGCCGCGCTTCCCGTCCCCGCGCCGCTGAGCGCGGGGACGCATCGCTTTCCGGACGCCTCGCCCATGACTCTCGCCGATCCGCCAACCGGTCCCGCCGACCATTTGCTGGGCGTCTACAACCGCGCGCCGCTGGCTTTCGAGCGCGGGGTCGGGGCGCGGCTCTACACCGCCGAGGGCGAGGCCTATCTGGACTGCCTGGCGGGGATCGCCGTCACGGGCCTGGGCCACGCCCACCCCAAGCTCGTCGCGGCGCTCAAGGAACAGGGCGAGAAGCTGTGGCACGTCTCCAACATCTTCCGCGTTCCCGGCCAGGAGGCGCTGGCCGAGAAGCTCTGCGCCGCCACCTTCGCCGAGGTGGTGTTCTTCACCAATTCGGGGACCGAGGCGGTGGAGTGCGCCCTCAAGATGGCCCGCAAGTATCACTGGGCCAACGGCGCGCCAGAGCGCATCGACATCATCGGCTTCGAGGGGGCCTTCCACGGGCGCAGCTACGCGGCGGTGTTCGCGGCCGGCAACCGGCATTACACCGAGGGCTTCGGGCCGCCCTTGCCGGGCTTCGTGCAATTGCCGTTCGGCGATATGGACGCCCTGAAGGCCGCCATGGGGCCGACCACGGCGGCGGTGATCCTCGAGCCGGTGCAGGGCGAGGGAGGGGCGCGGGCCTGGCCGGAAGCCGATCTGACCGCCATCCGCGCCCTCTGCGACGAACGCGGCGTCCTGCTGATTTACGACGAAATCCAGTGCGGCCTCGGGCGCACCGGCAGGCTGTTCGCCCACGAGTGGGCGAAGGGCGCGGCGCCGGACATCCTATGCGTCGCCAAGGCGCTGGGCGGCGGCTTTCCGGTCGGGGCGTGCCTGGCCACGGCGCGGGCGGCCGGCGGCATGAGCGTCGGCTCGCACGGCTCGACCTACGGCGGCAATCCCCTGGCCATGGCCGTGGCCCTGGCCGCCTTCGAGGAGATCAGCAAGGCGGAGACCCTGGCCCATGTGTGCGACATGGCCGGCTATTTCACGCAGGGTCTGAAAGGATTGCAGGACCGCTACCCGGACGTGATCGCCGATGTGCGCGGCAAGGGCCTGCTGATCGGCGTCAAACTCATTGGCGACAACCGCGACTTCATGGCCCTGGCGCGGGACGAGCGCCTGCTGATGGCCGGCGGCGGCGACAACTGCATCCGCCTGCTGCCGCCCCTGACCATCACGGCCGAGGAAGCGCGCGAGGCGATCGAGAAGCTGGAGCTGACCTGCGCGGCGGCCCGCGCCAGGGCGGCGGCGTGACGCGGCCAGGCGCGCTTCCTATATCCGCGCCGTGCCCGACCTTGCCCCCGATGATTTCGTCGCCGCCTTCGCCTTCGAGGGCCAGCCGGTGCGCGGGCGCGTCGTGCGCCTGGGCGCGGCGATCGACGAGGTGCTCGGCCGCCACGCCTATCCGTTGGCGGTGGCCAATCTGCTGGGCGAAGCCTGCGCCCTGGCGGCCCTGGTCGGAGCCAGCCTGAAGTTCGAGGGCCGGCTGATCGTCCAGGCCCAGGGCGCGGGGCCGGTGGCCTATGTGGTGGCCGACTACGACACCGCCGGGTCTCTGCGCGGATACTGCCGGTTCGACGCCGAGCGGGTCGCGGCCCTGGCGGCGGGAGACCCCAGGCCGGGGGCCGGGGCGCTGCTCGGCCAGGGCGCTTTCGTCATGACCATCGACCAGGGGCCGGACACCGAGCGCTACCAGGGCGTCACCCCCATCGAGGGCGAGACCCTGGCCCTGTGCGCGGAGGCCTATTTCGCCCAGTCCGAACAGACGCCCACCCGGGTGCGCCTGGCGGTCGGCCAGGCCGACCTGGGCGATGGCCTCCGCTGGCGGGCCGGCGGCCTGTTGATCCAGACCATCGCCGACGACGAGGCGCGCGGCTCGACCGCCGACGCCTGGACGCGCGCTCAGGCCTTCATCGAAACCGTCGGCGAGGACGAGCTGATCGACCCGACCGTTTCCGCCGAAACCCTGCTCTGGCGCCTGTTCCACGAGGACGGCGTGCGCCTGTTCGCGCCCCTCAACCTCAGCGGTTTCTGCCGCTGCTCGGGGGATCGGGTGGCGGCGATGCTGGCCGCCTTCGCCCCGGAGGAGCGCGCCGGCATGATCGAGCCCGACGGCCGGATCGCGGGTCACCCGCGAATACTGCTCGCGGATCTATGAGGTGGCGCCGGAGGCGTTGGGCGCCGCTCACTAAGATAGCCGAAACGCTTCGCCGCTTCGCTCACCATCGGCCACAGGCGGTCGGCCTCGTCCTTGGTCAGATTCTCGCGCCAGCGCCCGATCCTCACCTCGTGATCCGGGCGCGAATAGTTGCGCGACGTGTTCGCTTCCTCGAACGCGACGTTGTTGGTGTTCTGAACCCGCGCGGCCCATTCATGGATCGCCGCGCTTTCACGATGAATGTCGATGCCGACAAGGGCGCAGATGGATCGGGCGAACGACATCGGATCGCCAATCATGGTTTCAAAATGAATGACCTCCGCTCGATCCTCGATCTGGGCGAAGCCGGCCCGATTGAGGAACGACCAATGATGCGCGCAGCGCTCTACAAGAGGTCGGTCAAGCCAGGTTCGCCAGTCAGGCGGGCGGGGATGGTGTCCCCAGTCCTTCGAAATCCCGACGCGCAATGAGCAGATTGCATCCAAGGGATGTCTGACGATCCAGAAGATTCTCGCGTCCGGCGCCACCGCGAGAAGCGCCGTCACGGGAAAGGACAAACCGGGCGCGGCCGGATAGTCGTCGCTCTCACGCGGGACCTTGAACGCCAACGGCCGCGTGAAGTCCGCGCCGACCACCTCCGAAAACGGCGGTTCGCTGACATAGGCATAGCCGGCCAGCCCGTCGAACAGCTCGCCGAATATGGAGGTGCCGCTCCGCCCGCAGCCGAGGATCATGACCGGCGGGAGCGTCGCTAGCCTCCCACCGCGACATCGACTTCCCCACCCAGTTCCCGGAACTTTTCCGCCATCGCCGCCATCCCTTCGGCCGCCACGTTGTTTTGAGCCCCGGCCGCGTCGCGGATTTCCTGGCTGATCTTCATGGAGCAGAACTTGGGGCCGCACATGGAACAGAAGTGGGCGGTCTTGTGGGCTTCCTTGGGCAGGGATTCGTCGTGGTATTCGCGCGCCGTCTCCGGATCGATCCCGAGGTTGAACTGGTCCTCCCAGCGGAACTCGAAGCGGGCCCGCGACAGGGCGTCGTCCCAGGCGCGGGCCGACGGATGGCCCTTGGCCAGGTCGGCGGCGTGGGCGGCGATCTTGTAGGCGATCACGCCCTGCTTGACGTCCTCGCGGTCGGGCAGGCCTAGATGCTCCTTGGGGGTGACGTAGCAGAGCATGGCGGTGCCGAACCAGCCGATCATCGCCGCCCCGATGGCCGAGGTGATGTGGTCGTAGCCCGGCGCCACGTCGGTGGTGAGGGGACCCAGGGTGTAGAAGGGCGCCTCGTGGCAGACCGCGAGCTGCTTTTCCATATTGGCCTTGATCTTGTGCATCGGCACATGGCCGGGGCCTTCGATCATCACCTGTACGCCGTGTTTCCAGGCGACCTTGGTGAGTTCGCCCAGGGTCTCCAGTTCGGCGAACTGGGCGGCGTCGTTGGCGTCGGCGATGCACCCCGGTCGCAGGCCGTCGCCCAGGCTGAACGAGACATCGTAGGCCCGCATGATCCGGCAGATGTCCTCGAAGTGCTCATAGAGGAAGCTCTCGCGGTGATGGGCCAGGCACCATTTGGCCATGATCGAGCCGCCCCGGCTAACGATGCCGGTGACCCGCCGGGCGGTAAGCGGCACATAGGCAAGCCGCACCCCGGCGTGGATGGTGAAATAGTCCACCCCCTGCTGCGCCTGCTCTTCAAGGGTGTCGCGGAACACCTCCCAGGTGAGGTCCTCGGCCACCCCGCCGACCTTTTCCAGCGCCTGATAGATCGGCACGGTGCCGAGCGGCGTCGGGCAATTGCGGATGATCCACTCGCGGATGTTGTGGATGTTGCGGCCGGTGGAGAGATCCATGATCGTGTCGGCCCCCCAGCGGATCGCCCATACCATCTTGTCCACCTCGTCCTCGACCGAGGAGAGCACCGCGGAGTTGCCGATGTTGGCGTTGATCTTGACCAGGAAGTTGCGGCCGATGGCCATCGGCTCGAGCTCGCCATGGTTGATGTTGGCCGGGATGATCGCCCGGCCGCGCGCCACCTCGCCGCGCACGAACTCAGGGGTCACGAAATCGGGGATCGCCGCGCCAAAGTCCTCGCCGTCTCGAATGAACGGGTCGCTCTGGTTTCGACGCAGATTCTCGCGGATGGCGACGAACTCCATCTCCGCCGTGACCACCCCCGCCCGGGCATACTCCAGTTGCGTCACCGCCGCGCCCGCCTTGGCTCGCAAGGGCCGGCGGGCCGACCGGAACTGGGGGGCCAGATGCTTGCCGCGCGCATGGCCGTTGTCCTCGGGCCTGGGCGCGCGCGCCGCCGCCTCTTCCACGGCGCCGCGAGCGATCACCCAGGCCTCGCGCGGCCTCTCCAGGCCGGCCCTGATATCGATCGTGGCGGCCGGATCGGTGTAGGGGCCGGACGGGTCGTAGAGGGTCACCGGCGGCTCGCCGGCGGAGGGATGGACCGCGATCTCCCGGAACGGCACCCGCAGGCACGGATGCAGGGCGCCGGCCTGAAAGACCTTGCGCGATCCGGGGCGTTCACCGGTGGGGATGGCAGGGGCGATGGGCGTGTGAAGGTTCATGGCGTTCCTCAAGGCCTCGTGAGGGACCAGGCCTGCTCGGAAGCGACGGGCGGGGGCTTGAAAGACGGGCGCCCGCATTCCCTCCCTTCGCCGGCATGACCCGGATCAGGTTCGGCGGGTCGCCGCCTCAAGCGGCCTCTCAGTCTCTTAAGAAGGAGACACCCCGGAGAATCCGCCGACCCTACGCCGACCCGTCCGTCGGTCAAGCCTCTCCAGAACCTTGGAGTGGCCAAACCGCTAGCGCCGGGTCACCGTGAACCGTAGCAGTTCGTGTCGCGGCAAGGTCCAGTCCGGCTTGAGCGTCAGGGCCTGTTGATAATCCAGATAGGCCGATTTTTCGTCGTCCAGCCCCTCATAGGCGAGGGCGCGGTTGAAATAGGCCTTCTCCGGCTCCTTGAGGCCGAGTTCGATGGCCCGGGTGAGGTCGTCCAAAGCCGCCTGGTAGCGCCGCTCGCCCACCGACACCGCGCCCAGGTTGACCCACGCCTCGCCTATTTTCGGGGTCAGGGCGATCGAGGCGTCGAAGTCGGCCCGCGCCTCCTCGAAAGCCAGGCCACGCAGCTTCATCACCCCGCGATTGATCAGGGTGCCGGCCCGGTCGGTCCTGTCCAGCTCCTCGTTGCCGAGCGCCAGGCTGCAGGTCAGGATGGAACCGGGATCAGATTTTCCGGCGAACGCGGCGCGGGAGCAATCCTGCGCCATCCCACCGCCGAACACGGTCACCGCCGCGCCGGTCGGGCCGCCGGTGGTCAGCGTCGCCAGCGCCGCGATCAGCCACGATTGAAGCCTCATCGCCGGCCTCCCTTGCCTGCCAGGGCCATGCTATCGCTGGCGCTCAGTTTCGCGCCCGGATGGCCGGCATGTCAATTTGGTTTCAGGCGCGGTTGTTTCGGGCTCGGGCCGGGCGTTTCAAATCCATTTGCGCAGCCGCGCCACGACCAAGCCGCCGCCGGCGATCGCGAACAGGGCGCCCACCACGATCCAGAACGGCAGGCCGGACCTGGCGAAAGGGGGCTGATAGTTCATCCCGAACACGCACGCCAGCGCCGCCAGCCCGCCCAGCAGGACGCTGAGAAAGGTCAGCCGCCGGATCAGCATGTTGGTGGTTTCGGCGGTGCGGGTGGTGAACAGGTCGAAGGAGCTCTGCATCAGATCCCGACCGTGCTCGACGGCGTCGAGGCTGCGCTCGAAGCGGCGCTCCAGGGCAGCGTAGTGCACCGCCGCCTCGGTGCCGGCGATCTGGCTGAAATCGGGCCGCGAGACGCCGTAGAACACCGACCTTTGCGGCCCCAGCATCCGGCGCAGGCTGGACACGTAGCGGCGACCGACCATCACCTCGCCGAGCAGCGCCTCGCGCACCCGCGGCCGGGCGAGGATGCGCGCGTCCAGGGCATCGACGAAGGCTTCCATATCCTCGAGCGCCCCGAGATAGGCGTCGAGGTGCCAGTCGAGCAGGGACGCGGCCACCTGAGGCCCGGTCAGGGCGCCGATCAGGGTTTCCCCCTTGTCCTGGTCGCGGAACTGCTGAAGGAAGGCGAGCTCTTCGGCGTGGACCGTGATCAGCCATTGCGAGGCGACGATGAAATCGACCCGCGCCCGCGCGGCGGTTCTCGGCAGGTTCGCCGCGTCCTTCGGCTGGCGCACGACGGCGGGCACGTCGCAGTGGAAATAGCTTCCATAGTTGTCGAGCGAAAAAAGTCGTCGCGGGCCGTCGAAGCCCGGCCATGCACTGACCGCTGAGCGCGAACAGCCCTTTCAGCAAGGCGAAATCAGCGTCGTCGGGCGCGGTCGCGTCGATCCACAGAATATGCTGCTCGGCCAGTTCCGCGAGAGCTTCGGCGTTCAGCGCGATCTCGCGATCGCGGCCCTCGGCGTCGTAGAGAAAGGTTCTGATCATGGCGTTCGGCATGGCCCGGGTTTCAGGGTCCCAGGCGCCAATTCGCCCTGAACCGCGCCACCACCCTGAAACCCGAAAGGAGACATGCGCCTACTGCGATCCGGCCAGTGGACCCAAGGGCCGGGGACCGGCCGGAGGACATTGCCGACGAGGATCGAGCCGAACACATGGGCGTACACCGACGGGGCCGTCCTTAGCCGCCGTTCGGCGGCCGGGAGGCCTTGCCGTTTTCGTCGATCGAGGCGGACGCGAAGCGCTTGGCCATTCCCGTCCGCCAACGATCTCGAGAGAACCGAAACGCGGCCCTCGGGGAACATCCCGAGGGCCGCGGAAGCCGAGCTCAGACCCGCCGGCGAACGATCATGTGGTAGATCACCAGCACCAGGATGGCGCCGAGAACCGCGATGATCAGGGTGGGGATACTGAGAATATTGTGACCGGTGCCGACACCGCCGAGGAAGTGGGAAGCGATGAAGCCACCCACGATGGCGCCGATGATCCCCAGGACGATATCCATGACCAAGCCTTCGCCGGTCTTGTTGATGATCTTACTGGCGATGAATCCGGCCACGCCACCCAGAATGAGCCACTCGATGATTGCCATAAAATCCATGGTGTTAACCCTCCAGCCCCGTTTGCCTTGGCGATTCGCCTGTAGGGCTTGATGCAAACTAACGTCGCCTTTCTCGAAGCGTTCCGCAACTCTGCGTGATTGGCCGGCCTACGCCGAGGGGCGCGCCGCGACAGGCGGCGGCGGCACGGCGCGGCTCGCGCCAAGCTATACTGTAATTTCGGGTGGACCCAATCCTCGCGGGAGCATTCATCCCCGTTCCACCAAGAATTAACATATTTTCATATAGGTTTAGCTTGGAACGTCTTCGCCGGTCGGGGGTTGAGCGATGATGAAATTGTCCTTGCAACGCCAGCCGACTGTTCTCGTGGTGGAGGATGAGGGCTTGGTGCGTCTGGACGCCGCGGAAACCCTCCGGGACGCCGGGTTCGCGGTGCTGGAAGCGGCGAACGCCGAGCAGGCGCTCGCGGTGGTCGCCCGCGGAGCGGACTTCGACGTGCTGTTCACCGACATTAACATGCCCGGACGGATGGACGGCCTGGAACTGGCCCGGCGGGTAAATCGCCTCAAGCCCGGCGTCCGTCTTCTGCTGACCTCGGGCAAGGTCAGGCCGTCTGGCGGGGAAATCCCAACCGCCGGGGCGTTCATTCCCAAGCCCTATTCGCCCGACGCGGTGACCCGCGCGGTCAGCCGGATGCTCGCCTAGAACCTGTCCCGATCGGGCCCTATCAGCCCGATCGGGATAAACAGGCTCTCCCTTAAACACTTGAGCGCTTTCTGATCGCAAAACCAGTTCCCACTTTCGCGGAAAGCGCTCTGGCCACGATCCGCGACCGACGCTAAAAAAGACGCGACCGAAAGGTCCGAGCCCGACGCCAACGCTGGCGATTACCCGATCTTGCGATATACAACGCCGCGCGGCGGGCGATGCGAGAGTGACATGGATCAGCAGACGGAGCCGGCGGGAGCCAAGCGCCTCTCGGCCGCGCGCGCGGACGCCAAGCGCCCGACCCTGCGCCAGCGCGCCTACATCGTTCTCGAGGAGGGCCAGACCGAGGGCGGTCCCAGCCGAATCATCGAAATCATTCTGATCGTCTTGATCCTCAGCAACGTGGCCATGGTGATCCTGGAGACGGTTCCGTCGATCTATGGGCCTTACCGCGGGTTTTTCCGCGCCTTCGAAATCTTCACCGTCTGCGCGTTCGCGACGGAATATGCGGTGCGCATATGGTCGGCGCCCGAAGACCCGCGCATCGGCGCCGGCCATCCGCTGACGGGAAGACTGCGGTTCGCCCTGCGGCCGATGATGATCATCGATTTCCTGTCGTTCGCGCCGTTTTTCCTGGGCGTCCTGACCGGCGGCGTGGTCGATCTGCGCGCCCTGCGGGTCCTGCGCCTGCTGCGGCTGTTGAAAATCGCGCGCTATTCGCAGGCGATGCCGGCCCTGCTCGGCGTTCTCTACGCCGAGCGGCGGGCGCTGCTGGGTTCGTTCATCCTGCTGCTGTGCACGGTGTGCGCCGCCGGCGAGGTGATGCATCTGGTCGAGGGGCCCGGGCAGCCCAAGGCGTTCGGCACCCTGCCGACATCCATGTACTGGGCGATCGCCACCCTGTCGACGGTGGGCTACGGCGACGAGGTGCCGCTCACCCTTCTGGGCAAGCTGGTCGCGGGCCTCACCATGGTGCTGGGACTGGTTCTCTTCGCCATGCCGATCGGCATCATCGCCAAGGGCTTCGTCGATGGCCTGCATCGCCGCGAGTTCAACATCACCTGGAGCATGGTGAAGCGGCAGCCGTTGTTCGAGGGCTTCGGCGTCGAGGCGGTGGGGCAGATCATCGATCTGATGGGGGCGAGCGTGGTGCAGGATCATACCCGGATCGCGATCGCCGGCCGGAACGCCGAGAGGTTCTATCTGATCGTTTCCGGCCGCGCCCGGGCCGAGGATGAGACCGGCGTGTGGGATCTGGAGCCCGGCGACGTGATAGGCGAGGAGGCGCTCAGCGATGGGGGAATCTACGGCAAGTCGGTTCTGGCCCGCACGGAGGTGCGGCTGATGGTGCTTCCTAGCGAGGATCTTCGCCGAATCTCCCGCAAGTTTCCGCTGCTCGAGCGCCGCATCAAGAACCAGGTGGCGTGGTGAATCGCCAGCGTGGCCCCAGGGATTGATTCCTACCCATCCTCCGACTGAATCGCTTTTCGGCGGTCATGTCCGAAAACCGCGAGACAGCGGGCTGGGACGGGAGGATGATGGCGGTCATGGATATGGATCACGACGCCTGCTATCGCGCCCTGGCAACCCGCGACGCACGGTTTGACGGGCGGCTTTTCGTGGCCGTCAAGACCACCGGCATCTATTGCCGGCCGATCTGTCCAGCCCGCACGCCCAAGCCCCAGAACGTGATCTTCTTCGCCTCGGCGGCGGGCGCCCAGGCGGCGGGTTTCCGCGCCTGCCTGCGCTGCCGCCCCGAGACCGCGCCGGACCTGGCCGCCTGGAAGGGAACCAGCAACACCGTCTCGCGCGCCCTCGCCCTGATCGAAACGGGGGCTTTGGACGACGCCGACGTGGAGGGCCTGGCCGGACGTTTGGGTGTCGGCGAGCGCCAGCTCCGGCGCCTGTTTCGCCAGCATCTGGGCGCCTCGCCGGTGGCCGTGGCGCAGACCCGGCGGGTGCTGCTGGCCAAACAGCTGATTCACCAGACCCGCCTGCCGATGACCGAAGTCGCCCTGGCCTCCGGCTTCGGCAGTGTGCGGCGCTTCAATGAGACCTTCCAGCGGCTCTACGATCGACCGCCCGCGAGTCTGAGGCGCGGCGAGGGCGAGGCGGAATCGCTGGCGGCGGGCGGGTGGCTGACCCTCACGCTCCCCTATCGGCCTCCCTACGATTGGGACGGGCTGCTGGCGTTCCTGGCCGCCCGTGCCATCGCCGGGGTGGAGAGCGTCACCGCCGCCGGCTACGCGCGAACCATCGCCCTGGGTGAGGAAAGCGGCGTTCTGAAGGTCGAAGCCCTGGCCGGCGATCGCCTCGGGGTCGCGATCCGATTCCCACGGCTTGCCGCCTTGCCGACGATCATCGCCAAGGTTCGCCGGGTGTTCGACCTGGCCGCCGATCCGGCGGCCATCGGCGAACACCTGGGCCGCGACCCGCTCCTGGCGCCTCTGGTGGCGGCGCGGCCGGGCCTGCGGGTCCCCGGGGCCTGGGACGGCTTCGAACTGGCGGTGCGCGCCATCCTCGGCCAGCAGATCACCGTCGGGGCGGCGACTGTCCTGGCCGGTCGCTTGGCGCGGGACTTCGGCGAGCCGCTGCCGGCGGCCCTGGCCGGCGCCGTCCCCGGCCTCACCCATGTCTTTCCTTCGGCGCGGCGGCTCGCCGCCGCCGACCTCTCGGCCCTGGGGATGCCGCGCGCCAGAATCGCCGCCCTGTCGTCCCTGGCCGCCGCGGTGGCCGCCGATCCGCTCATCTTCGGACCCCGGCGCGGCCTTGACGAGGCGATCGCGAAGCTCAAGGCCCTGCCGGGGATCGGCGAGTGGACGGCGCAGTACATCGCCATGCGCGAACTGCGCGAGCCCGACGCTTTCCCCGCCGCCGACGTCGGTCTGATGCGGGCGCTCACGGGCTCCGACGGTCGGCGGCCAACCCCCGCCGAACTCCTCGCCCGCGCCGAACCCTGGCGGCCGTGGCGCGCCTATGCCGCCCTGCATCTGTGGGCCGGCGAGACCCATTCCTCCAGCCAGCATTGCGAGACGACCCATGACCGACAAGCGGCTTGAACGCCTTTTCCTCGATCGCCTGCAAACGCCCATCGGCGAGGCTCTCCTGATCACCGACGAGGACGGCGCCCTGCGCGCCTTCGACTGGTCCGACCACGAGGATCGCCTGCGCCGGCTGATGCGCCGGCAATACGGCGAGGCGCTCTTGGTCGATGGGCCCGCGCCGGCCGCGACGACCGCCGCCCTGCGGGTCTATTTCGGCGGCCGGATCGACGCCCTGGCCGCGATCGCCTGGCGCACCGCCGGCACCGCGTTCCAGCAAAGCGTCTGGCGCGCCTTGGCCGATATCCCGGTGGGCGTGACGGTGAGCTATGGCGAACTGGCCCGCCGCATCGGCAAGCCCCGCGCGGTGCGCGCGGTGGGCCTGGCCAATGGGGCCAATCCGATCGGCGTAGTTGTTCCCTGTCACCGGGTTATCGGCGCCGATGGATCGCTGACCGGCTACGGCGGCGGACTGGAGCGCAAGCGCTGGCTGCTCGAGCACGAAGGGGCGGCGTTCCGCGACAAGGCGACCCTGGCCGCCCGGGCCGCTTGAGCACACCTCGTCAGGCCGCCTCCATGCCGAACTGGAGCTGGGCCAGGCGCGCGTAGAGCCCACCCCGCGCCGACAGTTCGCCGTGGGTGCCGCTGTCCACCACGGCGCCGGCGTCCATGACCACGATCCGGTCGGCCTTGAGCACGGTGGCCAGGCGATGGGCGATGACCAGGGTGGTGCGCCCGCTCATGGCGTCATGCAGGGCGCGCTGAACCAGGCGTTCGTTCTCGGCGTCCAGGGCGCTGGTGGCTTCGTCCAGGAGCAGGATGGGGGCGTCACGCACCAGGGCGCGGGCGATGGCCAGCCGCTGGCGCTGGCCACCGGACAGGGTCTTGGCCCGTTCGCCGAGCGCGGTATCGAAGCCATGTGGCAGGGCGTCGATGAAGGTCTGGGCCTCGGCGGCCCTGGCGGCGGCGATCAGCTCATCGGGCGTGGCCTCCTCGCGCCCGAACCGCAGGTTCTCCAGCGCCGAGCCAGAGAACAGCGGCGCATCCTGGGCGACCAGGGCGATCCGCGAGCGGACCTCGGCGGGATCGGCCGCTCGCACATCCACGCCGTCGAGGCGCACCGTCCCGCCCTGAGGGTCGTAGAACCGCAGCGCCAGGCGAAACACCGTGCTCTTGCCGGCCCCCGAAGGGCCGACCAGGGCGACCCTTTCGCCGGAACGGACGGTCAGGTCGAACCCGTTCAGGGCCGGCAGGTCGCCGCGTCCCGGATAGGCGAACACCACCCCCTCGAAGGCGATCTCGCCACAGGCCGGGCGGGGCAGAGGGGTGGGCGCCGGCGGCGCGGCGATCGCCGGCTTGGCGGCCAGCAGGCCCGATATCCGGTCCATAGCCCCGGCCGCCTTCTGCACATCGCCCCACACTTCGCCCAGCGCGCCCACCGACCCGGCGGCGAGAACCGCGAGGATGGCGAACATCAGCAGCGTGCCGCCGGTCATCGTCCCGGCGACCACGGCGTGGGCGCCCAGCCAGAAGATCGTCGCCACGCCGCCGAACACCAGGGTGATCACCAGGCCGGTCATCAGGGCGCGGGCCCTTATCCGGGCCAGGGAGGCGCCGAAGGCCGTTTCCACCGAGCGCCCGAAGCGGTCGCCGGCGCTCGCCTCGCGCCCGAAAGCCTGCAGGGTGTCCAGGGCGTCCAGGGTCTCCCCGGCATAGCCCACCGCGTCGGCGAAGCGCTCCTGGGCGTGGACCGACAGCCTTCTGACCCGCCGGCCGAACAGGAGCAGCGGCGCGAGGACCGCCGGGGCCAGCAGGGCCAAATAGAGCGTCAGCCTCGGGCTGACGAAGATCAGCACCGCCAGTGCGCCGACGAGGGTCAGAAGATTGCGCAGGGCCACCGAGGCGGACGCGCCGACCAGGCTCTCGACGATGGTAATGTCGGTGGTCAGCCGCGACAGCACCTCGCCGGTGCGGACCTTCAGGAAATAGGCCTGATCGAGGGTAAGGACATGACGGTAGAGGGCGGTGCGCAGATCCGCCACCACCCGCTCGCCCAACTTGCTGATGAAGTAGAAGCGCAGGGCGGTCGCCGCCGCCAGCACGGCGGCCACGGCGATGAGGATCAGGAAGGTCCGGTTGAGGGTGCCAGCGGCGGCCGAGGCGAATCCCCGATCGACCACCAGGCGCGCCGCGCCGGAAAGCCCCAGGGTGGCGCTGGTGGAGACGAGCAGGAAGACCACCGACCACGCCGCGTCGCCCCCGTGGGCGCGCACAAAGGGCGCCAGATGGGCGAGCGGCCGGATGTCCCGGCGCTTCGGACGGTCGGCGACCGCCGCCGTGATCGGTCTTCTCATGTCCGCGCCGACCCTTGCCTTCGCGCCCCACCGTCGTGTATAGGCGCGCGTTCCTTCAAAGCGCCCGCCCTCGGCGGCCTTTTGCGTTTCCGATCAGGTCGGTTTGAGTTCGCCATGAAACAAGACACCCATCCCGACTATCACTTCATCACCGTGACCATGACCGACGGCACGACCTATCAGACCCGCTCGACCTACGGCAAGGAAGGGGCGAGCCTCAATCT